>CAJUFL010000028.1 GCA_910585605.1 uncultured Lachnospiraceae bacterium | reverse complement strand
TAATGATACTAGTAAAATCAGGGGAGTGTGGATAAAACTGCGGAAACTCAAGAAACATCTTTCTTTACGGATTTTATTTTTTCATGTATAATGAGAAAATAATGCTTTGAATTGATAAAAATGACAATATACGGGGAAGATACAAAACGGAGGTAGAGTATTATGAACAAACAGGATAACAAACTGGCACTATCAGTACTTGCTGCACTGATTGCAGGAATGGCACTGGTTTACACACTGATTATGTATCGTAGCATTCTCTTTGCAGTTGTGGGAACCAGCGTATTATTTTTAATAACCGCATTTATTCTCACAAAGAATCTGATCGCATTTTCCTCTATGAAAAGTAAATCCATCAATGTTCATATCAAAAACGGGATTGATGATATTTCCACCCAGCTGGAAATGATGAACAGTGCCCAGTCACGAATTGGAAAAGCTAACTATATCCGTGCAAAACAAACAGCGGAAATACTCGCACAATTGGAAAACAACTATGCCGAAAGCCAGATGGCATTATACAAAAACCTCTCTTCCTTATCTAACCTTCAAAGTAAAGCGACCAGACTGATGATCAAATATGACCAGAATAACACTACACAGCTGGTTTCAACCATCAAAGATATGAGAAATCAGTTAAATGAAACCATGATTCAGGGTTTTGACCAGATTCAGGCACCTAATAACACCGAAATCATCTCTATTCTGGAAGATATTACGGCATATCTGAAATCACAACCGGAAGGAATGGATCAGGAGCTTAGCATGCACCTTGGCAATATCGCACAGGAGCTTCAGAATATTTCCAATGATGTCCGGCAAATAGAGATTCCTGCCCCAACTGTCATGCAGACAATACCTGTGAGCAATACCGAACAGGATAAATCAAAAGCTTCCAATGAAAAATTTGCAGAAGATATAATAAATACTTCCTTATCAGAAGAAATTGCAACAGACAGTATACCGGCAGAAGAATTGTCAGATAGCGCCACTGAAGAAGCAGACGTATCTGCCACGCCAACGGACACAATACTTAATAAAGATCCAAACAGTATGCTTTCAATGGATGAAATCGCTGCATTGGTAGCTGCCAATACCTCAGAACCAGAACCAAAACCGAAAATTAAAAAAGGAACCTTTACTGTTGTAGACAAAACCAATTCGGATACAGTAAAAGAACCATCCGCTGTCTCTTCCACTGCTGACAATACCCAGATATCCGGTAATAATTCCGATAATGACCAAAACAAAAGCCTTTCTGCTGATGAGATAGCCGCCCTATTTAATGCAGCCGATCCCGCACCTAAAAAAGAAAAGAAAAAGGAAGCGCCTGCAAAAACAAGTTCCGCTAAAGCAGAACCTTCAAACAATGATACTGGCAAACAACTTTCTGCTGATGAAATTGCTGCCCTTTTTGCTGCCGCAGAACCTGCCCTCAAAAAAGAGGAAGACATCCCTCAGGAAAAAGTTGCTGAAACTACTTTGGAATCTATCCCCACCGATCCAAATAAACAGCTTTCTGCCGATGAAATTGCTGCTTTATTCTCTTCAATGGGATAACCAAAATAGTTATCATGATATCCTATCCTCTGTCAGATCAGAAAATCTACTAGTGCCAGCTGCAAAAAGCCGGACAATCGTCCGGCTTAAATCAAATCCAGGTAATCCTGTTTCTTATTCGGATGTATCCACAATAGCAATACTGGCGTTTCCCTGCCGGGCCTGTTCCAATACCGCTTCTACAAGCTTCTGAAAAGAACTGTGAGAGGTGGATGCACCAGATAGAACATCAATGCTTTCCTCTCCCTGCCCCTCTAAAAGCTGACTGGCATAATAACGGGTATACTCATTAGGATAAGTACCATTTGTATGTAGCATCGTCTGCATATATGCATTATCCCAGCTTTTAATAAATCCACTGGCATTTTCTGCATTATATTCTACAGAAACAATGCTTCCGCCTTTGACCATAATCGTAATATATTCTTTCCAGCCGTAATTAAACTGAGAGGCCTGAGCGGTATAGTAACCGTCCTGAAGACCTGCCTTATTATTATCATTACAGGCTGTCAGCATCGTTATAAGCAACAGGATTAGCACTATGTTAAGCATCCGTTTCATTAATTGTGTTCCTCCTTCAAAACAAATTTCTTTACCTGAGCTTGGAGCTCTTCCGCTTCCTTGGCCAATAACCCGCTAGACTGTTTTGTCCCACCCGCATTTTGCAGATTCTGGTCAGCAATAGAAGATATGGTCTCAATTCGTTCCTCCATAACAGTCAGGGCATTCTCCTGCCCCTGTACTGCCGTCACCAGCTGATCTGAAATTTCACTAATCTGCTCCGAAACACCGGCAATAGTTTGAATAGATTCGGCTGTACTGGCATTCAGCTTCACACCAGTCTGTATAACAGCTCTGGTATTTGCCACCATATTCACAGCATTTTGAGCAGCCTCAGCACTTTTGCCTGCCAGCTCCTTGACCTCATTCGCCACAACAGCAAAGCCTTTGCCCGCACTTCCCGCACGTGCTGCTTCTACAGAGGCATTCAGTGCCAGTATACTGGTTTGAAAAGCAATATCCTCAATATCTTTGGCAATTTTCGTGATTTCCTGAGCATTAGCATTAATATCATCCATGGCATCGGAAAGTGCCATCATCTGGGTATTAGCCTCCTGAACACGCTGAGTAATTTCGCTTGTCTTGATTTGTGTCTGGCTACTGCTCATTGTAACATTATTTAGCTGTTCCTTCACCTGAGACAATTCAGAAACCAATGCTTCCGTTGCCTGATTTTGATTCAGGGAAGCCTGATGAAGCTGACTCGACTGCCCGTTTAAAGCCTCAGCCATATTATTAAGCCGAACTGCCGCTGCCTTAAAACCCAATATCGTTTCATTCATAGATTGAAGAATCGTGCTCAAACTGTTTCGAATCAAGGTAAAATCACCTTTATAATCAACCTGAGGCTCAATCAACAGATTGCCGTCAGCAACTTGAGTCAATACCTGCTGAATATCTGATATGTACCGATTAACACTTTCTACAGTAGAATCCAGAGTTCTGGTCAATATTTCCAGCTCATCTCCTGAGTAAACATGCATCACCTCTGAATGCAGGTCACCATTCGAAAGAGATACCATGCGGCTTGTCACATTTTTCACCGGTCGGGAAATGGAACGAGCCAAACGCAAAACCAGTAAAATGGAAATAATCAGCACCGTCAGGGTACATACTCCCGCTGCTGTTATCGCCCTATTAATCAAATCATTGTAATCCGACTTTGGCACCTGGATAACCAAAGCCCATTGTGTACCCCGAATAGGTGAATAGGCCACCAGCATCTGTTCTCCGTCAATCTCAAACCCTGTTGATCCTGTCTCTCCTGTAGTCACGTACTTAATTGCTTTCTCGTTACCTCCACTAAGCTGAAGCAGTGTACTTTCTGAAAGAACAATTGACTGGTCAGGATGACCAGTAACAATTCCATCCCGGTTAACCATATAAGCCATACCATTTTTGCCCAAATTAATACTGCTGATAACATCATTAAGTGCATCATATTTATAGACACCTACCACATATAAGGCTGTTTCTCCATTCTCTTTCACCGGCATACCCATGGTAATACCCAGTTCCTCCTGAAAAATAGTCCCAGAATGGGTAGTTAGATTATCCGTTTCCTTCAAAAGTGCCCAAAAATCACTGTCAAGGCTTTCTGGTGGACTGCCCATTCCCTGAATCAAACGACCATCCATGTCATACAGGGCGATAGCATAAAGTTCATAAATCTCTGCCGCCTCTGTTAAAATAGTCTCTCTGTTCTTCTTTGTAGCCGCAGCATCAGTCCGAGAAGCTGTCGTTTCATCATTACTAATAACAACCTCTTGCATCCTCGGATCACTGGCGATTGTCATCATTCGGTCTGCCAACATATGAATATTACCCTCTACTGTCTTTGCCGACTGTCGGGCCATAGGCTGTAAACTGTCTAACAAAATATTATTTGCCAGTAATTGCATAGAGAAGACCATAATCACACAACATACAACCACCAATATCAAAATATTGAGTGTTGTACTCCTCAATATCCTTCCATTGAGACTCTTTCTCATTTTCCGATTAGATCGAGAGTCTGCTTGTTTAGTTACCATGTTCACATCTCTCCTTTACTTGATACTTATTTTTAAAACAACATAATAAAAGCCCACTCGAACCTCCGTAAAAACCCTGCTATGGGAACATTATACCGATGAACAATAGACTTTCTTTGATATAATACCATGAATTATATACAAAGAAAAGTTCTTACTATAGAGATTTTTCTTCCGAATATATTTTTACAATCTGTTATAATGGGACTATCTGTTAATACCAATCTGGGTCCCTGCATCAAAATAAAGTTAGGGAGTCTAAGACTCATTTCGAGCCTTAGACTCCCTGATTTAGAACTGTCCTTTTCCCGACAGACCCTTTTATTTATTATAATAATTACTGATTCAAACCTATCATACTATTATCAAAATTATTTTGCCTTCACGCTCTTTACCTTGGAAGCCTTTCCTGCTATATCCGCTCCTGATTCACTTGTTGCAATAGGAACTATCTTGTAGTAATACGTCTTTCCTGACTGTAGGCCTGAATCCTTATAAGCTGTTTTTGTCATTATCCCAACACACAGGAAAGTACCTTTTTTCTTGGTAGAACGATATACCTTATAGGCAGTTGCTCCTTTTACTTTCTTTTTCAACTTAATCGTTGCTGATTTCTTACCAGCTTTAATAGACTTAATTGTTGCCTTCCCCGCAGGAGCTTTCACAGTTGTATAACTTACTTCAGAAGAAATCTTTTTACATCCAACCGTATTTTCTGAGTATGTTTTCCACTTCTTTTGCACAGCCGTTTTTGAAGCATTAATCGTTCCAGGTGTTACCACTATAGTAGAAATATAATCATTATATTCCTGGGCCAATTCTTCCGGAGTATAGCCCTGCCCCTCATTCGCTTTTGTATAATCTGCCAATGTATATTCATCAGCTTTATATGCAATAACATAATATTGATAAGATACACCCTTCTGCGGTCCTACTGTATAATTTGCATTCGAATTGTATTTGTGAGGATGTGCATAGTATACTTCATTTCCATTGCTGTCCGTGCTGTAATCTATTGAACCTCTATAAATTTCACCGGAATAATCCAGAATAGAGGTGGTTGGTGCATCAAATGTATCACGGGCATACTGGTAATTTCTATAGTAATAGGTCTCCTTTTCATCCAGTGAACTGGTAATCAATGGCTTTGCAACGGTACCAGTAGTATCATTGATCCATGCATTTACTGACGCATTCCAGGCTGCCACATCCACTCTTACAGGATTCTGTGCACCTACATACTCAGTAACCCTTGTACCTCCCATATTCGCATAACCACCTATATCGTTGTTCTTAACCAAAGAATCTGCCTTCACACGATATACTCTATAATAAGCAGCACCTGCAACCGGTGACCACGATACCTGCACTCCGTTTGCTACTTTCTTTGCCGTCACACTATTTACCAAGCCCAATAGTTTTGTTGTGGAATAATTTCTGTAATCACTCTTTGTTTTTCCCTTATATGCACAGATACGGTATTCCACTTCCGTCTCCCACGTACCATCCTGATTCCGCATAGATGCCGCTGCAAATTTATATGACGTTACTGTCTTTCCCAGTCTTTTAATCTCAACCCATTCTTTTTTACCAGCTGCACCCTGCTTGTACTGCTCGACAATATAACCATCAATGCCATACCCTTTTTTCCATTGGATTGTCTTATTGCCATAAGCATCTTCATAGCTTGCATATACATCCGGGCTTCCAAAGGCAAAATTTACAGATCGACTCTCTTCAATATAGGTTACTTTATCTCCCTTTACCTTCTTATCTGCCGGCAATACTGCCCGAACCAAATAGCTGTAACGCTGATTTGCTGCTGTCTTCTTATCTGTATAGGATTTCTGATTCTTTTTCAATGTTTTAATCAATTCCCATGAACTATAGTAGTCATCGATTCCTTTTGAAATAACAGTTTCGTCAGAAGACCCCGCATACCTGTATACCTCATATTTTGTTGCACCATTCACTTTCTTCCATGAAAGCTTAACGTTTTTAGTTCCACTTACAGTCAGCTTTAAATTCAATACACTTCCTTTGGTACTTCTGTCAATCTGGGTATACTTTCCGTAAACAGTCTTATTAGTATCCATATTCTTATAATAAGGACGCACTTTATAGGAATACTTAGTCTTAGAGGTAAGCCCCTTATCTGCATATGTATTTTTTGCCACTGTTGCAATCTTTTTATACTTGCTGCCGACTTTGCGGTAAACCTCAAAACCGGTGGCACCATATGCATACATATCCAATGTGATCGATGTGGATTTTACGACAGCAGAAACACTTGCCTCTGAATCAACACTGATCTTAATGGGATTGGATGCCGGGCTCATAAAATCTGCTTTTGCAGGATATGGAATCGTATCTTCATTAAAATAATTATTCCATTTCGGCATTGGACCTGTTCCTGCACTCCATGCATCATATGCAGCGTCGTATTTTGCCTCACAAGCTGCATACCATGCCTCATATGCTGCTTTATGTGCTGTGTCATATCCTGCTGAATCGAAATAATATGCAACAACGGTTTTATCACCTAATGTAAAATCGCTCCTATCCATTGACCAGTCTTGACCAGCTACATCATACTGATCACTTCCCCATTGACGCCCCGGTGTAAATTCATATCTGCCTTTATCATCCTTACTCCATGATCCTACTTCACTATCAAAGGGATTATTATTCTGATAAACGTTCAGATACAATCGATAGCCTTTTGGCACGGCAGGAAGCGTAAGCGTCCAACTGGTAACTACCTGTCCTGATCCTCTTTGTTCCTTTAATGAAATAGTGGGTGCTGCTGGTGCTCCCATCTGTGTCACTTCTTTTTGTGACAGCTTTACATCATCTGCCTTTGCCGCATTGCTTGGAATAACAAAACCTGCCACAAGAGACACTGCAACTAAGGCTGTAGATATTCCTTTCACTAAATTAAACTTTTTCATATTTGCCCTCCTACATATTTGCGAGAAATCATTTTTTACATTTCTCTGTGCATAATTATACTATTTCACTTGAATGGTAACTGTTGCTTTCTTACCACTGCCATCTGTCGCCACAGCAGTGATCTTTGCTTTACCTTTTTTAATGCCTTTTACAACACCTGAAGCAGAAACCACCGCAACCTTCGGATTGCTTGATTTCCAGTAAACAGAATTACTTGCCTGCTTTTTATTCGGTGTAAGCACAGCTTTCAGCTTAATCTTTTTCTTAACCTTGACCACCTTCTTGGAAACCTTAATCTTGACCTTCTTAATCGGTTTTTTCATTACCTGAACCGTAAAGGTCTTTTTCAAGCCATTTTCCGAAGTAACAGTAATCGTTGTCTTACCGGCTTTCTTACCAGCAGTGATGATTCCGTTTTCATCCACCTTTGCAATCTTCAGGTTTTTACTTGTGAATGTCAGTTCTTCTTCCACTGCATCTTCCGGCAAAAAGATCACATTCAGGTCCATCTTCTTCTTTGGTGCCAGTTTAAAGATACCCTTAACCGGAATATTTTTTGCACCTTTTACATCTGCTTCCACTGTCATACCGGTTGCCTGAACTGCTTTATCACCAATTCCCTGACCATTATCTATTACCGTAACTGCGATTCGTCCACTCTTACCGCTTCCGTCCTTTGCCGTTGCGATAATGTCTGTCTTTCCTTCCAAAACTGCTGTAACTATACCACTTTGTGAGACAGTTGCAACTGAAGGATTACTGCTGGACCATGTAACGGACTTATCCGCTGCATCTGCTGGCAGTATCACAGCAGATACCGCTGCTGTTTGGCCTTTTACTATAGTTGCAGATGATATAGCAACTGTAATCGATTCTACCAGCTTCTTTGGATTCTCTTTATCCGGTTCTTTGTAAGCTGTTCCATTCGTTTCTATGATTTCTATCCTAATATCTTTACTGTCTGCTTTAATTGCCGGTTGATCTCCCTGTCCGGTTACACTTACTGTACCACCGGTAATGGTAACTTTATCAGCATTTATACCCGCTGTATTTCCAGCTCCGCCTGTTACCGTCACGTTTCCTCCTATAATGGTTACTCTATCTGCTATCATACCAGCTGATCCTGTCCCGCCAGCTACTGTAAAATCACCATCCGAAATTGTAACATTGTTACTTGATGATATTGCGGGCGAACCTTCCCCACCTGTGGCTTTAACATTTCCACCTTTTATCACAACATTTTCAGCCTCAATCGCTGCTGCCCCCGTATTAGATGCATCAATAACCAAACTGCCACCTTCAATGGTAACAGTCCCCTCCGTTATTATGCCCGAGGTATTTAGGGTTCCATTTCCACTTATTATAATATCTGTAATATCATCTGAGTAAATGGTATCTGTGACATTTACTTCCCCAGAAATCGTAATACCTGCATTACCATTACCTTCCAATTTCACCATTTTCATCAAGGCATCAGATAAAATGATTCTTGTATCTACAGATGTCTGAATCGTTATAGCAGAATTCTTTCCTATAATTGTGTAACTTCCATCATAGTAATTAAAATTCTCCTTTAATGTTAATGTATTGTCACTATATTCAATAGTCGATGTTCCACTTTCTTTACAAAGAGCCTCCACATAATTGGGATCTCCCAGATTTGATATATTAATGACATACGGATTACTTACTAATGTATATACAGTAAGTCCGGCAGACACCTCACTTGCACTAACTGTTTCCGTCTCTTTAATCCGTGCTGTAATCGTATATGCAGTAAATGATTTTAGACTTTCAAAGGTGATGGTTTCACCAATCACCTCGTTCGTCCATGTCTCGCCATCATCTATCGAATATTCATGATCTGCTTCTGCCCTTATCTGAATCATATTCTTTGTACGTTTTACCAGTTCCGGTGGAACTGCTTCTTCTTCATTATCCAATTTCTTAACCACCACCTCAACTTTATTTATCTTAATTTCATCACTATCTCCTGATACAATTCCATACTTACTCTTATACTCATCTGACCACTCAAACACAACATTATAAGAATACTCTCCAACTTTATCCGGCACTATTGCATCATCTTCCCATCTGAATGTACCATACTCTATTGAACCACCTTTAAATGTAGCATCTTTTAATGACTGACCTATTTGTATTGTCTCCGCAGTTGGAAATGTGATTTTCGGCAATCCCTTACGACTCACATTTACTTTAACTTTCTGAGTAATTGTTCCATTTTCCTCATCATATCCCTCTACTTCATCAAACGAATAATTTTTCTTTGCATCATCAGATAAAGTTAATACTGCATTTACATCCCAGATTCCTCTTTCTAATATTACAGCTGGGCTTTCCCATGCAAAATCTCCATATAATGTATCGCCACCTGATAAAATAGAAGCTTCCAACATCTCTGTTTCTTCAATATCCCCAGCAGTTGGAAACATAATGCTTGTAATAGCTTTTTTACTAATTGTCAACGTTCCTTTCTCACACGTTATATCATAATTTGCATTGTCACCTGCATTAACTATAATGTCATAAGAACCAACCTCTGATGTCTCTGTTGTAGTTGTATTACATGTAACATCCAGACTGTCTCCTTTTACAATACTACCGGATGTAACACTATAAGTTAATTTCGGATTCTTCTCTCCAAAAGTTTTTGTTTTATCATCTGCTTTAACAGTAATTTTGCGTCTATTTATTGACAAAGATACCGGAATAGATAACTCCTGCATATCCTTTCCATCAAAATAAGATACAATAAGCACATCCTTATATTGCCCCGCTGCCAAATTACTTTTCGGAAGTACTGTAATATTCCTCGTATCACCTGGCATTATTGCTTCTATTTGCCCTGTAATTAAGCTAAAATCTGAATTTATTCCAGATTTGAAAGCTGCAGATACAGGACCTGCAATTCCATCACCGGAATTTATTATTGATACTTCACCAACGGCTTTATTATCTCCATAGGTTACTCCAGTAACAGAAAGAGCATCTGCATTTAAGACTGCAACCGGTAGTGGAGTTACAGTCACCTGACAAACAACGGACTTCCCTCCTGCAGTTGCCGTAATCGTTGCTTCGCCCGCACCGATACCTGTTACCACACCATTTTTCACCGTCACAACCTCTGTATTTGAGGATTTCCATGATACTATTGAAGCCCCTTCTGGTGTCACTGTAGCCGTCAATGTTTTTTCTGCACCAACCTGCAATGTCAACAATTCCTTATCTAAAACAACCGATTCCACAGCTACACTTGATGAGCTGCCATAATACTTGGTGACACCCATTGCTGTAAGCTCTTCTTCGGATGCCAGAGTAGTACCAAAATTTGTAGTCGTTTCCTTTGCATACGACAGATAAGTACTTGTCGCATTCTTATAAACATGATACAACCCCGCAGCAGCACCTACTAATCCTGCATTATAATCCAGTGCCACCTCATTGCAATGGTAATCATTTTGGTCATCTTTATAGGTACCATTACTACCCGGTCCACCGACCAAAGCACCCAATAATGTATAATGCTCCTGATTAATCTGACCTGCGTCATTAGAACGTGATGCCGCCCTGTGATGCGGATATTTGCTGGAATTCTCATTATAACCTACAATAAAACAACGTTTATTGGGATTATCTCCTATCATATAATTCATCTGACTTGCCGCCCACGCTGTATACTTGCTGGAATTTGTCATCTTATCATATGCCAGACCGGTAAACTGCTCCGCCGCACTATATCGACAGGAACCCCAATCACTCACGCAATGGAAAATGCTATCTATCGTTGGTTTTCCTTTGCATACATCTGTAATGCTGGCAAGGGTGGCAGAATCTCCCGCCAGCATAGATGCCATTGCACCGGAATTTGCCCAGTCTAATACCCAATATTGATTCACTCCGCTCTTATTGGCGTCATATATTGACTTATAGCTAGAATCCCCTGTTGCTTTCCACAGTGCACTGGCTGCCAACGCATAATCGTCCTGCCATGACGCTGAATCATAAAAACCGGACGCCCCTTCCGTTGCACACGACTTGCTATTGTTTTGTACAAAAGCAAACAAATCCTTCGCAATCTGTAAATCCTCAACATTTTTAAAATTCATATAATTGATAGCAAGTGCTGCAATCGCCACGCTGACCTCGTCTGTTGCCGGATTTGCAGCAGTGGCAAAATATGCTGGACGATTTAGTGTCTGTGTTTCCGGTGCACTCCACACACCATGGTCAGAATTGCCCTCACCAACCTGATAGCAAAATCCTACCACCTTCTTTGCACTGTTATACACAGTACATCTCTTAAAGTAATCGCAAAAATAATCTGTAATTGTCTGTAAATGTGGTGTCAAGCCATTCTCCTCATATGCATCAGGGAACTGATAGTAACTCATTCCCAACATAGATGCTGCATAACCCTGCGGTAATCCAAATTTCACATGATCCCCCGCATCATGAAAACCTCCTGACGCATCTATTTTATATGTTACTCCGTTAATTGTAGTAGAAATATTTGCATCATATATATGACAATTTCCACGCCAGCCAATCCCACATTTCCCTTCTAATTTTCCGCACATATTTGCATCATAAAAATAGAGGGATTCCTGTAATAGCTTTGCATAATTATATTCTACATCTAAATCTTTATTAGTAGACGTATCCGTTGTGGAACTGCCACTATTACCCCCTCCGCCAGTTTCATCATTGGTATTTCCTGATGAGTAATCATAGGAAGATGTATTGCCCTTATTAAAATATACTCCCAAAACCTGAATACTGCCTGCATCAACGTACTTGCCGCCAAATCCACCTCCTGGTACATCTGCCCCCAATTTTCCTGGCTGAATCACTGCATTTTTCCCTGATTGCATTGGATACATGTAAATGATATCTCCATCAACTAAAAAGGTAGCATTCCAACATTTAAATGCGCTTGCCGCCCCACTCGGAACCTGTAATTTTACAATCCAATCACAAATAACAGAACCTGAATTATTATTAAAAGCTATATCAAATCCTGACCAATCATTTGAAGGCTCTCCCTGATTTGAGACTGTAATATCTAAACCTGATGAATAATCTCTTTCTATTCCAAAATCAGTTGTGCCACCTCCACCAGACCCTCCAGCAGAATCACCTGCTATTAATTTTGCAGACACGCTCTCCAGAGTTACAGTAGAAACATTACAAATCTGCAAACCAAACCTTTGCAATGTATCTGATTTTCCGTTGCCTCCTGTTAACGGAAGCACCACTGTTCCGGTTTCACCATCAGCAATATTTTTCCAAACGCTACCTGTATAATAAGTCCAATCACTACCATAAGCATAGTACGGCTGCATACCCGGTGTCCCGCTTCCACCTTTTGTATAGCCAGATATTTTGTAATCAATCTGAATCTTTGTAAATCCTGCATCCAGCAAAGACTGAATTGTAGCATAACCTGACGGTTTCGCTATTTCAATCTCCGCATTGTTATTCGCATCTCCCAGCTGTTGTCCGATTCCGGTAGTAACACTTAGCTCAATATCTCCCGCTGCTTCCACCTTCCCAGCCGGCACCATCACAAGGCTTAACAGCATTACAAATGTGAGCAGCCATGCACCGGCACGTTCCGCTTTTCCTGCATTTCCCCTTTGTTTCATAAATAATCTCCTTCCCGATTTTCAGCCAATTCTGCTCACAGCACCTTTTACCCGTCTTTAAATCTGCCTGTCCTGCTACTTAACTTTCCGGCTGATACTTTGCCATTTACTATAGCGTCTTTCCCTGTTCGCTCCTGTACCTTTTATATAGGCACAAATCCTTACATAATATTTTTTTCCTGTTTTTAACCGTTTTCCTTTGTATTTTTTAATTGTTTTCTTTGTTATCCCTGACTTTACAGTATAGGTCTGTGATTTTTTAAATGCTTTATCCGTTGATATCTGAATGCGGTATCCATCAACACCCTTCTTTTTCTTCCATGTTAAAGTCAGTTTCTTCTTACCTGCTTTAACCTTGAAGCCGGATATTCCAGACTGCAATGAATTGCCATTCTCCTCTCCGGTCTTCACTAACACAGTTTCCTCGGAAGCACTTAAAGACACTCTATAAACACTTTTACAATTACCCGGATTGGACACTGATTCTGCCTTGACAAAGCCGAAACACTGGACCCAGTATTTGGACCCATTTATCACAAAGCAGCCAATTCCAATAGAGTTATATTCCTTGTTCAGGATGTTCTTTTTATGGCCTTCTGAATTCATCCAGCCTTTCATAACTGCTTCTGGTGTTCCGTATCCCAATGCAATGTTCTCACCATACATCTTGCCACTGGCTGTAAAACAATCCGTTCCGTTCGGTCTGGTGTGACTAAAATCAACTGTACATTCCGCAGCCCTCATCATAGCAGCGTCCAGCAGCTCCTTATCCATAGTAAGACTTCCTGCCCCTGCCTTGCTCCGTTCCTTATTCACCTGCTTTAGCACCTGATAAGCATCATCATAATTGCAGATTCCCTGTACAGTCTTAGAAGCAGCCGCCTCTGTCTGCATGGAAAAAAGCAAAACAACAAGACAAACCGCCAGTACTCCTGTCATATATTTGATTTTCTGATATAGTTTCATTATTATTATCACCGCCTATCTATAATTCTCCTTATATCCCTCGTAAATACTTTGTTTGTCACGTCAGATATCAAAACATCATAAAATATCAAAATCTATTACACATAGTTATAATCATTTTCATTATAACAATTATATACTTTGTGCACAATGAATTTTTTTCCGTGAAAATAGCCAAACTTTATGGTAATATTATACAAAAAACAATATGATGTAGCAGAAAGGAAGCTAAAAAAATGGCAAGTAACGCAAAGATCCTTTTATTTCACGTAAAACCAGAAAAGACGAAACAGATTGAATCAGTCTGCCGCAGTCTCAAATTACAGCCTGTAAAAATTAAGTCCTCTTCTTATAAACAGAAGTTGGGATATCTTGCAGGTATCAAAGGTTTCAACAGAGAAAACACCGTTTATCAGGGTCCTGACTTTCCGTCAGAAATGCTGGTATTTTCCGGCATGGATTCAAATATGGTGGATACATTTCTTGCTAAATGCAGGGAATCCTTCATCCCGCCCATTAATCTAAAAGCTGTTCTGACTCCCCATAATGTATCCTGGAGTGCAGAAATTCTGTATAAAGAACTCTTGAAAGAGCATCTGCGTTTTTCCCAAAATAACAACAAGTAATGCATCAATAAACTATAAATTACTAAAAAGTATTTGACAAATGTAATCACCATTAGTATACTTTACTAAAGATTACCATTTTTCCATAGTTAGTCAGTAATCTTTATTCAGCAAAGCACTAGTATAAAATCAAAACGGAGGTAATGATGATGAGAGAAGGATTTTTAAGAAAAGGATTATTGTTTTTGGCAGCCGTATGCTGTATGTTAGTTGGAACCGTGAGCCTGGCAGACAGCACAGACATTGCATGGTCTTATTCCTGCCAGAGTCCGGAATACTGGACCGCATTCCGAAAGAAGGCTGATACAAGCAAAGTATACTGCCACCCTGAATCCGGGCATGCCACTTATGCTACGGTATACGGTTCTAAAACCACAAGCAAAACTGACAGCCTGAGCCGTTCCGGAAGATTTAAGATTCCTGTAGGCACACGCGGCTATATCACCAATTACGTCAAGGAAAAAGGCGATACCTACGGTGCATTAAGGCTGGAAAGGACCCAGAAGGACAACACCATCTGCAAAGGGGAGTGGAGCGTGGATTCCAGGGGAACTGGAACCATTTACTAGCCGGAAGGGGTCTGACATATGAAGCGAAGAAAAACACTGCGTATCGTTTTTTCCGCTGGAATCCTCTGTCTGGTCATATTATGGGGATATGCTGTGCTTTCCGTAAACAGACAGTACCGGGACAAACACCAGTTTATCCAGATTGAACCGGGACAGACTGCCGATATCAACGGGCTGGAAGTCAGGGCAGCAGACAGCGGAATCTATGATATCGCTGCCTTCTGGAAAGAATATGAACAATATAACCTGACCAGAACCCTGTACATGGAAAAAGAAGTTGCCAAAGAAGCGGGTATTCCAAAAATACTGTGTGTGGTTCTTTCCGTCACCAACAACCGGGACTCTGCCATAGATTTTAACGACGACCCCAGCTTCTTCTGTTACGGCTTCAAAAACGGCGCCTGGTATGGCGGTACGGACCCTACCAGCTTTTCAATGGGTACGCTCTATCGTGAAAAAGGCGGCATACTGGAACCGGGGGATTCCTCCGAAATCATTTTCTGGACCACAGTCTCCCCATCAAAAGTACCAGAGGACAGATGGAACAGGCTCGCTGAAGAGGATTTCCGTTATGTCCTTGAAGTCGTGGAGGAAAAGAAAACGGTGGTATACGAGGGAATGCTGGGCGAACTCCGGGAAGCAGCCGCAACCAATGCCGAAGAAGAGGAACTGGCTGCCGTTTTGGCGGGCAGTACCGGGGATAGCACCACCACACGGGAAGAGAACGGACAGTATGCTATTGATATGTCTCTCATTCACAGACAGGGCCCACCGGAGGGGGAGAACATCCCGGATGACACCAAAAAACATATTACTGCAATGGGGGAGGAGTTCTTCATCAACGGCATCGGCTATAAGGTGCTTTCCGCAGTGGCAACCGATGACCCAGCCCTTTTTCCGGAATGCCTGGAGGATATGGGGTGCTGGATCCGGACAAGGGTGCCCATTGCAGAAAGCGACTTCTCCGCTGATCCTTCCACCTATGATATCTTAGGAGACGATCTTGCCTATGTCTTTATCCGCTATGAGATCACAAGCTACCGTGATGACCCATACGTGATCAATGCATCGGAAAGGGATTGTCTGGAATTATATCAAATCCCTGCCAATCCAATCAATGAACACTGCGGTGCTTCGGGCGGCACCTCCTGGTGCTATTTTGACAAATCCCATTACAGGGAGCGGGAAGAGCTCGACGATGACAGGATCCACTACTTTCCCTGGTATTTTATGCAGCCGGGGGAAAAGCTGGAAACCACCGTCGGCTTTGTCATAGACGAATGGGCAGACCCGGAACGCTGGGCTCCCTATGTCAGCAGCGGCGACCACTTTTATCTCGCAACAAACCGTTCCTTTTCCGCAATCCAAGGCTACCACGACCAGTCCATACCGCTGTATGACCTGGATAAGCTGGAGTTCCGGTTAGGGAGCAATAGAACAAAGGAGGAGCCATGAAAGAACTATTTGTTTTAGAAATCAGGCGCTGTTTCCGCTCGAAAGGATTCAAAACGGCTTTGGTGATGGGGATCGGGATCGCTGCTGCCCATGCCATACAATTCTTTCTCTATATTAACGGGCTGAAGAAGGCAGGAGTCGACCCCAGTTACCTTCTGCTGACGGAGAGCTATCTTGGCGAGGACTATGTGCTTGTCTGGCATGCGATATACTACTGGCTGCTGCCGGTCCTTGCCGCTCTGCCCTTTTCCACCAGCCATTTTACGGATGCCCATTCCGGCTATCTGAACCAGCTGGCAGTGCGGAAGAAAAAGGGACAGATTTATGCGGTGCGGTATCTGGTTACGTATCTCTCAGGCAGCGTCACCGTACTGCTGCCGCTGATGATTAACCTCTTTATCATGGCGGCTTTCTTTCCGGTGGGTACTCCCCAGTCTTTCCAGCTGACTTCTGTAATCAGTCAGACTGGAATCATGGGGGACTTGCACTATTCCAACCCATTGGTATATACCTTCGCATTCTGGCTGATTACAGTGCTGTTCGGAGGGCTGTTTGCCTGCACCTCGCTGGTACTAAGCTTATTTATTAAAAATACCTTTTATATTACGATCATCCCGGCATTTATCCTGCTATTCTGGGATCTGCTGGCACAACAGATTCATTGTACAAAATGGTCACCCTTATGCATGATCAACGAAGCCCAGGATTATGCACTGGCATGGGAACCTATTATCGTTACAGTATCTGCCGGAATTATCATCACTTATTTTATCTTTGTTGTGTACAAGAGCAAAAAAGATATCTTAGGAGAATAAAGGGCGGAATGGAGAGCATTATGAAAATTATTATAAATGATTATACAAAATACATAAAAAAAAGAACCATATTAAAGGATATCAGCCTGGAATTGGAAAGCGGAAAAATATACGGTTTCCGAGGACAGAACGGCTGTGGAAAAACCATGCTGATGCGGGCTATCGCCGGCTTGATCTATCCTGACAAGGGGTATGTAGAAATAGATGGAAAAAAATTAGGAAAGGATATATCCCTTCCCCCAAGCATCGGCATATTAATTGAAAATCCTTCATTTCTTAATGAATACACCGGATACAGCAACCTCAAAATGCTTTCCGATATATCCTGCCATCTAAGTAAAAAAGAATTATATCATGTTCTGGAATTAGTCGGACTCTCGCCGAAGGATAAACGGCTTTTCAGGGAGTATTCCCTGGGCATGCGCCAAAAGCTTGGAATTGCTGCCGCAATCATGGGGGAACCCGACATTATCATACTGGATGAGCCTATCAATGCAATTGATGAAGACGGAATTAAAAAAATACGGCAGATCCTATATGATTTAAGGAATAAAGGCAAACTGATCATCATTGCCTGCCATGATAAGGAAGAACTGGATTATTTATCCGATGAAATCTACGTGATTGATAACGGCCGCATCATTGACCGGCTGGATGCATAGGTTTTTCAGGAACCCGAATTCCTATAACATTTGATGATTATCCACAGCAGGCAGAGTTTATGCAAAGCCGGCTGCAAAGAAAGGACATATTATGAAGATATTTAGGCTGGTTAAACATGATTTACAATACGGAACGGCAAAGCAGATAATGACATTTCTTTTCCTGATTGCCATCGTCCTGGTCTGTATCAACGGGGCATATGAGTATTTCCATGCCCTGCATGGCTATAACATGATTGAGGGTTACGGCAATTTTTTTGATTACCTCCTCTACCTGTTTCAAGGAGATATGATTCACGAAATTTCTCTTGATTCCCGTTTTTCCATACCCGTCTACTGGCTGGGAATCCACCTGTTTATCGCCCTGTCAGTGGGGAGTTATCCTTCGGAGGACCTGATCGGCTACGGCCGTATGAAAATTCTCTACAGTGGCAGCCGCCTTCGCTGGCTTGCCGGCAAACTGATATGGATGATACTGCATGTGCTAACCTGCTATATGATTATGTATATGACTGTATTTTTATTCTGTATTATAAAGCAGGCAGATATTTCTTTTACCCTTTCAGCCGACATATGGGAAAATACCAGATCGGAAATTTTAGGATTAAAGCAGTCACAGATATTGGAAATGACGATTCTGCTGCCAATTCTGACTTCTGTTGCCATTTCTGTTTTTCAAAACCTTCTGGCAGTTATTTTTCAGCCACAGATAGGATATATCTTCACCTGCTGTCTGCTGATCCTGTCCTGTTACTGGGTCTGCCCCATCACTTTGGGAAATTATACAATGTGGTACCGTAATTCATTAATCGATCCAGAGGGTGTGGGTTCTTTTACGGGCTGCATTTTAAATATCACTGTTATTATTCTAGTATTCATCGTATTGTGGCAGTATATGAAAAAATGTGATATTCTGGATAAGAAGGAACGTCTCTAACATTGATAAATATCATCACTATCCATCAAACTCCCGCCGCCTGCGGCGGGATATCTACTCTTCCCAGAATAATTCATCCAACGTCTTACCAAGTGCTTTGCAGATTGCCCTGCAAAGATTAATCGTCGGATTGTAATCCCCCTTTTCAATTGCATTAATCGTCTGTCTGGAAACATTTACTGCGGTTGCCAGATCCTGCTGGGACAGATCGAGAGCAGCCCTGGCCGATTTCATTTTCAAATTCTTCATAGGCTATTCCTCTTCTTCCTCATCCAAATGTCTCTTATTGTATATTACCTTGCCGCAAAAGACAGCCAGGATCACACAAATCATAACGCCTACCACCAGATTCATATAATCCAGCGAAATTGCTCCATTTTCCAGTATCGGACACCTTTCTACAATAATACGTACTACCGCTGCCAGATTCATGATGGCAATAATAGAAAATAGCATTATAACACCTTTTGCATTCTCATAAAGAGACATATAGGCATCCTCCAAAATACAAATTACCACAAAGACCATAATGGAAAGACAGACACCTATCCAAATTCCGCAAAAAGACATAAACCATGATATCCTGCTAAATTCGCTAATCAGAGAAACTACAGTCATATAAAAAATCAGTGTAAAAAATGCATATTTATATGCCTTTCCCCTTGCCAGCTGCTGCCGTTCATCATAAGAATCCTTTCTACCGCACCAATCGACCCTGCCGCCCATTTTTCCCGCAAGCCATCTTAAAAAAGCAAGCAGTAAAAATGCAAAGATAAAGCCGAATATCATTCCCAGATAATAATATACACTGCGGGTTCCCCCTGCTTCCAATCCATATTCCAAATCTATATTCCATCTCCCGTTTTCCTGAAATTCATAGGAATCTGCCCCCACAACTCCTTCTCTGCCTCTAAAAAAATCCACCCAGTCAATCTGATTAGTAAGATATCGAAATTCCACTGCATAAGTTCCTGTCCTTAATTTTATTCCTTCCGAAACTACCTCCATTTCCTCACCCGCACAGCAGAACAGACTCTCTCCCTTATCATCATACAGCACGCAGCCCATCAGCATTCCTTCTTTGTCCGTTTTACAGTTTAGATGAAACGTATATCTGCCGTCTTCCGATATCTTCAATTGTTGTACCGTTTTTTCCGGTTCCGGCACTCCGTCTTTTACGACAACCTCTGTATGCAGTTCTTTCCAATCTACTACCGGAGTTGTCTCTTCTTTTTTTCCGCAGCCTGTCACGAAAAGGCAAATCAGAAAGACAGTCATGACAACAGTCCATATTTTCTTCTTACCCATGGTGATCTCTCCCTTTCTTCTTTATACACAGATACTTTTTTATAATATAAGCTGTGCATATTTAACAAAAAATCTCAAATATCTTCCGTTAAACATGCACAACATAAATTATTAAAACAATATTTTTATTATCTGTTCATATAATTGCAAATTGCTATACAAGTACATCGTATATTAAGTTCTTGATAGTTTGGCGAAGAATAAACTTTCATTCTGCAAGGCGAATTTTAGATGGCGGTCTACGCTCCGCTTCGGTCCGCACTGAACAAACGTCCGCCGGACGTTTAATGCCGGTGGCTACGGTTAGAACATGCAACGCTGCAGATGAAAATTTAAACAAGTCAAACTGCAAGATACTTATTTTATGATGTAGTAGGTACTGGGATTTACTCCGACTGCTTCATTTCCTTCAAAGCCTTCCCGAGCTTAATGGGATTGCCATAACGCAGGGTTCCCATGCGATAGATTTTTGCTGCAAGCCATCCTGCAAAAAGAATGGAGATTACCAGAATGACCACGGAAATGCAGACCTCCCAAAATGCAACCTTTCCCATTCCTATTCTTACAAACATGGCAGAATAGGAAGAAAATGGCAGATAAGAACAAACCTTCATTATGATTCCATCCGGGTTTTCCAGCTGGAACAATACTGCAAAATATACCAGCATGATAACCATCTGCAAGGTTCCTGAAGATTTGTTGATATCCTCTGTTTTGGAAACCAATGCTCCCATCGCACCGTATAAAAAGGCATAGAATAGAAAACCACCAATTCCAAAGACTGCGAATGCCACCAAAACATTTGCCGGAATATCCAGCAGGATGTCAAGATTGTTGCCCCATACCTCATGGTTGATTCCATATCCAGCTAATGCTGCGCCCAAGATTAAAGTCAATTGCACAATAACGGCTGCTGCACCCGCAAACACTTTACCAAACAACAGATATTTGGAATCAACGCTGGTTACCAGTACCTCAATGGAACGATTGCTTTTCTCTGTTGTAACAGAGGTTGCAATCATAACCCCATACATGATAATCACCATGAATATGATAATGACCAGTGCATAACAATACCAGAAATTATCTGCCGCATCTTTTCCAAGCACCTTCTCTTCACACTGAACCGGCGCTTCATAATCTGCCACAAAGGTTTCATAATCAATATCATGCTCCTGACAGTAAATCTGTTTGTGGATCACCGACAGCAACTCATTAAAAATCATCTGATTGCTGTCCGCCATATCACGATTCAATACAAAATACTGATAATTCATATCATCTACCACATAAAAACCGGCAGCAATCTTTTCCTCTTCCACAGACTGCTTTAATTCCGTATCACTCTCCATAAAAATGAATTCCGTATCCTGAAATGCCTGTTCCAAAATAGCCTTATCCGCAAAATAGCCGTTTTTATCAACAATTCCCAGGCTTGTTACATCTTTCTCCTTATCTTCTTCCCCATCATCCGTGCTCTCCTCCTGACTATTTGTCGTTTCAATTCCCAGCATACCGGACATATCAAAAAATCTCGGAAGAAATGTGATGCCGCCAAGCAATACTGCCATCAAAATTGTTGTGATCACAAATGATTTGTTCTTAATATAGCTTAATAATTCAAATTCAAATACCGTCCAAAAACGTTTCATGATTCTTCACCTACCTTTGCTACAAAAATATCATTTAAGGATGGTTTATAAGTCTCGAAATGTTCAATCTCAAGTTCCTCCATCTTGGCCAGCTTCTGAAACAGCTGTTTTCTGGTAACACCCTCTAACAATCTTACGATTACTTCTTCTTTGGTCTTACCCGTTATCTCTAAAAGTTCTGGCAGCCGCCGTCTTAAAAGGGCTTCCATATCCGCCTGGGTAACTCCCACGCCGCTGATTACCAGCTGGTTCTTTCCATACTCTCTCTTAATCTCTGACAAGTTACCATTTAATACAACTTCACCGTGATTAATAATGACAACATCCTCACAAAACTCTTCCACATAACTCATCTGGTGGCTGGAGAAAATAACGATTTTCCCATCAGAGATCAACTCCTGTACTACCTCCTGAAGAATCTGGGAATTAACCGGATCTAGTCCACTGAAAGGTTCATCCAGTATTACGATTTCCGGATCACACACCAGAGTAGATGCCAGCTGTACCTTCTGCTGATTCCCCTTCGACAATGTCTCTAACAGTTTCTTCTCATATTCCAGAACCTGAAGCCGCTTCAGCCATTTTCTTGAGTTCTCTACAGCCTGATTCCTGCCAATTCCCCGAAGCCTTGCAAGATATATCATCTGCTCCAATATCTCACGCTTCGGATACAGACCTCTCTCCTCTGGCAGATAACCAATCTGCACCTTTCGGGGGTTAAATTTCTCTCCGTCCAAAAGGATTTCTCCGCTGTTCCCATGAAATACATCCATAAGAATCCGAATCGTGGTCGTCTTACCTGCTCCGTTTCTTCCCAGCAGCCCCAGTGCCTTACCACTTTCCACTGAAAAAGAAATTCCTTTCAGGATTTCCTTCTCACCAAAGGATTTTGTAATATTCTTTACCTCCAGTTTCATATCAACGCCTCCTCGTATAATATCTGCTTGTAACCAATTTACTTTCACAAAACTAACTGCCTGTTTACCGTCTGTCACAAAGTGGCTTCGGCAGGAAATTCCTATTCCCTTTTGGTTTAAATGCAGTATAGCTCCCTTTTTACATTTTGTCAAGTATATTTTACAAATAGTTTTGTATTAATGTCATTTTGTAATATCACTAGCACTCTGACTCAGGAATAACTCCATAGTATCCTGAATATAATTTTTAAAAAATGTCCCTTTTATGTCCTAATGATACATTTTTATATCATAAATAGTCATGCTCTTTCCCATAAGTCCATATTTTATATATCACCGATTCATATTATATGTCCTTTATCAGGTATATTTTATACCTGCAACAGGTACATTTTGTACACCATACAGGTATGTATTATATACCGCATATCCATCATTCTTATTTTTCTAATTTAACTCATAATGCTTTTATAAAAAATAGCTCCAAATTTTTCTTGAAAGACAACATCATATTTTATATAATAGGCACATGCAGTCCTTAAGATTTTCTTAAGAATTGTCCAATACGCTTTAGGAGGACACTATGCAAAAAACAGAAGATAAGGAAGAAAAACCGATTGGTTATCCTGATATCAGTAAGGCAAATACAAAAATGATCGTCATTGTGTCTTTTATCTGTATTCTTATTATTTTTCTTTTATCCGTGCTGATTCCGGATACTTCCAATACGGAAGATACGAGCACCTCACCGGATAACAGTGAAAACACAATTGAAGAAACCAAACCAGGCTTCACAAGCTATGAAAACGACACATATTATTACACAGAAAATAATACCCCTGTTGCCGGCTGGCTTATGATAGATGATGTCAGTTATTTATTCCGTGAAGACGGAACCATGGTAACCGGCTGGTATGTTACGGAGGGAAAACAGTATTATTTTGATGATGATGGAGTTATGCAGAAAAACCTTTGGATTGATAATAAATATGTAGGCGAAGACGGCTATGTACTAAAAGATACTTTTACCCCCGACGGCCGGTATGTTGATGTAAGCGGCAACCTTGACAACACTGTCAGCCTTGCGCTAAGCATTGAGGGGCTTTCTGATTTAAAAAGCAAACTGGAATCTATGATAGACGGTTATTCCGGAACATGGTCCATATACGTGAAAGATCTAAACAAAAATGAATATATGACCATCAACAATGTACAGCATTTTTCTGCCAGCCTGATCAAATTATATTGTGCTGCTGCTGTTTATGACTTAATAGAAAAGGGAACATTGGAAGAAACGGAACGTATCGATTCCCTGCTTTACCAGATGATTTCCATAAGCGACAATGACGCATTTAATCTGCTGGTAATGGAGTGCGACGAAAACCACAGCCACATTGCCGGACGCAGCGTGATTCAGGATTACATAGATGAAAATGAATATACCGGAACCACCATCACTTCCATGCTGGTTCCAACCCGGTATAAGGCACCTTCCTCCCCGGGAAGAAATTATACCACTGTAACAGACTGTGGTCTCTTACTGGAAAAAATTTACAAAAAACAATGCGTCAGTCCAGAAGCTTCCGATGCATTTCTTACTCTTTTATCAGAGCAGGTAAATACATCCAAGATTCCTTCAGGTGTTCCTGAACATGTGAAATGTGCAAATAAAACAGGGGATACTGATGATGTACAGCATGATGCCGCTATTGTATATGCCCCAAAAGGAACTTATATCATATGTGTGATGAGCAGCAACTGTGGCAGTGCCATCACAAACATACAGTCCATTTCCAAAACAGTATACGAATATTTTGACTAATGCGGCAAGAAAGTTTTCCTTGCCCTTTTGTCCAAAAAATGGGATAATCTATTAATGTTCATTCATAGAATATAATAAGCTGGGTAATTGCGAAATTCCTTATTTCCAAAAACAAAGTGTGCCCTGCTGTGATTTGTCTATATTGCACAACAAAAATCTGCGAAAACAGAGTTTCGCAAAAACTAAAAATTAATAACAGAGCGAGGTAAAATCAGAATGATAGAATGGTTAAAGGTTATATTACTGGGAATTGTAGAAGGAATTACGGAATGGCTTCCCATCAGCAGCACCGGACATCTGATTCTGGTAGATGAATTTGTAAAACTAAATCAGAGCGATGCATTTATGGAAATGTTCAATGTGGTAATCCAGCTTGGTGCCATACTGGCTGTCGTTGTGCTATTCTGGGAAAAATTATGGCCCTTCCATTTAAAGAAAAATGCACCAAAACAAAGCTGGTTTGTTAATTCTGCCGATACCGGCTTTGCAAAAGGCTTTCAAACCTTCTGTAACAATTACTGTTATATGGATAAGATCATATTGTGGATCAAGATCGTATTCGCCTGTATTCCCGCTATGGTAGTAGGTCTGCCATTTGATGACTGGATGGAAGAACATTTTCACAATGCCACGGTAGTCGCTCTTGCCCTGATCATATATGGTATAATATTTATCGTAATTGAAAATTATAATAAAAAACGCAGCCCCAAAATCATCACCCTGCATAACCTTTCCTTTAAGGATGCCTTTTTAATCGGCGTCTTTCAGGTACTTTCTCTAATACCCGGAACCTCACGTTCTGGTTCTACCATTATCGGCGGAATTCTCATCGGAGCTTCCAGGGAAATTGCAGCAGAATTTACCTTTTTCCTTGCAATTCCGGTTATGTTCGGTGCCAGCTTTATAAAACTGTTAAAATTTGGTCTTGCTTTTACTGGTACGGAATTAGCCGTTCTGATCGTAGGTATGGTAGTTGCTTTTGTGGTTTCCATCGTTGCCATTAAATTCCTGATGGGATATATCAAAAAACATGATTTCAAGGTCTTTGGATGGTATCGCATTATCCTTGGAATTCTTGTGTTGATTTATTTTTTATTTTAGTTATTTTTCCATCAACGATTTCAATTATTTTATCTGCCCGTTTTGCCACTTCCAAATCGTGGGTAATAATAATGACCGTATGTCCATCTCTATGCATATCATCAAACAAATCCATCAAATCCTTTGATGTATTTTGATCCAAGGCACCAGTAGGCTCATCAGCCAGAATCAGCGGATTGCCGCCCACCAGTGCTCTGGCAATCGCCACACGCTGCTGCTGTCCCCCTGACATTTGCGAGGGCAGCTTATTTACAAGGTTTTCGATTCCCAGCTGCTCCATTGTTTTAATAATCCTCTCCTTCCGTTCCTTTCGGTGCACATTTCTTGCCAAAAGAGGGACTTCGATATTTTCATATGCAGTATAATCCGGCATCAATGCAAAATTCTGAAACACAAAGCTAACATATTTTTTTCGGATATTTGTCAATTCCTTTCCCGACATTTCCGATACATTTTTTTCCCTCAAATAATAGTCCCCTTGTGTCGGAGAATCCATGCAGCCAATAATATTTAAAAGCGTTGTTTTACCGGAACCGGAAGGTCCCATAACAGCCACATATTCTCCCTCTTCAATCTTCAGACTGATGGTATCTAACGCTGCAACACGATAATCATCGCCTTCATATATTTTAGAAATATTATTGATTGTAATCATAGTTCATTCCCTCCCAGCAAATCTACAACATGCATCCTGCTAAGAATATAAACAGGAACAACAGTACTAAGCACCCATAATCCCAGAACAATCACACTCACTTCTGGTACAACCCTGATATACAGCATCCGCAGAGATTCTTCTAAATCAGTCAATGTTATACTTTTAATATACCAACTCGCTGCCACAAATGCCGCCAGCAGTGCTGTCAATAATTTTACTGCATTATCCAGCATAATCATCTTAAAAGTGTCTGCAAATGACACCCCGTTTGCATAGAGTATTCCATACTCCTGCTTATTTAACAGTATTCTTATGATAGAAGAAGAAACGATAGCGATAAACCCTGCCAATACTGCAATTCCTGTAAACAAAAATGTAATTGCAATAGATTCTTTATTCTCATCTTTATATTCTGATATCATTTCTTCAATTGTACAAATCTTGACATGCAGTCCACATGCCTCCGCTAATAAATTAACCTGCTCTCTTACCTGATCCGACCCATCCGATATAAAATACATACTATTTCTGGCATTTAGTGTCTGCATATGATCCGGATCCAGTCTTTTGTCATATATCGCTGCCATTCCATCATCTGCATCAATATATAATTCAGAATATAATGGCATTTCCGGCGGCAGCCGAAAACCTTTTGGCAAAAATCCGGCAATCCGGTATTGACATTTACTAATATTATCTGTATATACTTCGCCTACAGTAAAAATCTTCCTAAAATTATATCCCACCAGTACCGGCACAGTATCCGTAACATCCTCATCCATTAACCCGGATAAACCAACGGTATCCAATAACTCTTTGTCAATACAATGAATATTGATTAAAGTGGGGTAGGCTTCTCCAATTGTTCCAGCCAGCAATTCCATATTCGTCTCCAAAAATGCTTCATTTTCCATGAGCTCTATCCATTCCCCCCGGGTAGACATTTGCCGTCCGGACGCAGCAACCCCTTCTACTTCAGGTAATTTCAACAAAAACTCTTCAACAGCCAGCTCTGTCGCCTGGTCAGCATCCACCGTTGCCAGGCTGATATTATATAAATCCGGAACATCTCCCAACAATTGCCGAGTCATATATATATTATAATTTTCTCTGTTCCATTCATAAAAAGCGATATAGATCAAAAAAACTGAAATAGCTGCAACAATTAAAAGTGCTGCAAGCATAATCCGGTTTTTTCTGACATGGCGCAGATAGATAATCCATATATTTCTAATATCCATATCATTTCCTCCGATACTTGTTACCAATTTTATTTTGCAGGTCTGATATATTAGTCACCAAATGTATATACAAATACCTATGCTTGGCTCTTTATCCGCACAAATTGACTGCCTGCCACTGTAAAATCGGTTGTCTGCCCGCTGCCTGTGTTACCTTGATATTACCTGCTTCAAGATATTCTCCTTTTTTAACAGGAATAACGGATAGATCAGCATCACCAAACTGAGTATAAAAATAAAAAGAATACAGTACCCAACATAATAAACAATCTGGCTTGCATAGAGCCTGATATAATCATTAAATGATATATAAAGTAAAAACTGTATCAGCAATGCTGCCAGCATGGAACAAATAATATTCTTTATCATATCCTTCAACAGCAGTCGGAAAATTTTTACATCTGAATAGCCCAGCAGCTGTCGGATTGCTATTTCCCGGTATCTTCTCTTAATCCAATATTCTGAAACAATAATGGAATTCACAATACAAAACAACATAATAACAAAATAATAATTGATATCCACACTTTCACTCTGCCCCATAACCAGATGCTTTTCATTTTGTGCTGTAACCAGTATATGGGTGTCCATACTCTGTGCACGCTTTTTCATCTCTTCATAGACCGAATAGGTATCCGCCCCGTTACTGCCAAGTACTACCTGCAAAGCTTCCCCAAAATCAATTTTGTGCTTTATCTCTTCCGGCATTCCCCTATAGTACAAAATAACATTATAATCAAATAAATCGCTGCTGTCCGAGCCTATAAATGCACATACCCGAAACGGTATTCCCTCAATTTCATAATAATACGCATTTTCCATAAAGACAGCATCCTTTTTGTGCTCCCTGCCCAGAACGATTGTCGGCTGAGTAATATCTGCATCCTTCACTGGCAATTCCCCTTCTGAAACAGGATATTGCAATGGCTCTGCCTGGTTTACAATCACATCTGTTATTCCCTCGGCAGTTACCGCATTCCGATACATTCCCAGTTCCTTTACAATCAGATTTCCTTCTAAATCCTCAAACACCGATTCCAGTGAAAACCTTTCATCCGTCTGATTTGAACAAAACAGTACCATCTGATTCACATACTGATATTTTGTGTTTTCTTTTTCTTTTGTCATCTTCAGATGATAGAGGTTAATACAATTGACGTAGCAAATAAAAGACACAACAAACCCTGTTATCAGTAGTAAATTAGACAATTTGTAATGCATTACCCGCCTCTTGATTTTCAAAATATGTATCCCTCCTTTAACCGGCTGCATCATTATCTCCCGTAAAATGTAACACCGAACGATCCTTCCATTTCTTCCTCTTCCTGAAGAACCATCAGAAAATATGTTTTTTGCATCATATCGTCAGCAATCTCTTCCTCAAAGCTTCCCATATCCCTCGTAATCTTCTCCTTCCGATATAGAATATTCCCCTCTTCATCGTAAAGAAAAACGGAAACCATACCGCTTATCAGCATATTATCGCATTGCATTTTCCAGCTGGAATAATCATTCAGATAACTCCGATCGATTTCTGAAGCACCGCATCTATCCTCATATTCTTCAAAAGAAGGCGGGAAGGGATCTTCTGCCGGTTCCTGTATTTTTCCATGAATCTTCTCCCATTCTTTCAAAGGGGAATCTTCATCCACTTCCCTGTCCTCATCAAGATAATAATAAAATGTAGTGTTTTCCAGCTCAGTCCAGTCCCGGGTAAAATATCTTATACTCAGTCCACCCACTACAAAAAGGATTAGAACAAACAGTATCATAAATATTTTTTTCATCTTCCCACCTTCTTTACAATCAGTTCTACAGAACAAAACCTTACTTATTTATGTACCAGCTTTTAGAAGCTAACGGTCTGTACACATCATTCTTAAGTGAATGCACGCCCCTGTATTTTTTACATCCGGTTCCTGTATATGTACAGGTCACTGAAACATATCCTACCTGAGTGTTGTCAACCCCCTTCAGGTACGTTCCATCTGATTTGCAGGCTGCTGCCTGTGCAAACGCATAACAGGTATCCCCGCTGGTTTGGGAAGTTGCAGCACCAGCAGTTTTTCCTGCACAGGTTAGCGTTGCACTTCCTTTAACACCATTATCCTTAAAAGTAGCAGTCTTAGCTACAGCCATTATTCCGCATCCCAATGACAATACCAAAACCATTACTAAAAATACTGTTTTTTTCTTCATAATACATCATCCTTCATTTTTACTATGCCGTAATTCACATACTAATTCACTAAATCAGAACCTTACCTCCTTTCGTACATTTTTTAATAGTCAATTGCGAAACAGCTATGTTGTGTCATATATTGCACAATACATATATCCAATTTACCAAGTTTCGCAAATGCCTAATTTTTTAATGCTGGAAAGGACTTACAAAGCTTATTAGGATATCTCCTGCAAAATAACCAGCACAATTGGATTTCAATTATAATGCAAAGATTCCTATATCTTTAAAACTTCTAATCCAATCCATAACATTTGTTTTTTTATACTACTTTTTTTAAATTTGTCAACATATATATTATAACTATAGTATTATTTAAAATCAAAAAAACCATTATGTTCTCTATGTGATGAAAATGTCATTTAAATACTATATAATATTATTTAAATATATAGTATTTTATTTAAAAACTCTAATTACAGCCCAATATATGCTACATCCATTATCAATTCAACAACTTCATACATTTATTATTTATACAGTTTCAGGTGATTTTATAACAAAAGAATATTAAAAGAAATAACAGACCACAGTTTTATTCACTGCCGCCTGTCATTAAGAATACATATTTATCTGAAATCTTTTATCTGTTATACTTTGCCGCATAAGTCATAATCCCTGCGACTGTCTTGCCGTCCGTCATTTTTCCCTCATAAATCAGCTGTTGCAAGTCTTCTACATCCCACAGTTCCACATTGATTTCTTCATCCTCATCTAAATGCTGTGTTGTCTTTTTTAAATTCCTTGCTACATACAGATCAATCTTTTCATCACAGAATGCAACTGTCGTATTGACAGTAAGGAGATATTCAAAATCATCACTGCAATATCCTGTCTCCTCCTCCAGTTCCCGTCTGGCACATTCCAAAGTGGGCTCTTTGGGATCATCCAGCTTTCCCGCCGGAAGTTCCAATGTAAAGCGGTCTAATGCATTCCTATACTGGCGAACCATCAAAAGCTTTCCGTCATCATTCACTGCCACTACAGCAGCAGCTCCGTCATGATGGATATAATCCCACTCCGCAACATGACCATTTACTTCTACCGTATCTTTATAAAGACTGATTACCGTTCCCTTGGCACGCAGTTCCCTGTTCAAACGTTTTACCGGTTTCATAGTAAATTCCTCCATTTCTCAATTTTATATGCAGCTTTTGTAACTTTGCCACCTGATATGACTAGCCGCTTTTTATTGTACCTTGCAGTATCCATTTTTTCAATAGATTTTCCTGCGAATCCGTCCAATTTTTTCCAATATCGGACCTGCTCCAAGCCACAGAAAAAGAAATGTAAATGCTGCATGGATCAAGTCAAAGGAAAGCCCCATTGCATAAGCCGATAAAATCATTTCCCAATTTACATTTTCCTGATACATCAAAACAGATGCCGGGTTCATGATTCCGCCATAAAGGATAATCACAGAAGCAAATCCCAGCACGCAGATTCCGTACTTTTTCTTTTTACCACATGGCGTATCCTGCCGGAATACAATTCCGGACACAAAGCCCAGAATTCCCATTGCAAACATCTGCCACGGTGTCCATGGTCCCTGTCCGAAAAATATATTGGACACCAGCATTGCCAATGCCCCAACCAAAAATCCTGCTTCTCCGCCAAGTCCGGCTCCCGACAGGATAATCAATGCTGCCATAGGTTTCGCATGGGGAACCATATAAAATGCTGCCCTTCCTGCCACGGTAACAGCACTCAGCACTACAATAACCATACTCTCCCGCAGGTTTGGTTTCCTCTTTTCAAAACTTAGAAAAAATGACAAAATGGCTTCCAATATCAAAAGCATTGCAATGAAATAATATTTCCTCTGCTGCAAAACAGAATGTCCAATATATATAGTAACAGGCATTACCGCAAAAAAGATAATCAGGGAAACAAGATAGTTCCGCCTTCCTTTTCCTCTATTATCTAATACTGCCTCTTCCGGTATCTCTACATTCGAGGATAACAGAATCTCTTTGCAACCCTTCTTGTTTCTGCTTGCCTCCCGGATACCCGGCTGTCTGCCATCCCTTTTACTGTCCTTTACTGGTCTACCGTCCTCTTTTTCGTTCCTCTCCCTGGATTCCGGCGACCTGATATCACTTTCACCATTTCCTCCTCTGCCCTCTGCGAACCTGCCGCTTTCTTCAGACGCAAGGCAGATGTGTTTTTCTTCTTCTGGCATGACCCCAAAGGCTTCCAGTACATCTTCCATAATAACTGCTTTGGGAAATATGTTTTTGCATATGCGTGCCACCGCTGTGGTATAAAATACATTCTGGCGGAAAAATGTCCGGGTATTCGAAACGGATACTATATGCCCGTCAAAGAACAATCCGCATATATCTGCATACCGGGCACAAAATTCCACATCATGACTGACTATGAGAATCGTTTTCCCTATACCTGTAAGCCTTTTTAGCAGCTTTCCCATTTCCAGCTTAAACGCATAATCCATTCCCTTGCCTGGCTCATCCAGCAGAAGGATATCATAGTTCTCCAGCAACAGCTTTGCCAAGGCAAGTTTTTGCATCTGCCCGCCGGACAGGTCAAAGGGGTGCTGCCCTAACACTTCACCCAGATTACAGAAATCTATGATTTCTTCCAACCCGAAACCGTCTTTCACAAAAGCCCCTTCTTCATCCTGCTGACGTTTTCCTGACAACTCCAGTTCTTCTTTCACCGTCTTTTTGACAAACATTGCCTGAGGATTTTGCGGCAGCATGCCGATACTCCCCTCCATTACTTTCACCTTGCCTCTGCGTACCTTATAATGACCGGCTAAAATATGCAGCAATGTAGATTTTCCTGCTCCGTTTCCACCCAGAATTGCAGTAATCTTTTCTCCTTCCAATTCCATACTGCATGCTTTTATAATATCCCTGCTTTCCGGTTCGTAGCGAAACCATATCTCATCAGCAGACAGAACCGGATTTTTTTTCCTCTCTTTTGAAAAAAAGTCTTCTGTTTCCTCTTTGAAAGTTTCCAAATCTTTTGCCGGAAATTGCTGCTTCTCATACCGGGATTCCAGCCATTTCTTTCCCTCACTTACCGTAAGAGGAATCTCCTGCATACTTTCTGACACCGCATCTGATACCTGATTTTCAAAGGTAATCCCCACCGTTTTTTCTTGTCCCTCCAGCCTCAGATACAATGCAGCTGCTACCGGAAGGGATCGGTACAGGGAATTTCTGCCCCGATACAACCCAGATGCCACCTGTCTTGGGGAACCTTCCATCAAAACCTTCCCCTGCTCCAATACCATAACCTTGTCACAAAGAGAAAAAACTTCCTCCAACCGGTGCTCCGTAAGAACAATGGTAGTTCCAATCTCTCTATGAATCTTTTCTATCATATGAAAAAACTCTGTTGCTGCAATGGGATCCAACTGGCTGGTAGGCTCATCCAGCACCAGTACTTCCGGTTCCATTACCATAACGGATGCCAGATTTACTATCTGCTTCTGCCCTCCGGAAAGCTTGGAAATCTCTTCATGATAAATCCCTTCCAACCCAAAAAATGCCGTCATTTCGGCAATCTTTCTCTGCATGGTTTCCTGTGGGTATCCAAGATTTTCCAATCCAAATGCCAGTTCATGCCATACCTTATCCGTCACCAGTGCGGCATCTGCATTTTGTCTGACAAATCCCACCCTTTCTGCCTGCTCTTTTTCTTCTAATCCCTCAATGGGTTCTCCGGCTATCAGTATCCGGCTGTCTGTCCCTCTCTTTCCTGACGGCATATAATCCTTTTTTAAATGTCTCAACAATGTGGTTTTTCCACATCCCGATTCCCCGATTATCAGTAATATTTCACCCTGTTCTACTGTAAATGATATATCCCTAAGGGAAAATGTATTTTCCTCTCCATATGAAAATGTCAAATGACTAATTTTAATCTGTTCCATATATCTCCTTCAATTGTCCATAGTCAGTTTTTATCTGCAAGGTGAATTTTTGACCACGTAGCGGTGGCTGCGACTGGAAAATTCAACATAGCAGATGTGTAAATAGAAAAATTATTTTGCTTAATTATCAACAAGATAAGACACTATTTTCCAACAGTCATTGATAATCTTCCGCTCTCTGCCGTAGTTTCTATCACAGATGCCATACACATCAGCAGGTACACAATATAAATACTCACGGAATATCCTCCAAATCCTGCTCCAGCAGTTTCCGGATAATAATCCCAGCTGATACCTCCCCTTAAAATACCTGTCAGAATATACACAACTTCTGCCATAAGCAGTATAAGCTTTCTTGTGTCCCTTTTTGTAAAGCGGTATATGGTAAAAGAAGTCCTGCCCTCTATTCCATATCCCCTGCCCTTCATACTGTCTGCCATCTCTACTGCATCTTCCAATATCCAGGTAATCAGGATAGAGAGATTATCTGTCCCATACCGCATGCGGCACATCTTTATAAAAATTCCAGCCTTTATCCGGCTGGGAAATACCCCCGAATTATACTTCTTTGCAATCATATCCAGCTCCTTTTGATGTCCCGCCTGCCCAGCCAGCCGGATTTCCCAAAATTTCCTCTGGATTTTTGGAATAAAACCAAGAATCATTGACAGCATGAGTCCCAGAACCGGAAACCCTTTACCAAACAGATAAACAATCTTATCCGTAGTCAAAATACCACACATGATCCGAAACCATAAAAGCGTTTCTGCCAGCATACATGCTGCTGCCAGACCATACAAAACGGATTCCAGTGTCAATACATTTCCCGTGGGGAGATAGGTGATCACGGTTATCCCCTGATGACTGAACGCCGGATTCATCACCGCCGTTATGACCATCAAAACAGCAAGAAACCCAAATCCCTCCTTTGCCCGGTTCCACCCGAAAAAATGAACAGTACAACAGATTGCACTGACCAGACCAATCCCCAGACAAACCGGATGCATTAACACCATGCCAAAACCAATGACACAACCAAAATATATAAAATCGATAACCGGATGATACTGTAAATCATTCTTCAAAATAGCCACCTACATCCTTACCCAAATTACAGGTATAAACCCAATTTATGATATCTCCTTCCTTTACTTCATAGGACGAACAGCTGATTCCCGGAAATTTTCCGTTTACACTGTACATCCAGCCGGAAAGTTCTCCGCAGTCCTGCTCATACAGATTATGGATTCCCTCAATATAATAACTTTTATATAAAGGTGTAAAATTATATTCCAGATGAATTTTATTTGCCTTTGTCACATCCCTTAACACATCAAATACGCTGCTTCCTTCTTTTATCTTCACCACTGTGGTTGTCAAAATCAATCCATCCTGCGGCACCATTTTTTTCTTTGATTCCTTCAGTCTGTCCATATTTTGCAATATGGTTTTACAGGAAATGGAAATCGCACAGCTTATTTTATTGTCGATAATTTCATCTGCCGGCTGTGAAGTACTGTTATCTGCCTCAGTACCGGAATCAGGATTCGTTCTGGTCTGTTCAGAAGTCCTGCCATCCTGCGTTTTGTGCCCCTCTGTATCAGAGGTCTCTTTTTGTTCCTTATCAGCAGTCTTTTTATTTTTCTTTCTGCTTTTTTTAGCCGCTTTATTTGCATTTGCTTGTGCTTTTTTATTATTCTGTGTTTTCTTCTTCACCGTATTGGAAGAATGACTGGTCTGTCTTATTTTCATGAAAATCTTTTGAAAGATATTTCCATCTTCCGATACGTTCTCTTTTTTACCGGATGTTTTATCTGACTGCCCTGATGATATTCCCTCTGAATCCCCAGTCTGCTCTCCTCTTCCTGAGCCTTCATTTGACAGTGAATCTTCCCGGAAATCCGTGGTCTTCTCACTTATACCCTTATCCGTATTTTCCGAATCAGAAACAGAAAAACCATATAAACCCTCTCCGTCTCCACCATACCAGAATGCAAACACAAGTACCAGCATCATGGTCACAATAACCGTAACTTTCTTCCACTTTCTGCGATTCATATTTACACCTCACCGCCCTTTTGTGAATTACCTTTTTGCTGCTCTTTCCTTCTGGCATTCAAAGCTCTTTTTTGTTCGATACGCTTTTGCCTTTTGTGCTCCGCTTTGTCTTTTTCCCTTGGCTCCTTCACTCCCGCTGCCTCCAGTGCTCTGGGCCACGGTCCAAAATAGGACTTTATCATTGCCGTTTCTTCCTCGGAAAAATCTGACTTCTTCGGATAACGTCCTGTCTCCTTTTGCTTTTTGCGAAGCAGCATGATATATTTTTCTCTCTCATTTTCCATACATTTTTTCTCCCTAGTTGTAACCAATTTTGCTTTGCAAATTTTGTTTGCTGCGATAGACACCAAATATATATGCAAGTATCTACGCTTGGCTTGTTATTCGCACAAATTGATTGCCTGTTTGCCCGCCATCACGAAATGATTTTAATACAGGTAATTCCCGTCTCTCATATTTTCATAATTATTTAGAGCCAATCCCAGACATTCTGTACATTCGCTTGATGATTGGCTCTAATTTACACAAATCTTTTTTATTTTACCACGATATTCAGTGCCTTGCCATAGTTTTTGCCGTTACTTTTTTATACCTTCCCTTCCCTTTTTTGTTCTTTGCTGCAACCTGTATATAATATTTTTTGCCCGCCTTCAGCTTTGTTATGGAATAGCTTGTCTGCACTGCCGATATGGTCTTTGATTTCCATTTTTTCCCATCCATTGACCATCTCACCTGATAACCTGATGCATCCTTTACATGAGACCACGTTACAAGAATCTTATCTGCACTCTCCGCTTTTGCCTTTAATTTTCCTGCCGGAATTGCAGCAGGCTTCTTCAGTTTCTTTGCCGCTTTCGTTTTTTGGAACTTCGTCGCCTGGCTGTATGAACCGGAGCTGTCACCGATATTGACCTTGATTCTGAAAGCATAAGCTGTATTTGCCTTAAGATCGGTTACCACCGCCTTCGTACCCGTAACCTCGGCTTTTTTCTTTACACGGACTACTTTGGCTTTTTTCCATTTTCCCTTTTTTGTCTTCTGCTGTATCGTGTATGACGTCGCATCTTTTACACCGTTCCATGAAAGCGTCATCTCCGTTACACCTTTTGATTTTACTTTGAGATTTTTAACCTGCCCTGCCTGTGCCTTTGCTATCGGCTCATCTTTGGTTCCATGACAGACTTTACAGGTATATCTGATGCTGCCTTCTTCCATATATGTTGCTTCCTTAATTATTATACCGTCGTCCCATTCGTGCTTGTCTGTTGCTTCTATTCCCACGGTCCTTTCCATACCACACTCCTTACATGTGAATATTTTTATTCCGGATTCCCCGCAGCCTGCCTGTTTCGTAATCTTACCGTCATCCCATACATGGCTATGTGTTATCTCCTTGTCTGTTTTCCGGATAGTTACATCAGACATATCATAAAGAGCGGTTTTCCCTTCTATAAACCTCTGATAAGCAACCAGTGCATAATAGCCCTGTTCTGTTGCCATACCGTTTCGCTCTCCTCCTGCGGTATGCCTGAACCCACCACCCTCTACAAAGAAACTGTTCAGTGCATCCATTACACTATGACCATTTTTACTAAAGCGTGCATCTGTGCAGGGGTCAATACCAAGTGCTGTCAATGCAACGATGACCTGTGCACAGGATTCGGCACAGGAACGGTTCAATTGATACGCATTACCATAGCCACCATCCGCAAGCTGCATAACCGACAGACAGGAAAGTGCACTATCTACAGCTTCCTTCACATTCTCATCCTTATGATAATAAGGTGCCAGTGCCTGAAGTGCCATAGCTGTCATATCCGGTTCCGTCGTGATTCCATCCAGACCCCAGCCGCCGTCGGAAAGCTGATCATCCAAAATAGTCTGAACCAGATTTTCACGGGTCACCGTGGTGCTATTTCCAACATCCCCGGGAATTTTATAGTTATGGCTGTCAAATGCAATCAACGCCCAGACAGCACCGTTGATCCCCTGACCCTTTACATACTCAAGATCCGTCAGACCTTTAAGCAGATTATACCCTGCAACATCGGATGCATCGTATCCTGCCGCAGTTAACGCCAGAATCATACGGGAATTTTCCGTAGACTTTATCTCATGAAGCCTGCTGTCTGCATCTATCTTCTGCTCTATATATTGAACAGCATTCTTATAATAACCATCAGCTATTTCCCTACCACTGCGGGCAAGCCCCAATACCATCCATTCACCACCAACAGAGCCTACCTGCGGTGTTCCCAGAGAAAGCATATAATCAGCCGTTGCATTGACAGCAGAAGTGATTTCAATATATGGCTTCTCTAATACCGCCAGTTCTTTTTCTGCTGCTACCAAATCATCATAATTGGATACATTCCACTTCTGGGACTCGTTCAGCATCTCATACGCATCCCTGGCAGTTTCTATTTTATCTCTGCTGCCCAGGGTAATTGGTGTGCCAATGGCATCAATCAATCCCTCAACAGCCTCTACCGTCGCATCATTGGGTCTCCAGTTTGTCTCTCTGTAATCATCCGTATAGAAGAAACGCATGTTATCTCCGTCTTTTAACTTTGTCTCACCCATATAATCCGGAAACTCATCATTTATGGTATACATCCAGCCACTGAATGCACCATTGGAAAATTCCCCAAGCTTCACACCGGCCGGACCGGTTACAGAAGAAACATAACTATTTCCGTTTACTTCATAATCAAATTCATAATCATTCAACATTTTTTTAAACAAATCATACGCAGTGTCACCCCTTGACATTGTACAAGCCGTAGTTTCAATCCAGTCCTCATAAGCGATATGTGTTCCATCTGCACCATGAACAGTGTCCCCGCAAAGAGTAAATGTTACATTTAAAATCTCCGGTTTATCGGGATCCTCTGTCTCACTTCCGGAGCCTTCCCCGCCCGTCTGCCATAATAAAAGAGGATATCCGTCATTTTCATTTTTCTCATCTGCCACAAAGAGTGTTTTTCCTGCCTGTGCATTTAACAATGTCACAAAGCTCTCTTTTTTCATACCTGCACTGCTTACTCCCTGCGCAGTCTTATCCGTTGCTTCCGCTTGCGACTCCGCAAGATAAAAACTGCCCTGTGTTCCGGATATGTAATCCGTGCCGGAAAGTCCACCCAATACACCATAGGCGTAAAAACCGGGTCCGACCTTCCCAATATTATAACAGCCCTGAGGAGCAGCACACACGGATGCCTCCCCTGCAATACCTCCTAATTTGGATTTACCGCTTATGCTCCCTTTATTCCAGCAGGCAGTAATAACTGCATAGTTTGTCATATATCCGGCAATTCCTCCTGCATTTACCGTAACACCTTCCTTTCCGACAGTTCCGTTGTTCACACATTCACTGACAGTTCCATAGGATACAGAACCGGCAATTCCTCCGACATTCTGACTTCCCTGCACGGTACTTTTGTTCATACACTGACTGATGTTGCTGTTAAGTCCGGACTGTCCTGCAATACCGCCAACATCGTCTTTTCCACTAATGGTTCCTGCAAATGAACAGCCTGTGACCTTACCTTCTATATATCCCGCAATACCGCCAACAGAATCGGCATTGACCGTAATCTCTCCCGATACGGAAAGTCTCTTTACTTCACCCTTTCCACCTATATTTCCAAAAAATCCCTGTTCATTACGGGATGTATTCAGCTTCAGCCCACTGACTGTTTTCCCGTTTCCGTCAAATGTACCAGTATAAGGATTTTTTACCGAACCAATAGAATACCAGTTTTCCGCTGTCAGTACAATATCCTCCGCCAGTTTCCCATCAATATAAGTAGTTCCGCTGTTCACACAATTGACAAACCATTTCAGTTCCTTTTCATTGGTAATAACATAAACTCCGGCAATTTTTACCGGCTCCTCTGTCTGCTTAACCGGCCAGATTCCTGCTGCCTCACCACTTTGCACAATACCGGTTTTACGCTCTGCATAACCTGGTTTTTGTCCAGTCACCCTTACAGAAAGGGATGCTCCTAAATCCGCTTCGGTAATGATATAAGAAGCCTTATTTTCTCCCGAAATTGCATTTGTACCCCGATACCATTGGTAAACCGGGGCTGTCTCTCCTCCCTGGTACACTGCCGTCAGGGTATGGCCTACAACGGCATAACCGCTAATCTGCACACTTCCGGTAAATCCGTCTATCTTTTCTGACTGACCGGAAAGAATACCGCCAAAAGACGGTTCCATAACTTTAACACGAAGCACTCTTCCTGTCATGCCGGCAGGAATCTCATAAGCCTCCGATACAGATAATACTGTTTCATCCACACCATCCGATACATACCACACAAAAACAGGATACCTGGCAGTACCTGCATACTGTGCTTTTACCATATCCCCCACCTGTAAATTTCCAAGGGATACCGTACCGTCAATCATTGATTTTGCCGGAAGCATACCTGCAAGTTCCCCCGCTTTTCCGGCTATCTCCTCTGCTGTCACCAACGTACCACCGCATTGAATTGTCAGGGATTTCAGGGTATAGGCATCACTGACACCGTTCACAACCTCGCCAATGGCACCGCCTACACGAAAATCTTCTCCCTCTTCAGTATCTATATAAGATCCGCATACGTCACCGACATTATAAAGTCCCTGTGCCGCTGAACCGGAAGTATTTATCGCTACACAGCCGCCTGTACAGCTTCCCAGGCTGACTACATTTCCACTGTTATACAGCTTTTTCGATGTTCCGTCATTTCTGCCAACTACACCACCAACATAGGCATACTGCACTGCGGCCTTTCCTATGATCTGCCCGCTGTTTGCACAGCCTTCCACAGTCCCGCTGTTATCCGCAGCCACACCTGCCACAAAGGTACTGGCCGCTGTAATCGCCGCATTGTTGCCACAGCCTTTTACCGTTCCTTTATTGAATGAAGTAATTCCGGCTACATACTGACCGCCTTCTATGCTTCCGCTGCTAAAACAATCAGTGATCATACCGGTCTTTTCATTATAGGCTGCAATCCCTGCTATATGGTTGCCACCGCTAAGAATAACCTCTGCTGTTACATTAGATATCGTACCGCTGTTATAGCCTGCAATTCCTGCCAGTCCATCTGCGCTACAGACTTTTCCTGATACCGTTAGATTTTTTATCTCTCCGGCATTATATCCGAATAATCCTGCCGAAGAACCGGTACCGATATATAAGTTTTCAATTATATGACCGTTTCCGTCAAAGCTTCCGCAAAAAGCGGTATCAGAAGTCTGTCCGCCAATCATTGTCCACGGACGATGGTTAAGATTGAGGTCTGCCGTTAAAATTCCTTTTATGTCCGGTGTATTTCCGGCTGCCTTTGCAAACCATTTCAATTCAGCCGGTGTTGCAATCTGATATACCCCTTCTTTTTGTTCCGGTGCTATTGATGCCGTTTTACCGTTCCATCCGTCTTCATCTGGTATCGGGGCATTTTCATCTGTTACCATCCTGCCAGCCTGCCAGCCTAACAGTGGATACCCCCCATTCATTTCGGAATCATTTTCAACAAAACCATCACCTAAAGCTTCTGCCATATTTTTCAGCTCATCAGATGTACATATCTGTGCTGTGCCCTGCACCGTACAGCCGTTTTCATTACCGACCGCTTCGTCTGCAATATCGGACAAATAATATACCTGATCCAGAGTTTTACCCTGTGTGCTTTCCAGATAACCAAGTACGCCGCCCTTATGAACTGCTGATACCGCCGCTGCTGCATACGCATTTTGAATTTTCCCTGCCCGCAGATTACCAGCCAGTCCGCCTGCCGTTCCGGCAGCAGTATCCGTAGCAGTCACCGTTCCGGTGGAATATACATTACACAATGTTCCACCCATATAGACCGTGCCTGCAATACCTCCTACATACCGGTATCCGCTGACAGTACCGGTATTGACACAATCGGTAAGGGCATTTGATAAAGAAGAATAAACGCGTCCTGCAATACCTCCTGTATTCCCACCTGTATTCGTTCCGGTATCCTTTACACTGCCGGCATTAGAACAGGCACTAACCTTCCCGCCTGTATCCAGTTCTCCCACGATACCGCCCACATAAGCTTTCCCTGTTACAGATACCGTATCAGCCACATGACAGTTAGTGACTGCTCCTTTCAAATCTCCGACAATACCGCCATAATAGCTTCCGTTTCCGGTAATCACACTGTCCTTAAGGATAAGGTCATGGATACTGCCCCCTGTGCCAACATAACCAAATAATCCCCCGTTACTTGCATTTTTCCCATCAACATAGATGCCGGAAATCGTATGCCCGTTTCCGTTAAAATCACCAGTATACGCCTTACTGCTTGATGCCCCCACAGGCTGCCAGCTGTATGGTGCTCCGGTATCTTCCGAAACTGTTTCGTTAATCCGGATATCTGTCGTCAGTTCTGCACTGGCTGTCAATGGCGCATTTTTCATAAACCACATAAACTCGCCTGGTCCGGTAATCTGATAAATACCTTCACTGTTTTTTCCAGGTTCCGTAACGGTTTCCCCATCCCATGAGGTCTGAATCTGAAGCTTCACCTGCGGCAGAATGAGATTTTCACCTTTTACTGTAAATTCACCCTTCACCGTTTTATATCCCGCACTGAAAACGGAATAGGTATACTGCCCGTCTGGAAGATTAAATGTGCCGTCTTCCTCTGGGGATATCTGTGCAGCCGGATACCCTGTACAGGATACCTGTATATTTACATCACCGTCCACCCCGCCTGATTCTTTTTCATAAGGAATTGTAACTGCGTATAACGGCTTCTTTTTTAAAGTTATCTTACATCGGTCTGTATCTGCATTTCCCGTTACTTCCACGGCTCCTTCCCATGCTTCATAACCGTAAGCATCCACTTTATAACTATATGGATTCCCCATCCTTGCAAAGCGATAGGTCCTGCCGTCAGCCAGCGGCATTTGTCCCTCTACTTTAAGGTCGGCATCTTCCGGCTCCGTTTCAAATACAAAATCATATGTTTTTACCTGAAGGGAAACTGTAACCGTCTGCCCTCCATATGCTACGGTAAAGCTGCCAACAGCATCCTCACATTCCTCACCGGAAACTGTATAAGAATAAGTGCCGTTTTCCAACAGATAGGTATTTCCGCTATCAGGCTCCACTTTTTTACCGTCAGCATCCCTGACGATCAGCACTGCCCCGGAAGGCTCTATCCCAAAATGAACGATATATTTTGCATCCGGGTCCTGCCATCCCAACAGCGGATACCCGCCATTGGTATCGCTTATGTAATCTTCTCCCAGTAATGCAGGAAAACCGGAATCCGACATTTTCTCACCGGTCTTAGCAGTAATTCCCGCCATAGCTTCATTTCGACCGTCCCCCTTTACTGCGGAGGAATTCAGATAGTAACAGTTATCTGCCGTAACAAGCCCAGTGGTTTCTACCCCGCTGTAATTTTTTCCGCTGCTGTCGCCGACAATTCCACCGGATAACACATCGGTAAGCTCTGTACTCAATATCACGTTTCCTGCATTATAACAACCAGAAAGAAAAGCTTTATATGTATTAGAAGCCACACCACCGATGATTCCACCAATGCCCTTGGTATTGGAATCACTAAATTCAGCTGCTGGTGTGTTCCCTGTCACAATTCCGGTATTGTAGCATGAAACAACCGTTGATGCGTTATAAGCAGAATCTCCTGCAATTCCCCCTACACCATAAGTCCCTGCTATATCCCCTGTATTAAAACATTTTTCTACCTCTCCGCCTAAGCTTCCCACGATGCCGCCTGTACGTTTCAGTGAACTGGTCACATCTCCGGTATTTCCACACATAACAATAGAAGAAACCGCTGTAGAACTGCCGGAAATGCCTCCTGCGATTCCTCCTGTCGAATAAGCATAGGAGGACGGTTTGCCTGTATTTTCTATGCTCCCATTGTTAAAGCAATTCCTAATCTCTGTCCCTCCGGTTGCAGTCCCCACAATACCTCCGGCAAAATCACCATATGCCTTGATCATCCCATTATTTACACAGCCGGTAATGCTGCTTCCCGAATATGTCGCAGCAGCTATACCCCCTACATACCCCTTTGTAGTAGAAATAACATTTACATCATTTATACAATTTGAGATTGTAACGGGTGAACCGTAAGCCACAATCCCTGCCGCATAAGAAGACGAAGTGGGGGATACCTCTACTACGCCTTTTACCGTCAGATTTTTTACAACAGCACCCTTTAAATAACCAAACAGTGCCCTATACTGTTTATCCGAATGAATCGCTAAACCGGATATGGTTTTACCGCATCCGTCAAATGTACCGCCATAATAAACACATTTGCTATAACTGTCATAATATCCTATTGGCGTCCATTCCTGACCCCCAAGCTCGATATCTTTTGTCAGTTGTGCACAAAGTGCTGAAGTAGATTGATTCGTGCTGGAATTTACACAATCAGCGAACCATTTCAACTCCTCGGCTGTTCCAATCTGATAGGGGGATTCTTTTGTTCCCTCTCCCAAAGGGATCTCCGTCTCAGCTGCATAAGCCTTTTGTATGACAGCACCGTCTCCTGACATCCCAAATGCATATCCTGTACACAGGAACAGCAAAATCATAATTCCTCTTAACGTTGTTTTCGTACTCATCTTCTATTTCCTCTCCATTCGTAATGACTCATTGTACAAGGCAGCTGCCGCATCAGAGGTTTATCTGTTATAAGCCGGAAAGCTTTAACAAAAATGATTTTTCTGAATGTGACAGTCGCCATCTATCATTAAGGGTGGATAAAGAAAAAGGCCCTGCCTTCAAAGAAAGCAAAGCACACAAAGAAAACATCCCGATTCACACGGAATGAAACCTGCTTTTCCTTCACCCAAAAGCTAAACACTGAAATATGCGAGTAATCTGACTGAAAGGCTTTTATAAAACCTTAACACAGTAATGGCGGTTGCACCGGATTTTCACCGAATTTCCCTCTAATCTGCCCAAAAACACAGGACATTTCGCGTCCTCTGGCAGAGCAATATTTCACTAAATTTTTATTTTCCAATTATACAAACGAACCGGATGAAAGTCAACCTTGTTTGATAAATTCTTGTTTAGCTTACTGAGGACGCTTACATGGCGGGTGAGGACGGACGCAGGAATCTATGGATATAGGGTTCT
>CAJUFL010000027.1 GCA_910585605.1 uncultured Lachnospiraceae bacterium | reverse complement strand
GAAAAGGGTGCTCTGAATTTCCGAAAAGGATGCACTTTTGCGTCGGAATACTCACTATTGTTAACTATAAAATAAATATAAGGTGTGTGAATAGTTTCAAATGGGCAGAGCCGATTTTTACTGGTTTGCTATTATTTATATGGTATAATGAGTTTCATTATATTAATTGTTGTAAGGAGATTAATATCTTTTTGCGGTTATCTACCGTTTTTTCCCTTTACAATATTAATTCTTCTTTGTATAATATATAATATAGTGTTTTTAATTTAATAAGAATGGAGGAAATTTAAATGAAAAATTCTAAATGGTTGTTTGTTGATCGCTAATTCGAATGGCTCTTATAAAATAACTAAATCAGGAAGAATAAATGGAACAGTTCAATATTCAGCAACAAAAAAATAAAAAACACCTATCACCATTCCTGATACTGTTACAATTGATGGAGTAACTTATAAAGTTACTACTATATTCTAAAAATGCATTTAAAAATAATTAAAAGATCAAGAAAGTAATAATAGGAAAAAATATCAATAAAATTGAGGCTGGTGTTTTTACGGATGCAAAAACTTAAAGACGATGACAGTAAAATCTACTAAATTAAAATCTGTAGGAAAGAACGTATTTAAAGGAATTCATAAAAATGCTAAGATAAAGTTCCGGCTGGTAAATTGAAAAAATTAAATGAAATTGATGGGGAAAAAGGGACAGAAAAGTACGGATAAGATTGTAAAGAGGGGATGGATTATTGTGTACAATATATATTAAAGTAAACATAAAAGGATACTCAATAAAAAATTAATATATTGCCTTTTGTTTATTGATTAAAATATATATTTTTAATATGATTTAAAATTTATTTGTGTTAATAAATAACACCACATTGCTAATGTAGTAATTATACTAAAGATTAATTTTTTTTCTGTTTTTAAGTGGTTATATATTATCAAAAAAATTATAGTATACGAGGAGTATTTTTAATGAAATTTTATAAATGGTTGTTTGTTATTTGTTTTATTATTGTTTTTGTTAATTTTAACAATTTATATGCCATAGCATCGGAAGCCGAGATTGATACTAGTATGTTTGGATATGAGAAAAATGAGGATGGTACGATTACTATTACTAGTTATGATGGTACAAATGAAAGCGTGATTATTCCATCGGAAATTGATGGTATGTCTGTGAGTGAGATAGGAAGACATGCTTTTCTTATGTGTGACTGTGACTTAAAAACTGTTAATATACCAAGTTCGGTAAAAATAATAGGAGAATATGCCTTTGAAAGTTGTGTATATTTACAATCTGTTTATTTATCAGATGGAATTGAAAAAATATCAAAATATGCGTTTGAAAGTTGTGTAAGATTACAAATAATTAATATACCAAATTCCGTAAAAATAATAGAGGATGAAGCTTTTATGGATTGTAAATCATTAGAAAAGATAACAATACCTAGTACTGTAACTTCCGTAAATGCTGATGCTTTTTCGTTTTGTAGTTTGTTAACTATATATACCGACTCTGATTCATCATTAATGAAAGAGATAATGGGTGGTCATAGACTCAATCTTCGTGTTATGTGTATTAACCATCCGCAAATAATCACTGATGAAGCTTTCCCACCTACTTGTGCACAGGATGGTAAAACAGAAGGAAGCCATTGTCCAATATGTGATTATAAAATCCCACAGGAAATAATTAAAGCTACGGGTCAGCATATATGGGATGAGGGAATAGTAACACTTGAACCAACTGTAAGACGAAAAGGAACAAAAGAATTTACATGTATAGTCTGTAAAAATAGTAAAACAGAAATATTAGACAAATTACCAGTTCCTAAAATCGGCAGTATAATTACTAATTCTGATGCTTCTTACAGAAAAGAAAGAAATTCAACCGTTGAATATTTAGAATCACAGAAATCAAAAGTGGAGATTACCATTCCTGATACAGTTACAATTGATGGGATAACTTATAAAGTTACTGCTATTTCTAAAAATGCATTTAAAAATAATAAGAAGCTTAAAAAAGTAACAATAGGGAAAAATGTTACTCAAATTGAAGCAAATGCCTTTAATGGATGCAAAAATTTAAAGACAATTACTATAAAATCAAAAAATATAAAATCTATAGGGAAAAATGCATTCAAAGGTATTAATACTAAAGCGAAAATAAAAGTGCCATCAAGTAAATTAACAAAATATAAGAAATTATTTAAAGGTAAAGGGCAAAAATCAACGGTTAAGATAACAAAATGATATATATTATGGACAGGGAATTGGCCTCAGGAGAGTTGGAATTTCCTCCCTGTCCTTTTTGTATATTATTTTAACTTTAATTTTTATGCTAGTAATATAGATTATATATCAATTTTGTGATTGTCTTTAATTGGATGATTTTGACTGTTTTTTTAATATAAAGATTTGTTTCTTTAAAGATTCTATCTCTTGTTGCTGATCATCTACTTTTTTATAGAGTTTTTGCAACATATGAGTATTTAATGCTATAAATTCATCATATCGCAATCCACAGTCATATAGTTCATTGCCATTCTCATCATATAAATATTCAATTTTTCCTTTATTATTCTCTTTCCATTTTTGCTCTTTCCAGTATCCGGCAAAATCAGAAGTATCGAGTCCCGCTTTTTTTAATGCAGATTCAACATCTTGTGCTATATAACCAATATGCGTTCTTGTTTTTCCATTAAATATATAGGTAATAGGTTTCAATTCAGTGAATAATTTTTCGTATTTGTCTGATATTTCTTTAATGGCATGCTTTTTATTTTTGTCTGATACTGATAGTTTTCCGTCTGCTGAATATACGGAGCCATTATATGTTACTCTAAACATTGCTTCTGCATCTATATTTTGAATATGTATATAATCTTTGTCAGGCTCTCCATTTACCAGGAATATACCTTCGTAACCATTTGAACCCATTTGACCAGCACTTGTTGTATAAATTCTTGTATTATTTATAGTCCAATCAGAAATATATGCATTATTATCAACCATTAAATTACCATCAACAGTTAAATTGCCATATATATGACACATCCCTTGGGAAGAAACATCAAAATATTTGTTATTTGAATAATATAATTTAATGCCATTAGAACCTATTTCCCAGCTACTATCATCAGAAAATTTTGAGTATCCAAATATTTTATGAGAAGTTAATTCAAACCATTCATCTCGGCTTCCTAAATACCCACCATCATTTCCATACCATGACTCAATGTGTGGAATGCCACTGGATTTATCAAATAAACTCATTATGATTCCTTTATTAGCATAAGTAACAGCTTCATTATCTCCTACGTAGAATTTTTGATAATCTTGTCTGCTATAATAAATTATGCCATTATATTTTGCCTGCACTTGTACTCTGTCTGTAGTATCATTACCTTTAATTGTAATGGCTCCTTGACCATTGGTGCCATCAATTTCCACAATTCCTTTGAATTTACCAGTTGCAGATTTTAGTTCGCCAGCAAAATTTCCACTTTTAGCATTAATTTCACCAGAAAAATAACCATTTCCATCTTTAGTAACACCCATAATAACATCATTTTCTGACTTATTCTTATTCCGAATACAAAATAGGTATCCATCTTTTGTTTTGTCGTTCCCGGCCTTGTGATTTGGATCTATTTCAACAGAATAGTTACCATTTGCAATATGCAAGTATCCGCCGCCGATCTTAGGTGATATAACATAATCAGATCCAATCTCGGTAGTAGCAGAACCGGTCAAAGCAGTATTGACTTTATTTTTAAATTCTGACAGTCCATTGATATTACCCATTTCTGGTGCGTTTACATTATTAGCTCCCCATGTGATAGTACCTTTGTTAATCTTGATTCCGTCACCAGTTATTAATACATTCCCAGACTCATTCCCAATGTACATACGTTCACTGGCAACCAGTTTACCAACTATGGCATCTGCTATCACTCCGTAAGCTTTAACCTCATTTTCCCCCTCTGGTTTTGTCGGGTCTTTGAATGTTGTTTCCCCGATGGCCATTTCCACTGACTTCCAGTTATTTTTTGTAAATGCCATCATATTACCGGTTATGCGTAACTGCTTTCCACCATAAGAGCCTTCATCATCCATGCGTTTACAGATGATTCCAGACTGGGTGATTGTGACCTCATTATCATCGTTATTGGTCAGCATGGTTTTGGCAGCATTTAATCCGCTGATATACATATCCAGGACAGTATTTTGTGCCTGTTCTCCTTTTTCTGCCTGCAGGGCAGTAGAAGGGAAGCTGGTAGCCATACTTTGTGCCTGTTGGACAATGCTTTGTAAATCACTTAACTTACCGTCAATGGATTCGATCTGTTCTGAAAATGTAACATGAATGCTTTCTACGGTATCGCCACTGAATTCCACACCGATCAGGCGGAGCTTCAAAATCTCATCCTCAGTACGGATTCTTATGTAATTGAACAGTGCAAATTTTTCATAAAGGGATTCAAATTCTGGAAGGGCAAACAGATTATTAAGAGAAGTAGAAATGGTACGTTGTAATACACAAGCCTTTTTTGCTTCTGCTGTGGCAGCTTCGACTAATTCTTTTGCTTTTGCAAGGCATTCAGAGGTTGATAAACCATCAGAAATATAATTGCTGTTTGTATAAGTGTCCTCCCTTCGGTAAGAGCAGAATATCTTATAAAAATCTTTTCCGGCTTTCTCTAAGCAATTTTGAAAATTCCATTCTTTCTGAAATGCTTTTTGTTCTGCCGTAATGTTTTCAATATCGGTTTTTATATCATTTACCTGTTGCTGTCTTATATCCATTACACCAGGAATGGAATCAGGGTTCTCCTCAGTAGGTGGGTTGGATATGATTCTCATCCGGTTATAATACTTATCATACATATTTTTGCAGACAGGAGAGTCTATATTCAATTGCATTAAAATACTTAAGCAGGAGTTATATCCATCATAAAATGATTTTAGACGGTTTAAACTATAGAGATTGAAATATTTTCGAATTTCATTGTCATCCATTTCTGCGACCTCAAAATCAATATCTAACATAGAGCCTTTATGTAATGCTTTTTCTATTTTCTGTCTTGTAAAGGTCAGTTCATCATCATTGATTTTTACTTCAAAAGATGCATTGATCTGTTCATCAGTTTTTGGGAAATAATCTGATTCATTTGCTGCTCTTGTAATTTTAATGTTGCCAGTCCAGATGTGCTCACCTTTTTCATTTTCACTGAATGAAGCAGAATCCTTGATTACTTCAGCTTTGTAACGTGCATCAATCAGTATATTAGCCATAGCCTCCACATTATTTGAAACACCAGCAAATAGGTTGTTATCGTAATAATTTAATGAAGATACGCCAACAAACATATCAGGCTTGGTTAATTCTTCAACCATAAGATTGTATTGTTCCTCGGCGGTAGTTTTTGTAATGTGCACATCCGGCATCATAGAAGATTCAAAATACGCCAGCTCATCATATTTTACACATAATCTTGAATAAATTCCCATTGTTTCAAAAGCACTTGTTACCGTTTTATTTGGTGTTTTTGCAGTTCCGGATGCATATAATTCTTTGGAATTACCTAATGTAACAATATACCAGTATGGGGCAGAGCTGTAATCAGATATATCCGCATTGTTTGTTGTAATTTTATTGTTCTGGCATATGCTTAATGCAATAGCAGCTTCAAGTTCTGATGTGACATGTAATGTAAGAGTGCCATTAATGAAATCATCTATATCACCATTGCCATAATATGTGTCAGCCTCTTTTGAAAGGTTTTTGTGATATGTGTTAATTGTATCTACCAAATCTTTTGGCATATCATGATACTGAAAATCTGCAAACTGATAGATATAATTTGAACCGTTCATGTTCACGGCACGCACCATATCTGTGATCACATCATCCCCGCCCTCGATTCGGAAACAGTTTTTGACGTTATCCTTATTACTTGAAATGGTAATCTCATTTGCCAGCTTATTCTTTGATATGAATATCAGTGTATCTTCACCAATACCATTAGCCAATACATCCCCTGTTTCCTGATTGATGCAGTCACATAAGCTGTAACAATTGATCTGTCTGTTGAACGTATCAAATGTGAAAATAACATTGCTTTCTTTTGCGACATCTCCAGTCAGGAAATCATATATGGTAGTCCCGTCAACTGTATAGGTTCTTTGAAATTTATTTACTGCTTCCGGCTGGCTTTCTTCATCTAATGCAATGTATGGAGTAACATATCCGATACTCCAGTGGGGAGCCTTGTCTGTCAATACACGGTGCAGGAGAGAATGTGTTTCATCATCCTGATCATAAAATACAGTTGGGATAAAGTTACCATCATCAAAATCAATTTCATTATATTTTGTGATTTCCGTTGATGCAGCATCTTCATCGTTTACATGGAATTCATATAATGGAATCTGTGCAAGTTCAACCTCTAAGGACATGCCATGGACAGATTTTACGGTCTGCGTATTATCAGTATAATTTACGGATATCTCAAATCTGCCAAACCCCATGACATCAATGATTTTTAAATCTATCAGGTCATCCCATACGGGGCAGATCATTCCGTTTACGTATTTATTTACGTTGAAAGATATTTCATCTATACCGTTACCCGTTAAAGATATGTTCCAATTTGTATAATGTGGAATTTTACCGATAATATCAAAGGAACGGGTCATGAGCAGGAGATCAGGCATTTCTATTTTTCCCGTATATTTATCTATTTTAATAATATCATAAGGCTGTTTCATTAAACAATGATCCTCCTTGGTTCTCTATATGTAATTTTAATATTTATTTCATGTTCTGAATTGGTTACAATGTGATTCACTCCATTGACAAGTCTTAAAAAATACCAGTTAAAGTCGTTAGGAGAGGAGATTCCCTCAATTATATCATCATTACTGTCTAACTTTATCTCGTTATTTACATTTTCCAATTTTGTATACTTTTGGGGCAGATCACTTTGATTACTGATATAAAAAGTACCCATGCCATTTAATATAATATGCGGTAAAATGTAGCTGTTAATATCGCTATGTACGTCCAGACGTATAGGTTTGTCTTTATTAAATGTATATTCTTTAAAGATTTCTTCTGAATATCCGTATCCACAATCAGATACAACGTTTAAATCAAAGCCAACGGTTTTACCGCCAACTTGATGAGGGAGCATATTGATATGTACTTTATAATACACATCACGATATCCATCCTGATCGAATTGAAACCACCGGTATCCATCCTGCTTTAACAGCCATTGTGCAATCTGACTTTCTTCATATTGAGTGAAATAGCAGCTGTCATTATTAAGACAAGGATTTTTTACAATGGAGAAATTCCAGGTTATAATGGTATTCAATTGTGCTCCGTAAAAATCAAATATATCACGATCAGGTGTTTTTACAATATTATATTCAATATCACCGCCGGTAGCGGTAGGAGTTTCATTATTAAAAGAACCTATCATTAATCCAAAATCGCTTGCACGGTTAGTATCAAATAAAAAATCTGTTGCAAACATTTCATCACCACCTAAGTTTATTCCTTATGGAATTTGTCCAATTCTTTTTTGTATTCAGCTGCTAACTCATCAAATAATTTCATTTTATCCTGATATTTATTTCTTAATATGTGAAGTTCATCTATCAGTGTTTTGTAGTCATTTTTGTATCGTTCTAATGCATTTAAGTGAGAATGCAGCTGCTGGTTTTCTCTTTTGAGCCGTTTGTTTTCTTTTAACAATAAATTTTCTATTTCTCTTGGTCTGTTAAAAAGCATTTGATTCCTTCTTTCTGTCATTTATAATAGAGATGAGCAAAACGCGCTGTTTTCAATATGCGGTTGTGCTCATCCCTACAATCGTTATACTATTTTGTTTACACTAAGTTTACCATTGCCGGCAAGCCTGTCAGTAGTTACCAGGCGCAGGGCATTTTGCATCTTTTGATTCGTCTGAATCGTTTTAACAAATTCATCAGGATTTGTTACATTTGGCATATCGATATTAAATACCATATCGCCTATCGTAGTATTGCCAACAGGCGTCAGATTGGTTGGATCTGGCATTTTATCCAGACGGTTTATAGTATCAACGGCATAATTTAATTCTGGCAATTTATCTACTAATTTTTCAAACTGTGCTGTCTGGTCCGGTGTTAATATCCCTTCTCCAGGATTTGCACTCAAAAGAACTTGATCGCCATTATCATGCACTTGTTTTTTGATATGATTAACGGAAACGATGCCTCCCTTTTTAAATCCGGGAACATTTAATGATTGCAATTTTTTGTATATTTCCTTGGTATTATTTTTTACACCAAGGATTTGGGATAATTCCTTCATTTTATTGGAAGACAGTACCCTGGAATACTTCATCTGCAAAGTTTGATTCACTTTACCGTAATTTCCATTAGATTTCGGGGCAGTTCCATATTTGTTGATAAAGTTGACAATGTCCTCTTTTGTCAGAGCTTTAGAAGATTTTACGGCATCCACCGGCTTAGAAAATGCCGTTTCTGTATCCAGACTGGATAGTTTGGGTTTTTCTAATTCTATGGAAGGAAGAGGATGATATCCGGTAGAAGAGAAAGGTGTGTTATTTTCTGTTTGGTCAGGATTATTATCTGATAAAGCATCACCTTTGATATGATTTATAATGGCATCTACAATCGTTGTTGTTGATTTGTCAATGCTTCCGATTACAGTGTCGAATAATCCCTCAGTTTCAATCTTATATCCATTAGCTGTGGCGACTTTGGACATATATTCAGAAATATCAGCAGTGTTTTGATTAGCAGTTTCTAATCCTTCCTGAACCAGTGTCATAAAGTCTTCCAGCTTTTTGGTAACCAGTTCTTCGTATTCGGTATATAGCTTGTCCAGCATATCTTCCTGATCAGAAATATATCTGTCATATTCTGTTTCTTCAAGTTCCCTTTCTTTTTCGGATAATTGCATCTGTAATTTCTGTAACCTGGCAAGCCCTTCTTGTGAGGTGTCTCCCTGATAAGCAGCAATCTGTTTTCGTATAGTGGAAATATTACCTGTTTTTTCCTGAATAGACAGTTGATAATCATGTAAATCTTTTTTCGTCTGCAAAGCTTCTTTTTTTGCATCGATCAATTCTTGCAGCATGTCTAATTCTGACTGGTATTTTTCTTTCATTAAATCGGCAATGTCAGATTCTATTGAATAAGTATCTTTGATATCATTCTGCCATTCTGTATAAGTCTCATTAATTTTTTCTTGTAAATCATTAAGAGAATTAAACTCTAAATCGCCTAACTTATATTTACCATCTGCCTGTAATCCATTTGCTTTGATATTCTGCAAATCTTTTAATAATTTTTCGGTATTATCAGCTTTTTTTTGGGAAGCATAATAACTGGCAGATAAGGAACCGAGTTTTGCAAGCCCCGCATCTGTAAAATTTCCTGTTTTATCATCCGTTAATTTTTCATGGGCAAACAAACCTTGTAAAAATTCCTGTTCCGTGATAATCCTGTCAATAGATTCTGATATATCATCAAATATATCAAAATGTAATTGATTGATTGCATTATTCAATTCATATGTTGATTCTACACAGTCAGAAATCTTGTTGTCACATTCTTGTATTGCATCTTTGGCATCATACCATTCTTCTGTACCTTGCGGAATGCTTGCAATTTGTTCTTTAAGCCGTGCCTTTTCTTCTTCATATAGCTGTTTTTGTCCTTGAATGATTTTTTTTTGTTCTTCATAATATGATTGGCTGACTTTTTTACCTGCGGTTTCCATTTCGGATATCTTATTGTCAAGAGAAGTAAACTGATGGTCAAAAAGTTTTGCCTGGTTTTCATAATAAGTCTGAATGTTTTCAAATTCCTGATTCTGGAGTTCTATCAGTTCTTTTTTATATTCAGCCTGTAACTGTTCTTTTTTTACTTTATCTTTTGTTAATTCAGCAATTTTGATCTGGTAATCATAAGATGTTTTTAAATGGGATTTTTGGTCTTCCAGATATTTATTTTTTTCCTGATAAGTCGTGCTGATATCTGATAAGGCGTTTAACTTATCAATATTTGCAGAAGCATCATCAATATATACCTGATATTTTTTTTCCTTTAATTCACGGATCTGGGCAGTAAGCTCATCTGCCTGTTTCTGTGCTTCTTTATACTTATCATAATATTCTTTATATTTATTGATATTATCTGCTGTTCCAGAATTATAATCTTTAATATTATAATTCCCTTCCCGGACAGCTTTCTTTAAGGAGTCAGACAGCTTATTGTTTTTAGCATATTTTTGATACCTTTTTGCTGCCTTTTCGTTTGCTTTAAGGAGCGACTTCGTTTGTTTGATTTGTGTATCAAGATTAGAGGATTTTTTTTTGACCGTAAACAGGTTATCAAATTTGGCTTTCGTCGTATCAATGACCTTCTGGAGCCGCTCTAATTTACGTTCAATCCAGTTTATAGAGGTTTTTTGTTGGGAAGCGGCGGTATTGTTTCCGCCTCCGCCTCCGCCAGTATTGGGAACACCACCTGCTGAATATTTGGTTTTCATGTTGCCGTTTTTTATACTGTAAGCAATCAGGGCAGCATTTGTTTGTGCATTTGCCTTTTTATGACGCATAGCCTGATCATCAGCATATGCATTTCCGCTGGATTTGGCAGTTCCGTTTTCGGCAGCTTGTTTCGCGGCGGCCAATTCATAGAACGCAGAAGCAGTATAGCCGGTCTGTATAGCTAATGCGGCTAATGCGCTGCATTCATTGGAAGAGATAATTCCATTGGAACTTGCTTTAGACATGGCAAGAGAAACCAATGCACTGTTGGCAATTCCGGCAGCAGAGGCTTCGTTTGCCATGGCGATAATGTCTGATAAACTGGCATTTTCTAATGTTTTACTGGCATTTGAAATATTGTACTTTGCGTTTCCAAGAGTGTTGGAAATATTGATCAGTTCCTTTTGTGCCTGTGATTCCACACCATATATACTGGATAAGCGGCTTTCTACAAATTCCTGAGAGTTTGTAATTCCCATTAATTCTAACTGTGAGGCAATATAGTCAGCATTATCCCGGTTAAGGCTGTTTAACATATCAGAATTGTCTATATATGCAGTAGAAAGATTGTCAAAAGCGTCTTGTACTTCTTCTGTGGTTGCAGTTACATCGGTTACAGTCTCTATAAAATCAGAAAACTCAGAGAGTCCGCCAAAAGAATCATTTAGTATTGCAAGATTAGAGATATCAATGTTTTTCCCATTAGCAAAATCAGTATATGCATTCATTAATGAATCCAAATCATTTTTAATATTACTGATATTTGTAGTGAGCTGAATACTGGTGTGATTGTTTTCAAGTGTATTTTCCCATTCTGCAACCTTTGCCTTGCATTGTTCCAAAGAATCGTCTACAGAAAGGGAAATCATACCGGAATCAATGGCAGATCTGGTATCTTCAGAAAGAGAGTTATAATAATTGATTTTATCTTTTGATTCCTGATTTATTCTGGCATCAGTTGCATTATTCGGGTTTTTGGTTATCGGTGCAAATGACAGGCCAAGTGGTTCAGCAGAAGCAGTATTATGCATAATATTAAGCAGCTGGGTAAATTCTATACCATTGTCCCTGCAGGCGGCTTTTAATGCTTTTATAATATCGGCTCCGAATACTTCTGACAATCCTTCGATGTTGCCGCCATTTTTAAAATAGGAAATCATTTGTTCGTATAGACCATCAAATTTTTCTGATTCAAATATTGGCCTGATTTTTATATCCATATATTCTTCATCCGTAAGAATAGAGCTGTAAATTAGATTTAAATCAGAAACCATCTGGTTATATGTTTCGGCTTCCCTTTGGGTTAGGTTGCTGATTCCTTTGTCTTCATAAGCTTGAATCCAATTTTCTAACTGGGCAGCATTATCAAAATATTTTTCTTTATTTTCCATTGCTGCTTCTTTTGCTGCATTTTCATAATCAGCCAGATCCTTTTTATATTGTATGATTTGTTCCTGCTTTTCTGCAATATAATCAGTTAACTGGTCACCTTTATAATATTGATCTGCTTCTTTGATGGCTGTTTCGGCAGCTGCCATATCGTCTTTAATTCGCTGTTTAGTGTTTTCGTTACTTTCTAATTCTTTATAATCTTTTCTTGCATCATCATAATCGTCATTGATGGTGTCAAGGGTATCTTGTAACGTTAGTTTATTTTTTATCTCGGAAAGTTCCACAGAATGCTCCAATTCAGCATTTTGTGAGTTTAACGCTTCCAGTTCACTCTTATCTGTAAAAGTCAGTTTTTTCTTTGAATTTAGCTCGTCAATTCTTTGCGTAGTTGAGGAAAATTCCGCTTGAAGGCTTTGCAGTTCTGATTTGGAAGTTTGATATGTATTATTTGCTTCCTGAATGCGTTCCTTTGCTTTTTCTGTTTTATGTACTAGATTATCAATAGCAGTATAGGCTAATGTAAGACCCTTGGAAATCAATTTATCTAGGATTATATTGCCGGTAACTTTGAAGACCTGACTGAGTGCGTTACCGGTGCTTGTCTTAGCGGAATAAAATAAGCCATCTAATGATTGCTGAAATCCTTTGGTTGTTAATTCACCGTTTTTACATGACTTTGCATAGGAAATGATCCGGCTGTCAACATTTTTCATTTTTTCTCCTAATGCTTCGGCACTAAGAGATGAGTTGTTAAATTCTTCTTTAAATATTTCAAATTGGCTGAATAATTCGGGAGTTAATTTGCTTTTTCCTTTTTTCTGGGAAATGAAAGTATCTATAATTCCGGAATCTCCCTTAAAGCCACCACGTTCCCATGCGTCAAAAACATTAATTATTTTCCCGCGTATTTCATCCAATGTATTTCCAAAAGCAGTAAGTTCTTTGTTTTTTGTTGAGAATATCGTACTATTTAGACTTGCTATTGTGGATATATCTATATAGAGCCAGAGGATAATCGTCTGGTTTTATGTTATGTGGAGTAACATAAAGTGCAGAATATTGTGATGTGGAAAATAATCTGGTAATGATCATGGAAAAGGTGAAATATTGTGAAAAATCAGAAATACAATATTTTTAATAAGTTTGCATTATCCTATTTCTCCCTAAATACTATAGTTGCTATTAAGAAATAGGAGAGCAGCATCACTCTTTTGGTTTTACTCAGTCACGAGCAAGTTTTCCTTCTTGGTTTGGAGTACCTGTTACAAGTCTTTCGGCTCAAAATCGTTTATACTCTCTGAACACTTCCATATCTGACGAAAAGTCAGACTTAGGGGATCCGCTGCTGATTGGTGGTCTTGCCCTCCACAGGCATTGTTACTTAGGGCTTTCACCCGTAACCAACAGTATGTTTTCCTGCCATTACTGGCATCCTTTTCGGAGTGCGTTCACGCCCGCCGTTTCCAGCCACGTTGTAGCCATACTGTACTGTATATTCACTATAAAAAGCTTCCCAGCACTGAGGGATAGCAACCCTCAATTACGATTTATTTTATAGAACACTATGAGTTGACTAAATTCATACATTCCTGCCTTTGCAATTCTTGTTATATGAATAGCTTAGGCATGAAGGGCATATTCAAAACAAAAACAGTTTATGAAATCCGTACACTCATACGGCATTTACCAGTGTTCTTGGTGTTGTTTAATTTTTCCATGGTATGAGAATAATTGTTTAAGAGTTCAGTAATATTGTTTTTCTTTGAATTGGCTTCATTGGATTTGTCTTGATTATCCATGTAAAATACCTCCTATATAATAAGTGACATTTACATATTGTAAATGTATCAATAAAGATAAAAACAAGAGCAGACCGCCCAATCTGCTCTTGTTTTTATCTGTAACAAAATATATGTATATAATTTTATATAGTGACAACTCTATATTTTTTCATATCTACATATTTGCTGACAAACTCAGTTGCCTGGCTGATAGGTAAAATAGCTTCATCATATACACTGGATCCTAGCACATTAGATATATTTATAACCACAATTCTAACATTTTCTTCGTTGTTAATATCCATATTCACTTCCTCCAATTTAAATCAAAAATTTCAGATACTTCCATATTTAATGCACGTGCGATAGAAATCATAGTAGATTGCTTTGGCTCTTTTTTAAAATTTGCAATATCGTTCAAAGAAGACAAAGATATGCCGGACAATCTACTCAATTCCCTATAGGACATATTGTTTTGGTATAATATTTTTGATATCACATTTTTTTCATACATAATTTACACATCGTTTATTTTTAGTATGCATTTTCTAGCTAGAATTATTATAGTATTATATTAGCATATCTTGTGTTCGCTTTGGAGAACATTTTTTAGCTACTAAGTTTAGGGTTGGAAAAATAAATTAGAATTTGTTAGATTTTATTGGTGTGTGACAATCAAAACTGTCTTATACGCATACTAAAATTATAATTCTATGTAGATTTTTTAATGAAATTTTACCAAAAATTTGATTTGCTATGTTAGTTAGATTTCATGGTGGATGACTGCCGGAATTTATAGATATGATAATAAATTTTAACTGTTTCACTTAGAAGAGTGATAGGGATTTGATTTTTTTATGTTTTAATAAATATCATATAATGATGGGATTACAAATCATTTCCTTATTTTATTCTTCTATAAATGGATATAAGGATATCAGATATTCAGCTGGTATGCCTTTATCAAAAATTTCTTCCGCTTTTATTTTTTCTATTTTTAATGTTACATCACTATTGATTACAGGATTTAAATCATCTTGGAATTTTTTTAGTGAGTCTGTATCTTCATCTGATATCCCAATATTTCCGTCATCAGTTTCTTTGCCATATTCTTTTATTTTTTCATTTTTTATGATTTCAAAATTTTCAACATGCGTACCTAATGATTTCATGATTCCCAAAAGCTTAAATTTTAACATGGGATCAATTTTTTTGCTTTTATCATCAATAATTAACTTTAAAGTATGGTTTAAATTTAAAACATCACCTAATTTTAATTTCATTTTTGTTTCCACCTTTTTTAATTTTTTATATGTAATTCTCTCATAATGGGCTCAATATCTTTTTTTACAAAAGAATTTCCTCCATGGGAAATATAACTATCATACAAATCCCAAAATACGTCGCTTTCAAACTCGTCCCATTCTCCAATATCTTTGTATTTCTTATAATAAGAAAGAATCTGATTTTTTAATTTCGCCATTTCCGTATGATCGATTTTGTTTTGCATAATGTTTAACTTATCCGCTATTTCTTTTACGGTACTGGTTAAAGTCAGAATATCATCCTTTAGCTTTTCGTCATGTCTGATGGACTGTGTTACGGATTCTTCATGTATTTTAGATAGTTCTTTGATGGCTTTTGTATTAAGTATTATTTGTTTGTGTTCTTCCCTCTTTTTTTTCATCCCTTTTGTTTCAAGACCAAGTTTACCAGTGAGCCATTCAAAAAGAGATATGTATGTCTTTATGCCGGCAAAAATAACAAATATTGCAATAAATATAGATTTATAATCTAATTTTGTTAATTCTGTTATGATTTCCATTTCATGATTTTGCCTTTCTGATTTATCTTAATCCTAATAATGACCGCCATGTATCAGCCTTAGCTGTGAGTTCGCCGTCTATAATACACCCTTTTGCCTTTTGATATGCTTTTATAGCCGAATCAAATTTGATACCGGCAATTCCATCAACGGTTCCGCAATCATATCCTTGTACATTAAGATATTTTTGAATGGATTTTACTACATTATGTTTATTATTTTTATACATGGAAACAGTAATGGTTTTAGACAAGGTTTCAGGTCCGGCAATTCCGTCTGTTTTTGCACCTATGGCAGACTGCACATCTTTAATGAACTGTGTTTTGGTATATACGGTGTTGTTAGAAGCAGTAGTGCAGGTGGTTTTAGTGGAATTGCTTTTGACAGAAGTGCCTGAAGCAGCAGGGGTAGTCTGTTTTCCGTTAATAATTTTAGCATATGGGAAGTTTTTGCCGGGACAGCTGGTGGCCATCAGATCTTTATGTTTTTTAACATGGGATTTGTTTAGCCCATATTTTTCATATAAATATGATAGTAATTCCCGTCCCGCTTTAATCTGTTTATCTGGCATTTTTTCTTTTTCAAAATTACCTTCAAAACAAATTCCTATAGAATCACTATTTTCTCCTGTACAATGTGCTCCAATGGTTTTGACAGGTCTGCCGCGTTCGATCGATCCGTTTTTAAGTACTACAAAATGATATCCGATGCCACTCCATCCCCTATTTATATGCCATTTATGAATGGTTTTAGCGTCAGCGGCAGTAGCGGCGGCATGATGGATGATGATTTTTTTTGTCGAACTTCTATTTAGCAGACTCTTAAATTCCAAATTTGTTTCTATAATTTTCACAATGGCTCTCCTTTTATTCTTCTGTTTTGTTTTCTAAAAATTGTTTAAATACCTGATGACATCCGGTACTGCTTAATCCGCTGATAAGACCGCTTAGAATAACATCTGGTGTTACCTTCCATTCACTTATCCACGTGGATAAAATGATACCGGTTATGGCAGTAATCGTTGGAATATATTTGTTATCTACGTCGGAGATCCATTTTTTTACGATATATCCGATGCAGAAACAAATCCCTGATACAACGGGTAACATATATTCATTTAATAAATCCATAATCGATTCCTCCTGGACTTTTCTCTACATTAATTCATGCTGTTTCCATTTTCGGTATAAATCCCTGGTACTGTTTCTCCAAAAAACAAAAACAACCCTGTCATCCATATCACTATAAAAGATATCAGCAAGCTTAGCATGATGTTTTAAATATAATTTTTGCTGTTTGGGATCTTTACAATAGACAACATCTTCACTTTCATAATATCGTTCAAATTGTTCGCTATAATCTTTAATTAAAATTCACCTCGTTATCGTAAAAAATAAGGGTATACAAACGAATCAATGAATGTGTCTGTATACCCTGTATCATTTTAAAATCACTATTCATTAATATCATTTGTCTCTGTCATAATTGTATTGATAACAGATTTTATTTTCGGATTAAAAGTCTCCATTTCGGATAAATCGCAGCCTTTTAATTCGGTTTTTGCTTTTTCTTTGTTTTTATTTAAAGTATATCCGTGTATCGCCATATAAATTTTATAATGGTCGATGGTATCTGCAACGGTTCTCCATGAATTAAAAGACTTTTGTCTTAAACAGGAGCTGCAAATATGATATCCTTTTCCACAGATAGTACAGTAAGCATTTATGTTATGATCTGCCATAAGCTACCTCATATTTCATAAAAAGGCGGTTATATTTCAAACCGCCAATACAGATTAATTAAATCTCTGATACTAAGATGTCAAACAGTGTGCTTGATTCTCCACAGTATTCTTTGCTAAGGACATAGGAAGCAGCATGCTTGCCATCAGACTTTAAACTAAGCTCGGTACTGGATGGATCAATCTGGGCTCTTGGGCATCTGATAACACCTGCATAAACAACATTCTTGTTGCAAGGATCATGAAAGATTGCATGGATCAGCAATGTCTTGGTTTTCGGAACGCTGTCGGTTTCCTTAACCACCTTGACAGCATTAGAAGTTTCCTTCTCATAATTTACGAATACCCTGCCGGTAACACCTTCGGGTAATGTAATTGTTTTGTTAGCTGCATCAATTGTAAAGTTGTCATCTCCTAAAGTTGCAGATACTTTATAAGTCTTGCCAAAAGTATTGTTTCCGTTAATAACCTTTACATATTTAACTTCCGCACCCTCAGGACCTACAGGGGTATATTCTAAAACGGCTGTATGATTGGAACCGATATTGATTACTTCGGAAACAGGCATGGTAATTTTATCTGTGTTGCTTGCGACTGTCTTTTCGGAACCATACTGGGATGCAGCAAGGTCAAGAGAGAAGAGTGAATTTGTAAAATCAAAAGTCCCCTTTTGGGCATTATAAAATGTCTGGATCGTAGCGCCCATGGCATCGGTTACCTCGGTAGCCTCTGCACTTGTTTTTAAACTGGGTTCTTCAATCTGCGTATATCTGCCTGTTAATTCAAGGGTAGCAGGATCATATTCCTCAACAGCTCTGATTTTTTCAAGAATTAATTCATTGGGGTTAAAACTCATAATTATTTCCTCCTTTTAGGCATAAAAATAGAACTCTGTCAGAGTTCCCCAAGCCAATCTAATTGTTTATTATCTACATCTTTTAAACTGATTCCATAACCGGAATAACCGGAATTTAAAAGTATTTCGGCATTTTTTATTTTGGATATTCTTTTTACGGAATCCATAAAAGCGTTTATTGTCATATCCCATACCTGGGAATGATCATATTTGAAACCTTCACTATTGATCATTGCTGATATTAGATTTTTTAATTGTGAATGGTATTCTTTGTGTTTATTTCGTTCATATTCTTCTCTGTCATCTTCGATCAGAATCATTTTAGTGGATTCGTTTGCAGGTTTTTTCTCATCTTTTTTTATATCATGCATTTGCCTTAGATAATCCATTATCATGTTATAGGTAAATTCATCTATGATAACATCTTCATGTTTGTAATTAATGTTATTTTTTAATGTATGAATACCCGGGATACTGTTTGTTTTGGAATTATCGTCAGGGACTGTTATTTCTTGAAATAAAAAAATAGAATTATCCTCTTTACGCTGTCTGATTTCAAATTTTGTGAGATCTAAAGTTCCAAATAATATGGAGGTTTTTTCCTGTGGATAAAGCTTATGTAATACTGCACAGAATAATTCAAATGGTGTCATTTCAGTATAATCAATACCGGCATCCCATAATTGCCATTTCATGGACTGCGGGGTTGCAGTTAATTGATATATCATAGAATAGTAATCACGTTCACCATAATCGCATATCTCTGAAAGCGTTGGCTGATGAATGGATATATACTCAGAAATAGTAAGATTTTCTCCACGGTATATCTTTAATTCATCGTTATAGCTGTTTATAATATCACCAACCTTTACATAAAGAATCGTTTATATCAGTTGTCTGGAAAATAAGATGTCTATATAAAAACTCTTTCTCAAATGTACCTTCTTCATTTAATATAAGGTTAAGATTACCGATTCCTCCTAAAGCAGCTGAACCGTTAAACATCTTATCCAGTAACATCGATATATAATCATTACGGTTATCATCTGTTATTTCTTTATCCATGCTCATATGTTTATAGTGTGAATATATCCATATTTCTAGAGTTGGTGTAATGAAAGTTCTGTTTTTTTCCTGCTCTTTTATATTAACCATAATCGTCATATAAGTAGCAGCTTCCGCAGCAGTATCCGGGATTTTATTATATGTAAATAGATGAGTATCTTTTAAGTCGCGGCCATTTGCACATTCTTTTGCATCAAATGCATGAAAGAGGGTATCATTGTGAGTAATCATATCTATGACTTGATTTTTAAATTCAGAAATACATGTACTGTTTGCCATATACAATCACCTCCATTACTTAATTGGATATTGAAAATAGAAATTTTTGCTCATCTCTATCACTATAACAAAATGACTGAAAAAACTGTGCTAAATAAGTGGAATAGCCTGAACGTTTCCGTATTGTTGCGGGAATAAATGACGATACTGCCAGAACGGCAGCACCGCCACCTATATTGGAATGAGAGATAAGAATATAAAAAAATAAATTACTCCGTATAAACGCCTTCGGTTCAGGATAACTCTTTTAACAAGTATGAGGAGACAGAACCTTGTATGTACTTAGGGAGTAAACGGATCCGTACAGTTTCGGATTGGGAACCTAAACTGGTTTTTCACGTTCCGTAAGTTTTTAATATGGCATCATCCCAATTATTTTATAGCCATATTTTAAGACGAAAAATATTGTATACCACATGCCAAAAGGTCATTGTAGTAATTTTTCTGATAATAAAAAGGGAAAATTAAATCTTATTCATCAAAATATCCATTTAATTTCCGGTTATAATATCTTGTTATTTTGGGTTTTGTCCAAATCTTAGGTTTGCATAATATATTATCATATGTATGAATTTCTTTTTCTGGAACATAATTGCATTCTAAACTTAATCCATCCATTAATTTTATGATAGTATTTTCTGATGGAGTAGTAGAAGATAAGTAGTCAAAAATAATATTCTCTGCCGATTTAAAGATTGTTCGGACTGTTGCAACATTGATATCTTCTTTGTCTGCAATTTGTTTTATAAGATTTTCCTGTGTGATTATCAAATACTATGTTACCTCCTGTCATTCCCATATACACACAAATGAAAATCCATTATAAATGGGTTATTTATTTCAGTATTGTTTTATTTAACCCATATTTAATGGATTATTTTGTGTTGTTCACATATCGTTACATTTTTTTGTTTCTATATTTTTGAACGCGCAGCCGGGTTTTTTCTTTTTGATAGATGCTTTTACAGCTATTACATCTTTTGGATCTTGATTCAATAGGGACCTCGATCCATTCTCCGCAATCCATGCATTGAATAAATTTAGATTTTGGCAAGCCTATATTTTTCTCTAAATTATTTACAATATATTGACCATAGCAGAACCACAGTAACTGTTTATACCTTTTTTCCCGACCATACAAATATTCTACCAGCATATCAGCAATGGTTTCTTGTGTATATCCGAATTCACTAAACTGTTCCCGGATTTTGCAGGCGATATAGTGGAGATTGTCTGCATATTCGTTTTTCATATTGATCATATAACGATACTGTTTATTTAACGCATCATATAAATAGGAAACTTCCCTGCTGCAAGTTATTTTTTTGTTAGACATCATTTTTTGATATTCAATGATATCTAATTTCATACTGCGGGTGTTGATAGGCTTATTTGGAATTTTATCATATATCTTATTTACAAAACTGCCATTACGTTTTTTTACCTGTGTTTTTTCCTTATCCTTTGCATATTCAAAAAAAGCAGGAAGTTTTGAGTTGGTATATTTGGAAATCTGCTGATTGATCTCATGGGGGAATTCCGGCTTGTATAGTGTTTTGGCAAAGTCGATCACAAAATTGTTTTGGCAGCATAATCTTTTGATACAATCCATAGCATCCTGTTTTTCTTCTTCTGATCCTGATATGAAAACATCATCATTCCAGATTTTAGAAATATTATTACTATAAATACCAATGTTGCCGCCAGTGAAGGCAGCGTTTAACCCTGCATATATATTTTTATTGTTCAGTTCAGTGGGTTCTGCTTTTAGCATATTATAATAAAGAGGTACGATTCCGTTCATATTGCGTTCTGCAACTTTGATGAAATGGCTGTCAGCGACGACAAGAGATTTGTCGCCGTCAACATCATACATTAAAAGCTTGGTGATTAAGTCGTGTGTACTTGCATATAAGCCATTGGTAGTAAACCATTCTCTGATATTTTCTGCACGATCTTCATATATATTATTTGCAACGTTAAATCTTATAGCGTGTTCTTTATAAAGATGAGGACTTCTTAGGCAATCCAATTTATCATATCTTTGAAAGAGCCGGCAGAATACTTCTTTATCATCTAACAATCCTTTTGGATTTTCTATATGACAAAACCAATATTCACAGGCGGCATAATAATCAGGAAGCAGGAAAGTATATTTTCCGTTTATTTCGAGTTTTCCGCTGCGATATTTTTTTAACAGACTGTTTTTGACTTCACGAAGAATATCTTTAGCATACGTATCATTTAATAATGCAGGGTATATTTTAATTGCTTTTTGAAATGAAGTCATATTTGTGTTATAAGGTGTGACTCCGAGAGTTTCCATCATGGTATCCAGGGAGCTGCATATATTATGAATACGTTCTGCTGATTTTTGGGTAAGCAGATCAATATCCTCATCCGTAATATCTGTAAGTGTCTGAAGCATTTGATAGTTTATGGTTGCATGTTTGATCCGGTCTTCTTCAATGTTGCATATACCGGTACTGCAATGATATTTTTTAAAATATTTCTTATAATCATCCCATGAATCATAATATTTTGCCATTTTAAATTGACTCTTAGTAAAGATAATTTGAATATCTTCTGTAATGATGTTATGCTCCTTGCCGTATATATCAGTAATGACAGGAGAGCAGTTATTAGCTTCTACAAATTTTCTGAAATCAAATACACCTAACAACCCTTTAATCCATGGTGCCCGGAACATAAAGTTTTTGGTTGAAGCAGAAGGTAATATCATGCCGGCACCATCAGTATGGGGAATTGGTACATAATCAGTTTTTCGTGTGATGGAATAATCGGTTTCGTCTACGAAATCAAAAGTTCCATATACTTCTGTTTCAAAATCATGAATGACAATAGATTTATCAATATCAAATTCTTTCCATTCATCAGTTGCAGAATTTGATAATGCCATATAGGCTAAATGCTTATTGACATTATTCCCGCCTTTTTGGTTGATCTTATCTACCGTAAGGCCACACATTACAGTCTTTTCGATTTTATTCCATACCGATTCTTTGATAAAAACAGTTTTTTTCTTGCGAATCTGTCCGGCTGATGATGTAAAATACTTATATTTTTCACCCTGATATGTAAAACCAAAAAAAGAAATATCCTTAAATACATCAAAATAATATACCTGAACAATCATTAAAACGTCTGTTAATTCATCCTTCTGGATTCCTATAGTCCGGCTAAGTGCCGAATCAAATACAGAAATGATATTCGTATCATTTAGATTGTCTTCGTTGATTGTGCGAATATGGTCTTTGCCATTCGTTAATTCATTCTGTTTCACTTTATTGGATAACAAAGAAAGCAGTTTTTCTTTTGATTCTTTTGCTTTTTCCCGCTTGTGTTTCATTAATCTGATCCAATGCAGGTATTTTGAAACGGTATCGTGTTTAGTAATATCAATTTCTTCAGTCCGGTCATTTTTAAGGTTTTTAATATCATCATTTGAATATCCAAACTGTTTTAATTTTTTTTCGAGTTCTGGTAATTTGTTTTGGATGTAATTACGTTCTTTGCGATATTTACAATTCATATTATGCAAATATCTTTCGTGATTACTGTAAAAGTGACCGGTGTCAATGGAATATAAATTATATTGCTTGTCGAGCAATGAGATTCTCCTTTCTAATAAAAAACTAATAGATGATTGTGCAGCAAATAACTGGAAAAGCAAAGTTTAGCGATTACAAAACAGTCAGCCGTTTTTTCTCAAATAATGCATTTTCTTTTGATTGAGTTTCGGTATTCCTTTCCCTGTTTTTTATGAGATCCCGATCAAATTTTTTATCTAATATAATACGTGAAGCAATTGCAGAGCCATTTGCGTTAACTTTTCTTCTGTAATCAGTGTTAAAATCAGAAGGATAAATAAGCCCTCCATAAGTTGTGTGATCTGCTTTAAAAGCTTTTGTTTTATAAAATGGTTTTTTCATTAGTTGTCAAGATTCCTCCTTTTTAATGATATTTTGTTTTTGATGCAATTTTCATAGCGGCTTGCTTTTTTTTGATGGAAGGTGGGAGTTTGGATAAAAGGGGCATAATATACATTTCTACATTTACTGATTAATTTTTATAAAATTTTGGATTTATTTTTAAGCTATAACAAAATAAAGGCAGAGAGTGTAAGATTTATAACCAGAATAAAATACCGAACAAATGTTCGCAAATGGTGTTGACAAAACAGAACATACGTTCTATAATAACCATTATCATCAGGAAAAACATTTTCCACAATTGTTAGTGAAAAATCGGGAGGTTCAATAAAATGGATCGGATATTGATTACATATTATGAGAACAATGCTAAAAAGCTTCATCAGATGGTTGATAAGATATTATTAAAATTTGGTGGATTATCTGATAAAGATATGGATGATTTTTATTCATTGGCGAATGAAGTATTTGTAGAAGCAATGAAAAGATATGATGATTCGCAATCTTTTGAAGCTTTTTTATATTCTTGTCTGTTAAATAAGATCAAAACAGAGATGACAAAAAGAAATCGGGAAAAACGTAAGGCAGATAGAATGTCTGTTTCCATCGATATGCCTGTTGGCGATGATGAAGATTATACGTTGGGGGACATGATCGTTGCTGATTTTAATCTGGAAAAAGAAGTGTTTGAAAGGGAAGAGAGTGGATATAGTGAAAGAATGCTATTATATCTCAGTAAACTTTCCAATCTTCAGAAAGAGGTATTAAGATTAAATATTGAGGGTTATTTTCCCAATGAGATAAAGGAAGAGTTGCATATAAACGAAAAACAATATACAGATTGTTATGCGGCGATTCGTTCTTACAGAAATGTTTCTGTATTAATTTAGTCTATATTAAGATTATACAATAAGGAGGGGTTTTAAAATGGCAAGACCACGTAAGCAGACATATACATTAGATATGTATCTGAAGAAAAATAAAAAGGGTGATATTGATAATAATGCAGACGTTCAGAGAAATTTTGTATGGAGTAATGAACAGATTAATGAATTGGTCGTTACAGTACTTACAGATGATTATATTCCGCCTATCATTCTTGGAGAAGAAGAGAATTCGAAATTACATATTGTGGATGGAGGCTGTAGAACAGTTGCATTGACAAAATTCAGGGATGGTAATTATAAAATAACTGCTTCTATAGAGAATCCTGTAGTTCCTTATAAGAAAAAAATTATGGATGAAAATGGGAATGTTATATATGAAGATGCTGTTTGTAACATTAAAAATAAAACCTATGAAAAACTGCCAGAGGAATTAAAAGAAAAATTTGATGAATATCAGATTGAGACGGTGATACACGAAAGTTGTGACAGTTCTAAAATTTCAAGATATATCAAGCGTTACAATAACCATGTTGCCATGAATACAGATCAGAAGGCATTTACATATATTGATAAATTTGCAAATCGTATCCGTAAAATATTAGACAGTAGATTTTTTGTGGAATGTAATAATTATTCTGAAAAAGATAAAATAAAAGGAGTTGTTGAACGGATTATCGTAGAAACCATGATGTGTGTGAATCATTTCGATAATTGGAAGAAACAACCAAAGGCTGCCTGTAAATACCTTAATGATAATGCGACAGAAGAGGAATTTGAGATATTTGCAGATAACTTACATAGATTAGAGAATATCGTAACTGACGATATAAAAGATATATTTAATAAGAAGGATTCGTTTATTTTTCTTGCACTTTTTGATAAATTTACAAAACTCAGAATAGATGATATTAAATTTGCTGAGTTTCTCAGAGAGTTTAAAAAAAATCTTCGTTTTATCAGAAGAAACGAAAAGGGATTATTATTTGATGAAATTGATAAGGAGTTGAGTACCAAAGATAAGCAGGTTATCGCTGATAAGTTGGATATGCTTGAAAATATGTTGATGAACTTTTTGGAAATCAATGAAGAAGAAAAAATTTTTATAATGGAAAACCAGGTGATTGCAGCAAAAGACATTATCAGAGAATATGTTGATGATAGTGTAACTGATGAGGACATAGAACTGTATGAAATAATAGCAAATGATGTATCGGAAGTGGTCGAAGATTTCGACTCCGGATTTTTAACTGATTCCAATAGACCTTCGTTTGTAGCACTGGTTGGTTATGCAGTTAAGGAGGATATAGACAGGGCATTAAAAGAGTGGCTTCCGGATTTTGAAAAAAAAGAATATTTGATTTTAAATCAGAAGCAGAATTATTTGTATATGAAGACAGATTTTGAACAATTTATTAATAATGGGTGCAGTTATGGTTAAAACCATATATTTTTATAAAATAAATCCTATGTTCTGCTCTAAAGGTTTCAATACAAACTATTGAGGGAATATTATAAAAGAAAGAAGAATAAAATAAAAGGATAAGTCGATATGAATATGACTTGTCCTTTTTTGTTTACTATGATAAAATATCTTGGTATTGCATAATATATAGTTTTGAAAAATTGAAAGTTTTTCAGTAAGATGCATTTTATAAAATAATGTTAAATGAACGTTTGAAGACGTATTTAAATAAAACTACTATTGAATATGGGTAAAGAACTTGATGCAGTCTGTAGACAGCTTCGGAAAGCCTATATGGGAAAATGATGAAGGAGGGTTTCGATGATATCCTATGGAAAAACAGATATTGGCATGATTAGAAGTATCAATCAGGATAGTATCTTCTTTTCAGATAAGCGCATCGGCACTCTTCCTAATTTATATATTGTGGCAGATGGAATGGGAGGTCATCAGGCAGGAGATTATGCTTCAGCACATGCAGTTTCCTGGTTTGTAGAATATGTAAAGAACTGCCAATATGTCAATCCAATCACTATATTAAAAACGGGAATAGCAAAGGTTAATGGTATGTTGCTGCAAAAGGCCTCTGAACATAGTGAGTTAAGAGGAATGGGGACGACATTTGTGGCGGCAGTTATCATAGATAATAAGTTGTATGTAGCCAACATAGGGGACAGCAGATTATATGTAATCGGAGATGAAGTGAAGCAGATTACATTGGATCATTCTCTGGTAGAAGAATTGATACGGACAGGACAGCTTGACCGTAGACGGGTAAGGTTTCATCCAGAGAAGAATATTATTACCAGAGCATTGGGAACCGGTAATGAAGCTGTACCTGATTTTTTTGAAGTCATACTGCAAAGGGAAGAAAAAGTATTGCTGTGCTCAGACGGACTGACCAATATGGTGGAAGATGATGAGATTGGTGATATCATAATGCAAAAGCAGTTTGTAGATAAAATATGTGAACAACTAGTAGAACGAGCCAATTACTATGGCGGGAAAGACAATATAGGAGTAGTAGTAGTAGAGCAAGCTTTGAACGAGGTGTGAGAATATGTTTGAAACAGGTATGATAATTCAGAATAGATATGAGATTATAGAAGAGGTTGGTTCCGGTGGAATGTCTGTTGTTTACAAGGCGAAATGTCATGTATTAAATCGCTTTGTAGCAATTAAAGTATTAAAACCGGAGTTTAGTGATGATAAAGGATTTGTTAACAAATTCAGGATTGAAGCACAGTCCGCTGCCGGGCTTTCTCACCCTAATATTGTGAATGTCTTTGATGTAGGGGAAGAAAATGGATTTTATTATATAGTTATGGAATTAGTGGAAGGAATCACGTTGAAGGAGTATATCCAGCAAAACGGAAGGCTTCCTTATCAGACGGCATTGGATTTTATCATGCAGATTACAGCAGGGATTGAGGTGGCTCACGAACATCATACCATTCATCGGGATATCAAACCGCAGAATATTATCGTATCCAAAAACGGTACATTAAAAGTAACCGATTTTGGTATCGCAAAAGCAGCAACATCCAATACCATTGCTTCCAGTGCGATGGGAAGTGTTCATTACATATCTCCGGAACAGGCCAGGGGAGGATATTCGGATGAACGTTCAGACATCTATTCTCTGGGAATTACATTTTATGAAATGTTAACGGGACGTGTACCCTTTGAGGGTGAAAATAATGTTACAGTCGCTCTGATGCATATCCAGAGTGAGTTGATTCCGCCAAGAGAATATTATCCCGATATTCCGGTTGGATTAGAAAAAATCATATTAAAGGCAACACAGAAAAAGCCTGAAAGACGTTATCTGACTACCAATGCCATGCTTGCAGACCTTAAAAAAGTAGCGATAGATCCTAATGCGGATGTAGGGAATACCAGTGCGGTTATGACCAATAATGCACCTACCATCCAGATTTCAGAGGAGGAATTGGCTGCGATTAATAGTGTTGCACCAAGGCAGACCGGGATTTCAATGTTTCCCGTTAACCAGAATAATCAGGAACTGGATGAAGCGAACCAGGCATTGGAAAGTCTGTATCATGATGAAGATTATGAATATGAGGATGATGAAGAGTCTCTATTTGATGATGAAGATGAAGTGGATTCAAGGTCAAAAGGAGAATTAGATCCTAAGATGGAAAAGATTATTACAATAGGAGCGATTGCGGCAACAGTTATTATCGCAATTATCATTATTGTAGCAATTGCATCAATCAGTGGTGCCTTTAAAAAAGAAAAGGCTACAACAGAACAGATGACAACACAGGAAGAAATACTCAAAATGATTGATGTGGTAGGCATGAAAGAAGAGGAAGCGATTGAAGAATTAACGAAAGAGGGTATTCCTTACGAAATTGAGAGAGAGTATTCTGATGTTTTTGAAGAAGATATCGTAATGAGTCAGAGTATTTCCGAAGGAGAAGAGATAAAAGAAGACAGTAAGGTCAAGCTTGTAATCAGTAAAGGTCAGGAGATGACAGATGTACCCGATGTAGTAGGGAAGAAGTCTGAGGAAGCTAAGACTTTGCTGACGGCTGCCGGTTTTGAAGTAGAGATTGATGAGGAATATGATGAAGAAGTAGAGAAAGACTATGTTATCAGTCAGACTCCGAATGGTGAGACACAAGCTGCAAAAGGCTCCAAAGTTACTATTGTGGTAAGTAAGGGAGAAGAAGTTAAGGTTGCGGTTGTACCGGAGTTAAAGAAAAAGACGGTTTCAGAGGCAGAAGCGGCACTTTCTGAGAAGAATTTGAAGCTTGGTAATGTAAAACAGGAGTATAGTGATGATATTAAAGACGGATTGGTCATTGCCCAGAGTATAAGCAGTGGAACAGAAGTGAAAGAAGGAACAGCGGTTGATATTACGATCAGCAAGGGAAAGAAACCTACTACCACTACGTATACCGCTACATTTTCCGGTTCCATCAGTAACAGCAGTTATGTATTTCCAGAAGGAGAATATATAAGAATTGTGGTTACTCTTAAGGTTGGGCAGGCAAATTATTCAATAGTGGATGATTATTATGACGAGGCGAGCCTGCCGTTAGACGGTTCCGGTTTATCTGAAATTACAGGATTGACAAGTAAGTCGGCATCTCTGGTATACAGTGTCAAAGATGCAGCGGGAAATGATATTACTTCCCATTTTACATCTTCTTTGCAGGCGAGACTGAAAGCAGTGGAGCAGTAGATGAAAGGGAAAATTATTAAAGGAATTGCGGGATTTTATTATGTATATGCAGATTATAAGCTGTACGAGTGTAAGGCAAAGGGAGTTTTTCGAAACCAGAAAATAAAACCCTTAGTAGGGGATGATGTAGAGATTTCTGTTTTAGATAGTAGAAAAATGCTGGGCAGTATTGAAGAGATTCTTCCGCGTACTTCTGAATTGATCCGACCGGCGGTGGCAAATGTGGATCAGGCACTTGTAGTTTTTGCGGCGGCACTGCCGGAACCTAACTTTAATTTGTTAGACCGTTTTCTGATTATGATGGAAAAACAGAATGTACCGACTGTTATCTGTTTTAATAAAACAGATTTGGTTGATGGGATATGTTTAAAAAAATATCAGAAAATATATACTGTTAGTGAATGTCCGGTTATTTTTGCCAGTACTTATGAAGAACATGGGATGGAAGCTCTTCTTGCTGTTTTAAAGGGAAAAACTACTGCTTTAGCAGGTCCTTCCGGTGTCGGTAAGTCTTCTATCATGAATATGTTAAATCCAAAGGCAAATATGGATACTGGAGATATTAGTAAGAAAATAGAGCGTGGAAAGCATACTACCAGACATTCTGAACTTATTCCTGTGGGAGAAGATACTTTTTTGATGGATACTCCAGGTTTCAGTTCCGTTTATTTTTATGATATGGAACCGGAGGATTTAAAGGGATATTACAGGGAGTTTGAGGCGTTTGAACCTGCATGCAGATTTAGAGGATGTAATCATATGGGAGAAAAAGAATGTGGAATCAAGCAGGCTGTTGCGGACGGAAAGATTCCTGTTTCCCGATATGAAAATTACAGGTTGTTTTTTGAAGAGTTAAAAGATAAGAAACGATACAGTTAAAGAAAGGGAGAAAGATGGTATGGATTATTTAGCACCATCTGTTTTATCAGCAGATTTTTCAACGTTAGGTAATGAGATTGCGATTGTAGCAGCGGCAGGTGCAGAAGTGATTCATTTAGATGTAATGGATGGAAGCTTTGTTCCTAACTTATCATTTGGGGCACCGGTTATATCTTCTGTCCGTAAAGTGACAGCAGCATTATTTGATGTACATCTTATGATACAGGAGCCAATCAGGTATTTAGAGGATTTTAAAAATGCAGGAGCGGATATCATTACAGTTCATTATGAGGCATGTAAAAATGTAGAAGAAACTCTTGCAAAAATACTTTCTCTAGGAGTCCGGGCAGGATTGGCAGTCAGTCCTGACACACCAACCGATGTTATAGAACCTTATATAGAGACTATTGATATGGTCTTGATTATGAGTGTATATCCCGGTTTTGGAGGACAGACCTTTATTGAGAATAGCCTGGATAAGATAAAAAGTGTTAGAGAGATGGCTGATTCCCTTGGAAGGAAAGATATGTGGATTGAAGTAGACGGAGGTATTGATTACGGAAATATTGCAAAGGTCAAAACTGCTGGTGCAAATGTTTTTGTTGCAGGTTCCGCAGTATTTAAAGGAAATCCGTCTGTTAATGTTAAAAAGCTTAGGGCATTGTTATAAGGGTGAATAAGATGAAGCATATTGTAATTCTTACCGGAGGATATTTAAATATCAGATTTGCAAAAGAATATATGAAGACCTTATCCTGTGATAAGGTCTTTGCTGTTGATAAAGGACTGGAGTATGCGGAGGCTCTTGGGATTGTGCCGGATTATATTATCGGAGATTTTGACACAGTAGATAAAATATTGCTGGAATCGTATGAAAAACAGATTGCACAGGGGAAGAAGTGCGCATATTTGGACAGGTATCCTGCCAAAAAAGATGCTACGGATACAGAGCTTGCTATCTTAAAAGCAATAGAAGAGAAGGCAGGGAAAATAACTCTGCTAGCTGCCTCAGGCGGCAGGATAGATCATATGCTGGCGAATCTGAATCTGCTGCTGCTGACAGGACAGGCAGGAATTGAGTGCTATATCGTAGATGAAACAAACAGGGTGCGGTTATTGGATTCTGCGGACAATCGTCCCTGTATTATTCAGAAAAAGGAGCAGTATGGAACTTATCTTTCACTGATTCCTATAACAGAGTTCATAGAAGGACTTACGATTACAGGGGTAATGTATCCGTTGTACAAAAAAAAGGTTTATCAGGGAAATAGTTTGACAGTCAGTAACCGGATCGTGGACAAGGAGACCAGAATATCATTAGATAAGGGAAAGGTTCTGATAATAGAAAGCATGGATTAAAAAAGGGCTGCCGCATTGTTTTTAAGCGGCAGTCCTTTTTGGGTGTACTATTTTTTCTTCCGTTTTTCATCGTCTTTTGGATGTTTGGCTGAATCTTTTTTTATAATGTTTTTCTTTTCCTGAGACTTTTTATTTATATGTTTGCCGAGTTCCTTTTCAGGATGTTTGGCAGATATCTTTTTGGATGTTTCTGTTTTACCGGTTTTTTCCAATTTGCCTGTTTTATCTGATTTATTCTGTTTTTCCGATTTGGAGGACTTGTTCAATTTGTTTATCTTCTCTGATTTTTCGATTTTTTCTTGTTTCACTTCGTTCAGATTAGTGGATTGTTTCGGAGCATCAAGAACCGGAGTGATATATTGGGATTCATAGTAATGGTAAAGTGCCTTGTATTCTTCACTGAAGCTGTCATTGGCATGTCCATGCATTTCATCGAAATTCAGGTCATTTTCCACTCGTTTTATGACGTGGAGGGAAATATTGGAGCAGTGGGAAGAAATACGTTCAAAACTGGTTACAAGGTCAACTAATGCGATGCCACCTTCAATCCCGCAGTCACCGGCCTGTAAACGTTCCACATGGTGAATTTTAATGGTTTCTTTTAATTTGTCAATTGCCTCCGCCAATGGTTCAATACGAATCGCAGCACTGGCATTGTCGTGTTTGAAGGCTTCAAAGGTAGTTTTCATAGCATTGTCAACAGCAGACACAATGGTATCTACCTCTTTATGACCGGCAGGGGAAAAATGGATATCCTGTTCATTTTTATCCTGAGCTACGTAAGAGATGTTAATACAGTGGTCTCCCATACGCTCAAAATCACTGATAGAATTCAGGATTTCGGATACTACCAGACGGTCATCCTTGGAAAGTCTTTTGGAATTGATCTTTACGATATATGCGGACAGGGCACTTTCACATTTATCAATAAATGATTCGTTTTCCTCTAAGACGTTTCGTTTTGAAGGGTCATAGTTATATATCAACTCTGTTGCTATTTTATAGTTTTCATAGATGGCATCAGCCATGGCTGAAATTACGTTTTTACATTGTTCAAGAGCAATGGTAGGAGTATTCAACAGCATATCATCCAGGGTTGCAAGTTCTTTGTCTGATTTGGAAATCTCATCTTCCCCGATTATTTTGCCAGTGAAATCCCCTAACTGCTGGCTGAACGGCAGAAGTAGTGCACCTGTTAAAAAATTAAACAGAAAATGAATATTTGCAATGTTACCACGGTTTACTGTATCATTCCAGAATGGGATTTCTACGGTATACTGAATCACATATATGATAACTGTAAAGATAACGGCACCAATTATATTGAAGAGCAGGTAGCTTATGGATACCCGTTTTGCTTTCTTGTTGGCACCGATACTGCCCAAAATAATAGTCATGCATTTACCGAGATTTTGTCCGATGATAATAGGAATTGCTGTAGCATAGCTTACTCCGCCCGTAGCTGATAAAGCCTGTAAAATACCTACGGAAGCAGAAGAACTTTGAATGATTGCAGTAATGACAAGCCCAATGAGAATGCCAAGGATAGGATTGCGGAAGGAAGTAAAAGCAGTCTGAAATGCTTCAGAGTCTTTTAAAGGAGCGAATACGGATTCCATTGTAGTCATTCCGTAAAATAATACTCCCATACCTACCATGATTCCGGCAATGTCCTTTGCTTTTTTCTTTGTGGTAAACAACAGGATAAAAGCACCGATTCCTACCAGCATCGGGGCAAAAGAGGACGGCTTTAATAAAACAAGAATCAGGTTATCAGAACCCAAATCCCCTAAACGCAAAATCTGAGCAGTAATGGTACTACCCACATTGGAACCCATAACTACGGGAATTGCCTGGGAAAGTTTCATAATACCTGCATTTACGAAACCGATCAGCATAATAGTGGTTGCCGCAGAACTTTGGATAATGGCTGTGACACCGGCACCAAGTCCCCAGCCCTTTATAAATCCGACTCCTTTTCGCTTACTGGTAGTCAGTTTCTCTAAAATCCTTTCCAGACCGGAACCTGCAAGTTTTTCCAGAGAGGAACCCATCAGGCTCATACCATACAGAAATAGACCGATACCTCCCAGAAGCTGTAAAACAGATAGAATATCCATAATTTTATCCTCCGAATATTGATGCCAAAATCTTATCAGACAGATAACATTTTGAAGCATTTTCGTATAAAAAGTGTTATGTAAAAATTATACATTGCTTATTATATGCTGTTTTTCTATGTTTGTCACTACGAAATTTAATTAACTGGATTTTTTTTGCAATATATGGTACTATATAGCATATTTTGTGTTTTTAAGGAGAATAGAGTATATGAGTAATTCACTAGTATGGATTTTACTTGCATTTGCAGCATATATGATGTTGATGATCATAATCGGTGCGAGGTATGCGGGTAAGACTAAAAATTCAGAAGACTTTTTTTTAGGAGGAAGAAATTTAAATGGCTGGGTAGCAGCTTTATCTGCACAGGCATCTGATATGAGCGGCTGGCTTTTGATGGGACTTCCGGGAAGTGTATATGCTTTCGGAACGGGGCAGGCATGGATTGCAGTTGGTTTATTTATCGGTACAGTCTGTAACTGGCTTTTTATATCATCAAGGCTTAGAAGATATACGATTCGTGCAAATAACTCACTGACACTTCCGGCTTATCTGGAGAACCGTTTTCATGATAAAAGACAGATTTTATTGGTTGCATCCTCTGTTGTAATCGTAATTTTCTTTTTGGTATATACAGCGTCTGCTTTAACAGCAGGTGGCAAATTGTTTTCTTCGGTATTTGGAGTAAATTATACGGCTGCACTTACGATAGGTGCCGCAGTTATATTAATTTATACCTTTTTGGGAGGTTTTATGGCGGTCTGTGTAACAGATTTTATTCAGGGTTCCTTAATGCTGGTGGGAATATTAAGTGTGCCGTTAATTGCTTATTTTATGACTGGTCCTGAAAATATTGTTGGAATTTTAGGGGATACTGGTGTAGCAGGAGGAGCAAGTTCTTTTCTGAATATTATGGAAGATTCCGGTTCACGGGTATCGGCAGTTTATATTATCTCTCAGCTTGCTTGGGGATTGGGATATTTCGGTATGCCTCATATTCTGGTTCGTTTTATGGCAGTATCCAGTGAAAAGGAGCTTAAAAAGTCAAAGATGATCGCTATCATATGGGTTGCAATTTCTTTGAGCTTTGCGGTTGTAATAGGTGTTGTGGGACGTGCGTATCTGTATCCGGTTATTTTAGGTGAGACAACAGATATATCAGCCGAGAATGTATTTATTGAAATGATCAAACAGATATTTGTAAATGACCTGCATCTTGCTTTTGTTGGAGGGCTGTTCCTTTGTGGTATTCTGGCGGCGATCATGTCTACTGCGGATTCGCAGCTGCTGGTTACAGCATCTGCTGTGGCAGAGGATTTGTTCAAAGGTATCGTGAAAAAAGATGCAAAAGATAAGACAGTGTTAAAAGTCAGCCGTGCAACTGTTGTTATTGTGGCAATACTTGCCTATCTGATTGCTCTGAATCCTAACAGTTCGGTTATGGGTCTTGTTTCCAATGCATGGGCAGGATTTGGTGCAGCATTCGGACCGATAGTATTACTTTCTTTGTACTGGAACAGGGTGAATTTACCAGGAGCAATTGCTGGTATCGTATCCGGTGCGGCAACAGTGCTGATTTGGGATTATGTGCCTCTTTTCCATTCAGAAGCAGACGGCAGTATGAATACATTGGGAAGTCAGACAGGGTTATACTCGCTGGCAGTTGGCTTTTTGATCAGTATGCTTCTGATCATAGTAGTTTCTCTGGCAACAAAGAAACCTTCCGAAGAAATACTGAAAGAATTTGATGATATGAAAACAGATAATTTGTAAAAAACTTGTACCTTGGCTCATTGTTTGCAGAAATAAAAGAGACCAGTATCTGGTCTCTTTCTTAATAAGTATAAGGGAGAATTAAATGAAAAAATTATGAAAAAGTTACTATGCAAATAATATAAAATATAAATATGAACAAATTATGACATTGAATGAAACATTTTGAAAACATTTGATGCAGGCAGTCAGGAGCCAGATTATGAAATACCAAATATTATGTGTGGGAAAAATAAAGGACAGTTTTTACCGTGATGAGATAGAGAGCTTATGTGATGCAATAAAGAGGCGGACAGACGGTATTGAGATTCTGGAATTCCCGGATCAAAAGATACCCGAGAATTTAAGGGAGAAAAATATTGAAATTTTTTTAGAAAAGGAATGCTCTAAAATGTATGATAAGATATCTGCAAAAGATTATGTGATTGCACTTTGCATAGAGGGAAAAGAAATTACAACAGTACAGCACCGGGATTATATTAAAAAAGCAGAAGAAAATGGGTATGAAAGGATAACTTATATAATAGGAGGTTCCCTGGGGTTACCACTCATGATAAAAAAACGTGCAGGTTTTAAGATGAGCTTTTCCAAAATGACTCTTCCCCATCAGATGATGAGGATGATATTATGTGAAGAAATCTTAAACATGATAAACAGGTGACAATATTATTTGTGATAGGTTTTTCCCTGCAAAATGGTATAGCCCCGATACAGCTGTTCGTAAAATAACAGGGCAAGGGTTTTAGCTGACAAACTATTTTTTGTAAGGGAAATGGAAGCAGGTGGATGATATCCGGTCACGAATTCCAATGCTTTGTATAATTCATTTTCCGTATATCCGATTATGACATGAACTGTAGATTTGCCGCTTAACTGCATTTCATTAATGCATTTTGCAAATTCCATGGAGGAATAGGTGGAAACACCGTTTTGTACAAGAAGGAAATACTGGCTGCTGCCGTTAAGATTTTTCGGAAATGTAAGGGAAGTGCTGTTATAAAAGGCTGTACTGCAATATGCAGACAGTCTTTTTTCAAATTCCGCAATTGCTGATTTATGATTGGAGGGTATTGTTTTTGCCTTACAATATATATGATAATGCATGATTAAAACCTCATTGCTTTTGATATGCGTTTCCTTATTTTACAAAGAAAAAATGCACCAGAGAAGAGTCGAACTTCCTCACATGGCTCCGGAGGCCATTGCTCTATCCATTGAGCTACTGGTGCATTGCAAATAATATAATACTACAAATCTTTTAAAATAGCAAACGATTGTTGCATTTTAATATGCATTTTGTTAGAATAGTACCATGTGACGTTAAAAGCATAACGGAAAATAGACGTTTTGTATAATAATAAACAGGAGATTATGATGAAAAAAAATATATTTGATAAAATGTCGGATTCCTATGAGAAGTTCCATTTAAAAGGAACGGAAATCAGCATGGGGAATGATACGGTTTATATCAGTCCGAAGTTAAAACTGATGCTGGGCTGGAGCGTGTTCATTTTATGCTGTATACTGGCTTATGTATTTGTTGGAAGACCTTTTGGAAATGGCGGGAATATAAGTAAAGAAGACAAAGAAGCACTGTTAGATAAAAAGATAGATGTTGATGAAGAACATGATACCATTGTACCATATGAAAAGGATGCAGATAAAGATCTGAACGCTTTTATTGAAGAATATTTTCAGGCGATTACCGAGTGTGATAATGAAAAGCTTCAGAATATGGTGGTAGATGCTTCGGTGTATAAAGATAATGAAAGTCTTAAGAAAAAGGCAGAGTTTGTTACAGAATACAATAATATTACCGTGTATACGAAAGAAGGTCTGGAAGAAGGCAGTTATATTGCGTTCATTGTGGCTAATCTGACCATTGCAGGTGTGAATTCCTCACCGTATGATATCATTACATTATATATTGTTAATGGAGAACGGGGCTACAGAATTCATAATGGTACGTTATCAAAGGATATTACGGAATATATTGAAAAAGTAAAAGGCGATAAGGATATTCAGAAGGTATACAAATCTGTAGAGAAGAAGAATACAGAATTGAAGGAAAAGGATGCTTCTTTGCGTGATTTCTATGATATTATTAACAGAGTAAATATTGAAACCAATGCTGCGGCCGATCAATTGACAACACAAGAAAATACACAGGAAGCGACAGTGGAAGGGACATCAGCAGAAAATACAACAACAGAGGGTACGACAACTGAAAATGTAACAACACAGGATCCAGTCCAGTAGAAAAAAGACACCTGAATAAGTGGTATATTTGTATTTCACTTGTTCAGGTGCTTCTTTTGTTGGGAATTATTTTTCTATATCGTCAGATTCTTCTGGTGACATTGATGCATATACATCAATTCCTCTGGGTTTGACCGGAGTGGAAAATACAATCTGTGTTTCGGTCTTCCCGTATTTTTGCAATTGTCCGATGAAGGAATCCAGTTCCATCGTGCTTGGAAATGCAACCTTTATCAGCATGGAATAGGCACCAGTCACACAGTTGCATTCCAGTACATTCGGGCAGGATTCGATATATGGATAAAATATGGGTTTTTGTTTTGGGTCTAATGACATATTTATGAATGCCGTTACATGGTAATCCAGCATAACGGGATCCACTGTGGCATGATAGCCTGTTATGATTTCGGCCTTTTCCAATCGGTCAATTCTTGCTGATACGGCAGGAGATGATAAAAATACCTTGCCAGCCAGATATTTTAACGGATATCTGGCATTCTCCTGTAACAGATGTAATATTTTTTTATCAATGTTATCCATGAAATCACTTCCTTTGAAATTATTCTGTCTACATAAAAAGCGAGATGTCCTTAATAAAAGTAAGAACACCTCGTTGTATTCGTATCCATTATAGTCTTATCCCTTTATTTTTTCAAGTGTTTTTTCAAGTATTAAATAAAAAAATAAAAATTTGAAAAAGAACAGCTTGCGTGTTATGATAGAGAAAATGCATTCATTTCAGCAGGGTTTTTGACTTTGTTTTAATGGAGCAGCGAAGGAAGAAAAGACTTTGGATTTTGGACAGCAAATGAGGAAATACTATGAAAGATACAATCAGATTAAACAAATATTTAAGTGCAGCAGGTGTTTGTTCCAGGAGAAAAGCAGATGAGTGGATTGCTGAGGGAAAAGTATTAGTAAACGGCGTTCCGGCAGATATGGGCATGCGGGTATCAGAAACGGATCAGATAAGTATTGACGGACGGATAATAAAAAGAGAAGAACCTTTTAAGCTGGTTGTTTTTTATAAACCGAAAGGATTTGCCTGTACTTCGCATAGAGGAGATGAATCAGGTATTTTTCGTAATTTTTTATTGGATGCCGATTTAAAATATATCGGAAGACTGGATAAAGATTCTGAGGGATTGCTTCTTCTTTCCAATGATGGGGATTTGTGTAATGAGATATCTAAGGCGAGAAATCAGCATGAAAAAGAATATGTGGTAACGGTAAACCGTACTATTACAGAAGAATTTTTGAAAAAGATGGCAGAGGGTGTCAGAATTCATGATTCTAATAAGGATATATGGGTAGTAACAAATCCATGCAGACTGAAGAAGAAGAATGATAAATCCTTTTCAATTATTTTAACGCAGGGACTTAACAGGCAGATTCGCAAAATGTGTGAACAATTTGAATACAAAGTAGTTAAGCTTAGAAGAATCCGTGTTATGAATATTGAAATTGGAGATATGAAACCTGGTGACATCAGGATGGCAACCAAAGAGGAGCTTGCAGAGCTTCAAAGACGGATTGCAAAAAACAGAAAAGAATAATGATATAACATGGAGCAGGGAAAGTTTATGGACAAAAAAGAGCGGTTGAAGAAATTGGTTTCAGTTTTGAATGAGGCGTCGAAAGCTTATTATCAGAAGGATACCGAAATCATGTCTAATTTGGAATATGATAAGCTTTATGATGAATTACAGGGATTGGAGCAGGAAACAGGGATTGTGCTGGCAAACAGCCCCACAATTCATGTAGGATACGAGGTACTTAGTGAACTGGAAAAACAGGCACACCCGGCACCAATGCTTTCTTTGGATAAGACCAAGGAGACAGCAGCACTGGTAAGCTGGCTTGGAATACATGAAGGGGTTCTTTCATGGAAATTAGACGGTCTGACGGTGGTACTTACTTATGAGAACGGAGAATTGCATAATGCGGTGACAAGAGGCAACGGGGAGGTTGGAGAGGTGATTACCAATAATGTAAAAACCTTTGTCAATGTCCCCAAAGTAATTCCCTATAAAAAAAGTCTGGTGATCAGGGGTGAAGCTGTGATCAGATATTCCGACTTTAATAGAATGAATGATGAGATTTTAGAAGTTGGGGATAAATATAAGAATCCAAGAAACCTGTGTTCTGGATCTGTCAGACAGCTGAATAATGAAATTACGGCGAAACGTAATGTACATTTTTATGCATTTGCTTTAGTGGAAGACATTTTGGAAGAGGAACAGATTAAGGAATATGGTTTTGATAATACGATAACTGGCAGATTTGCATGGCTTAAAGAACAGGGATTTGATGTGGTGGAGCATTTTTTGGTAAATGCGGATAATCTGGAAAAACAGGTTATGGATTTTGCCGCAAGAATACCGGACAATGATGTTCCCTCAGATGGTCTGGTGCTTTCTTACAATGATATTGCTTATGGAAGAAGCCTTGGCAGAACAGCTAAGTTTCCCAGGGATTCTATTGCATTTAAATGGGCAGATGAACTGGCTGAGACGACACTTACAGAGGTGGAGTGGTCTCCTTCAAGAACCGGGCTGATCAATCCCGTAGCAATTTTTGAACCGGTGGAATTAGAGGGAACAACCGTGACAAGAGCGAGTCTTCATAATGTCAGTATATTGAGAGCACTGGCCTTAGGGCTTGGAGATAGAATTACTGTATATAAGGCGAATATGATCATCCCCCAGGTGGCAGAGAATCTGACAAGAAGCGATGATCTGAAAATTCCAGAAAACTGTCCGGCATGTGGGGAGTCTACGGTATTACAGGATATTAATGGAGTGCAGTCATTATATTGTATGAATGCCGAGTGCAGTGCCAAACAGATTAAGGGGTTTTCTCATTTTGTGTCCCGAAATGCCATGAATATTGATGGGCTTTCGGATGCAACATTAGAAAAATTTATTGCACATGGTTTTTTAAAAAAGCTGCCGGATATTTTTCATCTAGAGAGATACCGGGATGAGATTATACAGTTGGAGGGATTTGGCGAAAAATCCTATGATAACCTGATCACATCTATAGAATCGGCAAGAAAGGTGTCAATGGCAAAGTTTATATACAGCCTTGGAATCAGTGGAATCGGACTTGCAAATGCAAAAGTGATCGTCGAATATTTCGGACAGGATTTTGATAAGATTACAGAGGCTTCAGAGGAAGAACTTACTGCTGTTGAAGGAATCGGTGAAGTGCTGGCAAAAGCCTTTTATGATTTTTTTCACACACAGGAGAGAATGTTAGTTGTACAGGAGCTTCTGGCAGAGATCATCTTTGAAAAAGAAGAGGTGACAGGAGAACAGATACTGAAAGGAAAGACTTTTGTAATAACTGGAAGTCTGGAAAAGTTTGCAAATCGAAATGAGTTAAAAGAATACATTGAAAAAGCAGGGGGAAAGGTAACAGGTTCTGTATCCAGAAATACGGATTATCTGATCAATAATGATGTGATGTCAGGCTCATCCAAGAACAAAAAAGCAAATGAACTGGGGATACCGATTCTTTCAGAAGAGGATTTTATCAGACTTTCCAATGCAGAATAATTAATATCTGTCCTGCAATGGAATTTATCAGACAATTGTGAAATTTTGTCTGTTGTTCGTTGTGTAATTATAGATAAGGGAGGGAAACAGATATGCCAATCAGAATAGATAATGATTTACCAGTCAAGAAAATATTAGAAGAAGAAAATATATTTGTAATGGATGCCGAACGTGCAATGAGTCAGGATATCCGTCCGCTGGAGGTGGTGATTCTGAATCTGATGCCTCTTAAGGAGGATACAGAGCTTCAACTGCTCCGAAGTCTTGCCAATACGCCCCTTCAGGTAAATATTACTTTTATCAGGACCGGAACTTATGAGCCTAAAAATGTTGCAAGAAAACATTTGGAGCGGTTTTATACCACTTTTGATGAAATAAAATACCGCCGTTTTGACGGTATGATCATAACCGGAGCACCGGTGGAGAAGATGGATTTTGAAGAGGTGGATTATTGGAAAGAACTTACGGATATTATGGACTGGTCGGAGAAATATGTAACCTCGACTCTGCACATCTGCTGGGGAGCCCAGGCAGGGCTTTATCACCGCTATGGAGTGAAAAAATATAATCTGTCGGAGAAAATCTCAGGTATTTATAAGCATTATACGTTTCACAAGAAAACGCCGCTGGTACGTGGATTTGATGACTCTTTTCTGGTGCCGCAGTCTCGTTATACCGGTGTCAGCAAAGAGGATATTACGGCAAATGACAAATTGGAAATTGTTTCCGAAAGTGATGTGACGGGTCCGTATCTGATCATTGCAGAGGGCGGTAAAAATATTTTTGTAACAGGGCATCCGGAATATGATACAATGACATTGGATCAGGAATATAAGAGAGATTTAGGGAAAGGGATCAATCCCAAGATTCCCTGTAATTATTATCCGAAGGATGATCCTTCGGAAAAACCGGTAAAATCATGGAGATGTCATGCTAATACACTATTTTTTAACTGGCTTAATTACTACGTGTACCAGGTGACTCCGTATGTGTTGTAGGAAATACTTAAATATGTTATTTACATTGGTTTGTAAAAAATACAAAATAGCATAACTAAGCATAAAATAGCATAATTCAGCACGAAAAAGGTGTAATAATGGTGTAGTAGTAAAATAGTGGTGTAAAGATTTAATAACAAGGAAAGGCTCGTATTTTAAATTGAAAATATTGTAAGGGTATTACCAGGCAATTGAGTAATACCCTTATTTTATAATATATATATATATATATATATAGGTTGGAGAGATTTACATCTCTCCTTATTATTTGATTATTGGTGATGGAGGTTATTACTATGGTAGGAAAAACTCATGCGTTAGGGGGCAGTGCCTTTGCTTTAGGAGGATATCTATTACTAAAACAAACAGGGGTAATTGATATGAACCTAGATGCAGCAGCACAGGTGCTTATTATCTTACCGTATTCTATTTGGGCAGCAAAAGTACCAGATTTGGATCAAGACAATTTAGATGTGGCACTAGAAAACCCTATTAATTTAGCAATACAGGAATTCTTTAATTTAATTGGTGCTGGTCACAGAAGTTTTAAATCTCATGTTTATCCAGCAATAATTATGTCAATCTTAACTATTTTTGGTATTTTAGGGATAAATTTATTTCATGCAAAGCATAATTTAAGCATTAATCTTTATTGTATGATTACATTAGGCGTAAGTATGGGCTTAATATCACACGCTTTATTAGATATGTGCACAAAAAGTGGTTTGAAAAACAAAGGAAAAAGATATGCTTTTGTACCAAAATTAGATACATTTAAAACAGGTTCAATTTATGAGAAGCATATTAGACTTGGTTTGTATTTTTTAAATGTGATTTTGTTTATTTTCCTCTTCTTTTAAAGCAGATTAATAAAAATATGTTTATGTAAGTCTGTATAACTGATTATTATTATTATCTATATTTTTATTATACTATGTTAAAAAAATACTGAAAACCGTAAACTCACCAAGAAAATTTTATAATAATTTGAGAAAGTATAAGAAAGCTAAATAAATAGCTTAAAAGTATTTATAAAGTAGAAAGGAGTAGGTTTATGGCTTTTTCAAGAATTGCTTATGATATTTTAGCCTACCTTGTTGATAACAAAGCTACAGTAATTATGAGTGCAGAAGCAATTTCTGAAATGATGGAAGACCCAAAAATTGGAGTTGTGTCCACTGGTACGATTTATAAAATTGTAAATGAACTGTGGGGGGTAGGGCTTGTTGCACAAGGTGCAAAAAAAGGTACAGCAAATACTTATTATATAACACAAGCTGGTATAAAACACCTTTCTGAAGCTTTAGGGGTAGATGAAAGTGAGTTAATGAGTATTATAGAGAGTGAAATAGTAGGAGGAAATAGTTATGAAAAGTGATGTGGCGTTTATTTGTGTAGGCCAAGCTGGAGGTAATATTGGTTCTTTATTTGAGGAAAGAGGATACAATGTTATGTATATTAACACTTCATTAGAAGACCTTAGTATCTTAAAAAACTCAACACACAAATACCATTTAAAGAATGGGGAAGGTTGTGCAAAGGATCGTGATAAAGCAAAACAGTTGTTAGCTGAAGATCTTGAGCAATTAATCGATCAGATTAGAGTAACAATAACACAAAAATATGTATTTGTAATTTTTTCAAGTGGTGGTGGCACAGGTTCTGGAGTGGCTCCTTTTTTAACAGAAATATTAATTGATGAGTTTAAATCAAAGGAAGAAGTTGCAGAGGACTCGCTATATAAGCCTGAGCCGGAAAAGTATTTTGCAGCAGTGACAATTATTCCGAGTGATGAAGATAAAACCCAAGCAGCTGTTAATAGTTACAATTGCTGCCAGGAGCTCTTAGACATTGAAGATTTGGGTAGTATTTTTGTTCTTGATAATGCATGCGGTAAAGATAAGCTTGTAATTAACAGAATCTTTGTAGATGCACTTGATCATATATTGGTGATACCATCAAAATATAAGCATATTGAGGGTAATGTTGATAAGGCTGAGTTAAAGCGTGCAATTTTTGAAACACATGGTGTCGCCATAGCTAACTATTTAGGAAGAGAGAAGGGGAATACCGCTTTAATAGCTAATGCCATAAGAAATAATATTTATGCACCTATACAACAGGATAAAGTTGTATTGTACTATGTGACTTCTACTACGAGTAAAATTGATATGGAAGCTTTAGCTCAGGAATTTGGTGAACCGGTTGATGTATTTTCTACATATAATCAGGAATGCAATTTGTTGTTAATGACTGGTCTTTCTTTTCCGTACGAGCGCTTTGGGGAAATAACTGATAAAGTTAAGGCCCGTACTGCGACAATAGAAAGCAGTATTAGCACATTGCATGAGAATCGGCTTAATGAAACTTTACAGATATCACGAAATGTAAGACCTAAAAAGTCAAGAACTCGTGTTGTTACAAATAAACCGCAGCCGGGTGAAGATGGTAGTGTTACTACAGCAGCACCTGCTACTATGGAAATTCCCAAGAAGTCGGCTAGAGATATGCTAAACAGTTACAGGAGGAGGTAGTATGTCAAAAAATTCTAAACTAGTTGGGATAATTGCTGGTAAAAATTTTACTATTGAGGAGCATGAAAATCCTAATGTTTTTACATTTACACATAACAATTGCGGTAATAAGTTTATAAGAGAAATCAGATATATTAGTCAGTACGGTGTAAAATGCCCTCGGTGTGATGCCTCTGTCAATAATGATAGTATTAAAACTTGTATTGACGAATCACTAGCTTTGCAACTTTATCAGAGGTGTAAGGAGCTTTTACCGTCTGGGTCTAGTATTATTGGAGACACTTCGGATAAGTGTAATACCATAAAAGTAGTTATAAATCTTGGCAATGAAATACAGGTGCTAATTGAAGATCTGCTAAATAATGTTAATCTACCAGATTGTTTATTACGTAGAGGAGATGTCCATAGCGTTCAGTTAGAGCTTATTGACAGGATTATGCCACCAAAGTATTTAGTACTAGATGATTTTCAATCACTTGATACTTTGGTTCGTGTGAAAAATCAGGAAACGTTGACAGTTTTCAATTGTAAAATCGAAGATTTGTTAAGAGAGGTGCTGCCAATTGAGTAAGATATTAAATGAATGGATTTCTTTACCAAGTGATAAAGCACGCTATGATGTAGTAACTGATTTAAATGATAATACTTACGTAACCAAAGTATTAAGAGTGAATAAGGTTGGTGGTCGCACAACAAAAGATACAGTACGTAGTGTTCCACACAATACGACCAGTTTAACAGTTGCGTTAAGAGAGCATGATAAAATCTTAAAGAATTTACAAGAAAAGTAAAGATTGTACTTATTTGAAAACCTTAAGGTGTTTATTTTTATTTCATAATAAATTAAAAAATTACAAGGGTTTATTGTATAAAAGCAATAAACCCTTTTTAGGTAGTATATATTTTGTGCCATGAGGCTTGCAGACTATTTAAATAAAAATGTATTAAGTGGTGAGCTTGTACAGATTTATAGAGATAGTCTGCAAAAAATTTCCTTTTGAAGAATTTGTGTATGCTTAATGCTATACAAATATTACAAAAGGAGGGTTTCTTTATGAAAAGAGATCAAGAGAATTTATTCTGTATGTGGAAACTTTTTTCCAATGATGAATTGAAAGAATCTACATTAGCAGGAGCGAAAATTGAGTTAGCAAGCCGTACAAAAGATGTAAATGATATATATCGGGCTTTGATGGCTCTGGACAGTAACACATTTAATGCTATTTTTATTTTAACATTATTTAACGATGATGAATTAGAAAATTTACTAGCTGAACAAGATGTATACTTTGTAACTACCTTAGTGAGTGGTAGAACCTTGTGCGTAGAGGAAAATGCACAATTATTTCTGTATTTGAAGAATAGACTATACGGAAAAACAAAAGGGGTATTAGGAAAATTAGCAGACAGTTTAAACACTTTGACGAAACGATTTCTGCGTGAAAATTCAGCAGTATTTACTAATTTATATGAATTGGGTTTTAGCAACTCAGATGTGAGATATCTTAATTATGAGTGGTTAAAGGGTAAAGTTAGCGATATTAAACGGGCTAGTGCTTTTGTCTCATTGATGGATTATTATTTTGCTTTACAGGTAGAATTAAGCTCACAGCAAAAGAAATTTATACAAAGAGAGTTACAGATTAAATTTCGTGTTCCGGTAAATGATACAACAACTCTCGGTGAATATGTAAGTAAATTTTGTGACAGAGTTGCAGTATTGGATGAAAACTGGGAATTTGCAAGAAGTTTAGTCAGGGATGGATTATTACTTAAAGATAATAGAATTTCATCAGCAATACCCTTTCTATCCAGTGACGAAAAGAGATTTATAAGTCTAGACAGAGAAGAAAAATTTTATAGTTTTGATAATTGTCTACCAGCAATTAAAAATAAAGAAGCTTTGTTTCAATTATTAGATAGTGTCTGCTGATTAAGTAGCTATCTGCAACTTCCAACTCTTACATCTGCTCC
>CAJUFL010000026.1 GCA_910585605.1 uncultured Lachnospiraceae bacterium | reverse complement strand
TTCATTACTATTTGTGCCGCCAACTGAAAGGCGGCGGAATGGAGATTTATATGAGGCAGTACCTGTATTGTCAAAAGAGGATTATGAGAAGCTGGAAGTGGAACAGGGGACTCTTGATTATGAAGAACAGATGAAAAACAAAGGAATTGCATGCGGATATCATCAATGGATGGAAATGTACGGGTATTCCGTTGGGGATAAGGTAAAACTTATATGCTATGATGGGGATAGAGAGATTCCCATGACATTTACCATTACTGGCTCTGCCAAGGCAGGAAGTTTATTTATTCTGACGGAGGAGCAGATAGAGGCAATGGATTTTACGGAAAATCTGACCGATAGTGTATGGGTAAGCTGTGAAAAAGATAAGCGGGATTCCGTTCAGGATGCATTGGAACGGCTTATGGAAGAAAGTAAATATTATGAGATGACAACTTATCAGGACGCGTATAAGCTTTCAAAGATGGCGATTAATATGACGAAGGGAGGATGTTATTCCCTGCTTGGAATTATCGGAATCATTGGTTTTATGAATATGGCAAATACGCTGATTACCAGTATCAATACAAGAAGAAGGGAACTGGGCGTGTTACAGGCAATCGGAATGACGAAGAAACAGTTAAGTCATATGTTACAGGTAGAGGGATTGGTATTTACGATAGGAACCTTAGTAGTGGCATTATCCCTTGGAAATGTGGTGGGATATCTGCTGTGGGAAAAATGTAAGGCAGAAGGCATGATGGGATTAAATGTTTATCATATCCCGGTACTGGAGCTGTTGTGTATGACCGGGATTCTGTTACTAATGCAGATGGTATTATCTACTTTTATGAGCAGATACCTGCAAAAGGATACACTGATTGAGAGAATCCGGCATCAGGAGTAAGCGGTTAAGGTTAATTTTTAAATGAAGTAATATCCTGAATGCTGATAAAGAAAACCCTGGGTTTCTCCGATAGATATTATAGAATCATAGATTTTAAATAGGTGATTGTGAAACTCTGTTGTGATAATAAAGAGTTTCACAATCGTCTGATAGATTTTTAGGAGTGGGAGGAATGGGATATGCAGATAGGAGAAACTGGTAAACAGGGAATACTTCCTATTGGAAAAATGATATCAGCTTCGGAAGAAAAACGACAGGAGCAGGAGGAGTCCGCGTTAAAAAAGGACAATTCAAAGAAAAACGGAGTCACTGTTGACATTTCCGGACAGGCATTGGAGATGTTTAAACGGCAGCTGGAAGCAGGAAGGGAAGCTGCTGATGCGGCAGGAAAAGCAGCAGCAGACCAGAGCAAAATTTTGGAGATTGCAAGACGGATTTCAAGGGGGGATAAAGTTCCCCCTAAGGATGAAAAAAAGTTAATGGAATATGATTTTAAGCTTTACCAGATGGCAAAAATGTCAGCAATGCTGAATGAGAGGAAAAAGCATAAAGAGCACAAATCTTTATTTGAAGACGAGGAAGAAAACAATAAGAGAGAGAAACTGCGGGCGTTGGAGGATGGCAGTTTCTCTACGGATTCTACAGACATGGAAGGAAGTGCTGCCGATACAGAAAGCGGCGAGACGGAAGGCTGACAAAGAACAGCTTCTGTGTATAAAATGAAAAGAGGCATAAATGAATATTCAACATAAAGATATCGATAACGGTAAAGCATTTGACTGGGGCAGAACTTCGGAGGATTATGCGAAGTACCGTGATATTTATCCTCCAATATTTTACGATAAGATTGTGGAACGGGGATATTGTATAGAGGGGCAGGAGGTTCTGGATTTGGGCACAGGAACAGGGGTGCTTCCAAGAAATATGTATCATTACGGTGCAAGGTGGACCGGAACGGATATTTCCGAGAATCAGATCGAACAGGCAAAGAGATTGTCAGAGGAAGCAGGGATGGATATTACATTCCATACCGTTTCGGCAGAGAATCTTATTTTTCCGGAGAATACATTTGACGTGATTACTGCGTGCCAGTGTTTTTGGTATTTTGACCATAAAAAAATAATGCCGGATTTGTCACGGATGTTAAAGCCGGATGGCAGACTGTTGATTTTGTATATGGCATGGCTTCCTTTTGAAGATGATATTGCGGGAGCAAGTGAAGAGTTAATCCTGAAATATAATCCTGTGTGGAGCGGTGCCAGAGAAACCAGAAAACCAATCGGAATACCTGACATAGTATATGAAACCTTTGAAATGGAGGAACATGAAGAATATAATGTCATGGTCCCTTTTACCAGAGAATCTTGGCACGGAAGAATGAAAGCATGCAGAGGTGTGGGAGCTTCTTTGTCAAAGAAGGAACTGGCTGACTGGGAGCGGGAACACCGGCAGCTGTTAGAAGAAATTGCACCGGATACCTTTCAGGTGCTGCATTATGCTGCAATGGCAGTATTAAAATTAAAGTGAGAGGTTTTTGGCGACAGTCGCTAAGGGCATGTAAGCAAGACTTTGGCTCATTGTTCGCGGAAATGAAGAAGCAGGCAGTAATCCCTATGTGGTAATTGCCTGTTTTTTCTTTGCTTCAGGTGTTTCAATCTCTGGAACGGTATGATGGAAGCTGTAAGATTTCCACATGGTTCTGTCAGATTGCAAAGCATTTATATTATCAGTATCTCCGAAAGTATAACCGAGAACTTCCCACAGAGATAGAAGAACAGGCAGAAGCTAGGAGGTCTGCTCATTATTTATTGTATTGCATTAAGGTTCGCTGCGGTGTATTATGTGAAGGGGTCAGAGGCAGGGGCTTCTTTTACAGGTGTATCTCCAGACAAAATAGGAGTGTTTTTTCATTGGCAGCTTTTGTTTATGATAGGGATTCAGGTAGTTATGATGATAGTGGACATTATAGCCAGTTTTAAGACAAGAATTTTTCATGGAATATTAATGGATATCCATGGTACGGGAGCCTGTCTGGCATTTGCCTTTTGTTTCATTTTGTCAAAGCTTACTACTTTGGAAGACTTTAAGGAAATATGGAATAGAAGTTTTTTTATCGTGCTGGCAGAAGGAATATTGATGGCGGTGACTGTGATGGTATTAAAGAGAAAGGATTTTGTAAAACTATGAAAAAAACAGCACCATTTTTTGTATTACTGGCGGGAATATTGTGGGGAACCATGGGTATTTATGTAAGAAAGCTGAATGCCCTGGGTTTCACCACGATTGAGATTGTAGCAGTACGTTCTATTGTTACCGCGGTCTTATTGTTGTGCGTTTTGTTTTTTTATGATAAAGAAATGTTAAAAATACACCTGAAGGATATCTGGTGTTTTGCAGGTACAGGAATTCTTAGTATCGTGTTTTTTAACTATTGCTATTTTAAGGCAATTACCATGACTTCTTTATCGGTGGCGGCAGTATTGTTATATACAGCACCGGCAATTGTTATGGTATTGTCTGCTTTTTTGTTCCGTGAAAAAATAACCATAGTTAAAATGATATCGCTGGCGGCTACTTTTGCGGGATGTGTATTTGTGACCGGGCTGGCAGGCGGTGCAGAAAGCTTAAATGCGGCAGGCATTCTGGTGGGACTGGGAGCAGGGCTTGGTTATGCCTTATATTCCATTTTTGGTCGATATGCAATTGAACGGGGATATCACAGTCTAACCATTTCTTTTTATACCTTTGTATTTGCATCTGCCGGAGTATTTCCGTTAGCGGATATCAATATCATATATGATGCCTGTGTGAAGGATATTAGCATTGCAGGATTTTATCTGATATTTGCTCTGATAAGCACAGTAGTACCTTACATATTATATACTCTTGGGTTGACTGGGCTGGAAAACAGTAAAGCGTCCATTATTGCCTCTATAGAGCCGGTAACAGCCACAGTGCTAGGAATCGTATTGTTTCACGAGACAATGACAATTCATAATTTTATCGGTATTCTTCTGGTACTGGGTGCCATTGTGATCTGTAATCTTAATTTCCGTGAGTAACTCACAAAGCGTGTGTCTTATTGTTTGAAAATGAACTTTTGGTGGGGACGGAATGAAGTTGTGGAATGTGCAGGCGGGTAGTTGAGAGGCACATTATTTCAATGCAAAGGTTATACAATAGCCAGATTTTGTTGCATCAGTACAATGGAAAGCAGCATCTGGTTTTTGCAAATATTGAAAAGTGATATAAGGGAGGGAAGACTGGTTATGAACCATAAAATATTTACAGAGAGGTTGAATTCAGTCATGAATGACCAGAACCTGAAGCAGGTAGATTTTCTGCGGGCGGCGGAGACAGCCGGTATTAAGCTGGGGAAGAGTCAGATGAGCCAGTATGTCAGTGGGAAAGCCATACCCAGAAAAAATATTGCACTGTTTCTTTCACAGGTATTAGAAGTTGATGTGGAATGGTTATATGGAAATTCTGCCATAGAGACAGGAAAAGCCGGACAAAGCACAGTGGAACAAGGGTCAGGGAAGATGGCAGAATACCAGAATATAGAAGGAGGAGCAGCAATGAAAGTAATTAAAAAATCATCCAAATTAGATAATGTATTATATGATGTAAGAGGTCCCGTTGTGGACGAGGCGACCAGAATGGAGGAAAGTGGAACGAATGTGCTGAAGCTCAATATCGGTAATCCTGCACCTTTTGGTTTCCGCACACCGGATGAGGTAATCTATGATATGCAGAGACAGTTGACGGACTGTGAGGGGTATTCTGCGGCAAAGGGGCTTTTTTCAGCCAGAAAAGCAATCATGCAGTATGCACAGATAAAAAACATACCGAATCTTTCAGTAGAGGATATCTATACCGGAAACGGTGTCAGTGAACTGATCAATCTCAGTATGTCGGCTCTGCTGGATGATGGAGATGAAGTGCTTGTTCCTGCACCGGATTATCCGTTATGGACGGCATGTGTTACTCTGGCAGGTGGAAAGGCAGTGCATTATGTTTGCGACGAGCAGGCAGAGTGGTATCCGGATATGGAGGATATTCGGAAAAAGATAACAGACCGGACAAAAGCAATTGTTATCATCAATCCCAATAATCCCACGGGAGCAGTATATTCGAAAGAGGTATTACAGGAGATTGTAGAGGTGGCAAGGGAGCATCAGTTGATTATCTTTTCCGATGAAATTTATGACCGGCTTGTAATGGATGAATATGAGCATGTTCCCATTGCTTCTCTGGCACCGGATATCTTTTGTGTGACCTTCAGCGGTTTGTCCAAATCTCATATGATAGCGGGTTATCGAATTGGCTGGATGATATTAAGCGGCAATAAAAAAATGGCAAAGGATTATATTGAGGGGCTTAACATGCTTTCCAATATGCGGCTTTGTTCTAACGTGCCGGCACAGTCTATTGTGCAGACTGCTCTTGGCGGCTATCAGAGTGTGAATAATTATATTATTCCAGGTGGCAGAATTTATGAACAAAGGGATTACATATACAAAGCATTAAATGATATTCCAGGCATCAGTGCAGTAAAGCCAAAGGCTGCATTTTATATCTTCCCGAAGCTGGACGTTAAAAAGTTCAATATCCTGGATGATGAGAAATTTGCCCTTGATTTGTTAAAGGAGAAGAAAATATTGATCATACATGGAGGCGGGTTTAACTGGGGGCAGCCGGATCATTTCCGTATCGTGTATCTGCCCCGGATTGAGGTACTGAAGGATGCCGTGGAAAGTCTGGGTGATTTTCTTAGTGGATACAGGCAGTCGTAATGATGTTCTTTGAATGGTGGTGTCAGAAAGGAAGTAGATATATGGATTCGTAGAGCTTGTTTAAGGGTTCATCTTGTTTTTGAATAAGATGAGCCTTTGTTTTAATAGAGAACACCAGCGGTAGTATTATAGGTAAGCATTAATCTAATCTGAATGAAAAGCATGTAGTTGACAAAATCAGTCTATCGTGATAGACTGACAGTAGTCTATTACAATAGACCAGTGAGAAGTACCCCAAAAAGCAGGAATATACCATACAATCAAGTGACGGATGTTCCTGAAAACAGAGTTTTGCAGCTGCATAATAGAGTGGTATGAACAAGGAAGGAAATGAATAGCGTGGAAAAAATATTTGAGAGTGAATACCTTTTTCTGTGTCTTTTATGGGAAAAGGAACCAGTGGCCAGCCCGGAGCTGGTAAAGCTTTGTGAAAAACAATTCGGGTGGAAAAAGTCAACTACCTATACGGTGATCAGAAAATTATCGGATAAGGGAATTATCAGAAATGAAAAAACGGTTGTGGAGTCACTGGTCAGTAAAGAGGAGGTAGACAGGCAGGCGGGGGATGAATTGTTAGAACGGACAGCGAAGGGAAATATTCCGTCTTTTCTGGCAACTTTTTTAAAGGATCGTCAGCTTACGAGAGAAGAGGCAGAGCATATCAAGAAAATGATTGATGAAAGCTGCCGGTAAGGAGATGAATATGCAGAACATGCTGGTAATGGAAACAATCTGGAAAATGAGTTTACAGGCAGGTCTGATGATACCGATTGTTCTTCTATGCTCTTTTTTATTGCGGAGGCAGTCTAAAAAATATAGCTATGCTCTATGGATGTTGGTGATTTTACGTCTGCTGGTACCTGTTTTTATGGAAAGCCCTGTGACAGTAAATGGGATAGCTGCCGAGAAATTACAGCAGCTGGGACAAAATATTTTTGCGGGACAAAAAGCACTTTCTTTAGAGAAACGTCTGGATAAGTTACAGATAAACGGGAATAAAAATGCCAATGAGACAGAGGTTGCAGAAAAGGGAAGTGAACTGCGGAAACAATCGGAGGACGACGGATTTACAGCGGCAAAGCAATCAGAAAATTCGGAGGACGACGGATTTACAGCGGCAAAGCAATCAGAAAATAATGAATTTATTCTGGCAGGACAGTCAAAAAAGGAAGACAATGTTTTATGGCAGTATGATTTCGGGAATATAAAAAGATTTTTTGCTTATGTCTGGCTGGCAGGTGTAATGGTGGCGGCTCTGTATTTTTTCTTACAGTTTATGAGAGTGAAACGGCAGATTGCTTTGGCGGTCCACCGGGATGAAAATGTGTGGCTTTGTGACCGGATTCCAACACCCTTTGTAATGGGAGTTGTCCGTCCGAGAATTTATATTCCTTTTCATTTGGATGAACAGGACGAGTATTGTATTTTAGAGCATGAAAAGATGCATATCCGCCATGGGGATCATCTGGTACGACTGCTTGGAATGCTTGCGGTCTGCCTGCATTGGTGGAATCCCCTTGTATGGGTGGCTGTTAACAGGCTAAATCAGGATATGGAAATGTATTGTGATGAGACAGTAGTGGAAGGAAAAAGCATAGTTAAGAAGAAGCAATATATGACGGTTTTATTGCATTTTGCAGTAGAACCACAGCGGTATATGGGTGTGGTGGCATTTGGAGAAAGCCATACCGAAAAGAGAGTGATGCATTTATTAATAAAAAGACGCACAGACCGGAACGTGACAGCATTGGTGACGGCTGTAGCGGTAATATTATGTATTTGTGCATTTACGGTACAGGGAAAAGCAGATGGAATATCAAATGCAGTACAGAAGGATTGGCAGCAGGGAACAGATGAAAGCGGTACAGAAGTCCCTGGTGATTCTCTAAAGGAATCCAATACTGAAAAAGCTTTCTCAGAGGATTGGATTTTGGAAAACAACGATAGCATGGAGGAAATCTGGGATATTACGGCAGAACAGGCAGCAGAATGGCTAAAGGAATTTATCAATGTGATTAAAACAGACGACAGGCAGTGGGTTGCACAGCATTTTGAATATCCCTGTGTTTTGTCAGTGGATGGTAGGGAAGTCCGGCTGGATGATGCTTCGAATTTGTTATTGCATTATGACGATATTTTTACAGAGAAATTTGTGGGACAGATTCCACATTGGGCAGATGACGGACTTTGGGCAAACTGGCAGGGGATTGCGTTAGGAAATGGGAATATCTGGTTTGAAGTGAAAAATGAAGAATGGATAATACGTGCACTTATGGATGAGGAGAACGGATTGGAGGTACGTCCGGTGACATCTTCAAAACAGTAGGCGACCCTTTCTACTAAGCTCGGTAAAGCCTTGCTAAGTATTCAGGTATGGCATTCCTTTTCTGCGTAATGGTACATAAGGTGCCAAAGTACGACACCCAAGTACCGATGGTGTCAAAATACCTTGCTTGTGATATAGTTCATATCGCATAATTATATCTTGGAAATAGAAAGTTTTGCAATTACCTATAAGGATGAAGAGAAAAGAGGAGAGATTGTGATGAGAAAAGGGATGGCAATTATTTATATAACAATATTGATTTTCGGACTTTCTGCATGTGGAAATCCCTCTGTAGAAGAGAATAAGGATACAGGGATAACGACAGAAAATACAGCGGAAATAACGGAAACGACTATGTTACAGGAGGATACAGAGAAAGCTGACCCTGTGACAGAAGATATCAGTGAGGAGCCGGAAGTGACAACAGAGCAGCAGACAGAACTGGAAAATGATATGGTTCCGGCCGGCAGTAAGGAAAGCGGTACCGCAGAGAAAAAGGAGGAGGATCGTGCAGACGAAAGCTTTTTTGGAACATGGAAGGTAACGGCATATTACATACCGGGAGTGTCGGCAATGACATTGGAGGATGCACAGGGTTATGTTGGAAAGGTATGTGAGTATTCTGCGGATGCTTTTAATGGAGATGGGGAAGTGACACAGACACCGGACTATCAGGAGTTTGAGGAAACAGAGTCGGATTTTGCCATGGACTATCGTGCCACATTTGAGTCAGTCGGGTTAACCGGGGATTCGGTGAAAAAGATAGAAATCAGTAACTCATATGGATTTGGGTGTCAGTTCTTTATAAAGGATGCAGATATTATTTTGATTTGCCAGGATGGTGTGTTTTTTGAGGCAGTGAGACAATAGGGGATATATACATGAAATTATTATTTTTATGTAGTCAGAATAAACGAAGGAGTTTGACGGCTGAAAAGTTGTTTGATGGCTATAAAGGCTGCCAGGCCAAATCTGCAGGCACGGAAAATAATTCGAGGATTAAGGTTACGGAAGGATTACTTGGGTGGGCAGATATTATATTTTGTATGGAAAAGAAGCATATCAGAAGAGTGAAAGAAAAATATTCTGATGTTTTGACAGGTAAGAAACTGATATGCCTGCATATTGATGACGACTACGAGTATATGGATGCTGAACTGTGTGCTATGCTGGAAAGCAGTGTTGATGAGTATTTAAATTGAATGATGGGATGGAAAAGGCACATGATGAAAGCAAAGCCGGGGGAGGCTCTGTATTCGGTGTATATCTGAGGAAGCGGTAGGAGAGGATACATTCATTTTTTTACGGTGACGCTGCTATCGCAAAGTAGATTTTCCAAAGCCGGATTCTGACTGATATCCAGACTGGTTATTTTATTATGCGTGCAATATAAAATCTTTAAAGAAATGTTCTTGCTGATATCCAGTGCGGTCAGGTTATTGTTTTCGCAATACAGAGACCATAAAGCGGTATTTTTGCTCACATCCAGATTTGTCAGTTTATTATGCCTACAGCATAAGAATATCAGAGCAGTATTTTTGCTTACATCCAGCTTGGTTAATTCATTTTCGCTGCATTCTAAGCTGGTCAGGGCAGTATTGTGGCTGACGTTCAGTGTGGTTAGTTCGTTCTCCCGGCAGTTCAAGTCATCTAAATTTGTATTTTGACTGATATCCAGACTGGTCAGATAATTATAGGAGCAGTTTAAGCTGTTTAAAGAGGAATTCCGGCTTACATCTAGTGTTCTTAAATCGTTGAAGCTGCAATCCAGAAATTTCAAAGCAGCATTGTTTGGAAGGTCTAATGTGGTCAATTCATTCTTTCCACAATACAGGCTTTCCAGAAGCGTATTGCTGCCAAGGTCTAAGTGTGACATTCTATAACAGTGTGTGCAATCCAGATATTTCAGGGCAGTGTTTTTACTTACATTCAGCTTTGACAGACCATTGTAGCTGCAATCTAATTTTTCTAAAGCGGTATTCTTGCTTACATCTAATGTTGGCAGGATATTAAATGGGCAGATTAAATCCGTTAAAGCAGCATTCCTGTTTATATTCAATTTCATCAGTTCATTATGCTGACAGTTCAATTGCTTCAAAACAGTATTTTGGCTTACGTCCAGCTTTTTCAGTTTGTTATTCCCGCAGTCCAGTTTTTCTAAAACCGAATTTTTGCCTAAATTCAGATTTGTCAGTTCATTTTGTCTGCATTCTAAGACCGTTAAGGAAGGGAATTTTTTTAATGACAGGCTTCCCTTTAATTTCTTTTTATTCCAGTGAAGTTCCGTAAGCCTTCCTTTTTCATCCCAGATATATTGGGAAGTCTTATTTAAATCTGTGGATATAGAAGCCCCCTGTAAAATCTGTGATTCGATTATTTTTTTTAGACCTGCTATATCGGAAGCATTTTTCCCCTTTGTGTTTTTTAACTTTACTTTCTTTTTCACGGTAATCAGAAAGATATATTTTTTAGTTCCGGATTTGGCGGTAATCTTTGCCTTGCCGGCTTTTCTAGCGGTTACTTTTCCCTTTTGGGTAATGGTTGCAATCTTTTTATTGCTGCTACTCCATTGAAACTTCTGTTCCTTGGAAGCATTTTTCAGCTTTAGCTGTGCCTTTGTGTTTACGAATAAGATAACCTTTGTTTTCTCTGGCGTTTCCACTTTTCTTTTTTTATGTCGTATCTCTGCACTGGCGGGTACTCTGAATATGGTAAGCATGAGCACGATGATCAGCATAAATATATTCCATTTTCTTAGATTATTCATATTCCATTCTCCTTCCATATACGACTTTTGTTAGGTGACTGCGAAAATTAGTTTTCCTGATTTTTATTATAATGGATATGATATTTGATTGCAAACTGGAAAGTTTTTTGGGATGAAGTAAACGAATTGTCAGTTGGGATAAAAAAGACTGTTCTGAGAAATTTTGATTTCACATCTTTACTTTATCCATCATACAACTTCCGCCTCTTTTTTTCAATACTATATATTTTTTGACTTTCCCCATTTTTTCTAAGCAGTGTTTTTGCATGATTAATTATAACAGATTAGGATTATGAAATTAAAAGGGATTTATCAAATTTTTCAGAAAAAATTTCTCAAGGGGTTTAAAAATACCACAGTGTAAGTTCGTGACACAGATGTTTTATGGTATTTTAGCAGGAAACAAGGTTCATCTGAGCGAGATTGCACGTTCATTAAACGAAGCCATTACTCATAAGAAATGATTATTACAGGTACTTTTTGAAAAGTGATGAAAAATTTGTTATTCGCGCCAAAAAGAACCGTAACGTTATATATAAAGGGAAAACGCAAAATATTATGGATGTTGCAAAAAAATATAAGGGTAATTACCGCATGGATTTTATGGATAAACACGGAAAGAAGATTGAATGTAAGATCAGTTATATTCCAGTGAAGCTATGCGAATTTTCCGGCAGAAATTTAGTGTTGGTTGCAGTGTATGGCTTTGGGTCACAGCCAATGTTACTGCTTACAAATTTAGATATGTCAGAGCAGAAAAAACTTTGTATGATTGTGGCAAAAGTCTATTTGATGAGATGGCGGATTGAGGAATATTTTAAGTTCAAAAAGCAACAGTTTGAACTGGAAGATTTCAGAGTGATGTCATTGAAGTCTATCCGTAACTTAAATTTTTTTGCTGCTCTTGCAGCAGGATATATCGGCATTATGAGTTCTGAAAAAGAAGCCACTATTTTTATGATGGAATTAATAGAATGCTCCCAGGCGATATATGGCATTTCCAAATTTATATTTTACGCAATAGGATATGCAATCGAGCGTGTTCTTGCGGGAACACGCTCGGGCATAAAAAATGGGGAAAGTCAAATTTATATCTTATTGACAAAAATAAAGAGAAGAGGTATATTTAAAATCAAATAAGCGGCTACTAATGAGAAGCAGCCGCTTATATTAGGAATGAAGGTTAGTTAAAGCTAACTGTGTATCAGAGCAATGATTGGAGGTTGTTTTATGATAAAGATTACAGTGGGTATAGAGGGAATGGCCTGCGGTATGTGTGAGGCACACATTAACGAGGCAGTGAGGAATGCGTTTCAGGTAAAAAAGGTAACCAGTTCGCATATGAAGAAACAGACCATTATTCTTGTGGAACAGGAAATCCCGGAGCAGGAGATTAGAAGAGTAATTGGCAAAGCCGGATATGAAGCCGTGTCTGTGAGCAGTGAGCCATATGAGAAGAAAGGGCTGCTTTCAGCATTCAGGGGGTGAAGACATGCGGATAGAAACGGTTGTGGGCATACTGATACCGTTCCTTGGGACGGCTCTTGGCTCTGCCAGTGTGTTGTTTATGAAGAATAAGCTGAATCCCCTATTGCAGCGGGGACTGACCGGATTTGCAGCGGGGGTCATGGTGGCTGCTTCTATCTGGAGTCTGATCATTCCTGCAATAGAGCAGTCGGAGTTTATGGGAAAGCTGTCGTTTATCCCTGCCGTAATTGGTTTCTGGTTTGGTATATTATTTCTGCTGCTTTTGGATCGGACAATTCCGCATTTGCACATGAATAGCAGCAGGGCGGAAGGGCCTGAAAGCAACTTGCAGAAAACAACCATGCTGGTGTTGGCGGTGACGCTCCATAATCTGCCAGAAGGTATGGCGGTTGGTGTGGTTTATGCCGGGTGGCTTTCCGGGGATGCCGGGATTACAGCTATGGGTGCCTTGGCACTTTCCCTTGGGATTGCGATACAGAACTTTCCAGAGGGAGCGATCATTTCTATGCCCCTGCGGGCGGAAGGCATCAGCAGGAAGAAAGCTTTTTTTTATGGTACGCTTTCTGGTGCGGTGGAGCCGGTGGGTGCAGTTCTGACTGTTTTGGCTGCGGGGTTTGTGATCCCGCTCCTGCCGTATCTTCTGAGCTTTGCGGCAGGCGCTATGATCTATGTGGTAGTGGAGGAACTGATTCCGGAAATGTCGGAGGGGAAGCACTCCAATGTGGGTACAGTCCTGTTTGCAGCAGGGTTTACGGTCATGATGGCGCTGGATGTGGCTTTGGGGTAGGAAATATATCTTCGTAATCTGCCGGGCGAAATATATCGTATCGTTCAGACTTCAAAACGCATATTGTATGGCCGCTCATTTTATTGTTTTGTTGTGTAATAGGACTTTCATCAGAAGAATATTAAGACATTGATTTTGCGATAAAAGCTTTGTATAATAAGAAATATTATAATGCGGAATTAAAGTATGGTGGAATCCGGTGTTGTAAAGTTGTTATACTGGAAAAGCAGTAGAAGCTTCCGTGTTACAAGATTATACAGATCAGTATCAGGAGAAACTATATTATGGGTGGAGCTTGTATTAGGAAGACAGATTGGGAAAAACGAATACAGGATGGATTGATATTGCTGCCAGTAACAGCATTTTTTATGGTATTGTTTTTGCTGTTTTTTTCCATGCCTGTCTGTGCGAAAGAGCAGAGAACCGTAAAAGTAGCATTTTTTCCGATGGAAGGTTTTCATACGTATTCGGAAGAGGATGGCTATGGCGGCATGGATGTCGCGTATCTGGAGGAGCTTAGCAGTTATACCGGCTGGAAGATTGAATATGTGGATTGTGACAGCTGGAATGATGCTCTTGCAAAGCTTAAGAATAAGGAAGTGGATTTGGTAGGATCTGCACAGTATTCGGAAGAGCGTGCTGGAATTTTTGAATATGCAGCTTTTCCAAGTGGATATACGTTCGGCTGTCTTTTTGTGGAAGAGAATAGTGCACTGGCTTTTGAAGATTTTGACAGTATGAAAGATATGAAATTCGGTGTCGTGGAAAGCTATATCCGCAAGAAAGATTTTTTAGAATATTTAGACCGAAACGGTATTCACGATCCAAAGCTTAAGGAATATGCCACTACACAGGAAATGCAGGAGGCGTTGAAATCCGGAGATATCGATGTGGCTGCACATACCCTGACAGAGGTCTGGAACGGACAGTCCCTGGTAGGGAAATTTGCTTATTCTCCCTATTACTATATAACGTGGAAGGGCAATGTGGCATTACTGGATGAGTTAAATCTGGGGATTGAAGAATTAAAGATGTATGATCCTGCATTTGAACAAAAACTTACAACCCGGTATTACGGAGACCGTCGGGAAAATTTTGCCGCTGATGAGCTTGCGCTGATCAGCCAAGGGGATACGATAAGGATTGGGTTCTATAAAGATACAATGCCTTTAGCCTATATCAATGACAAAGGGGAAAATGACGGAATCTATATTCAGATTTTGAAGGTTATTTCAGAAAGAAGCGGACTCTCCATAGAATTTTGTCCCATGGACCGGAGTGAATATTGGAAAGATCTGATTGCAGATGGAGAGATTGATTTTTATGTAGGTTCCAGTAATATGAAACTTACTGTGGATGAAAACATTGTGCTTACGAATGCTTTTATGCCCTATAATGCGGTTATCGTATCAAAAAATGATTATGTTTTTTCTGACAAAGAGGTAACCATGGTGCTTACCAAAGGGCGTACCTATTGGGCAGACAATATGGAGGCACAGGGGCAGCAGGTGATATACCGGGACAGTGCAAAGGACTGTTTACAGGCATTGGAAAAAGGTGTGGCGGATATTACGGTCTTAAATACCATAGAATATAATTATCAGTCTAAAAATGAAAGGTTTTCTAATCTGATTGAATGGGAAAATTACCGGTATCAGTCGGAAACGACTCTGGCGACGTTCAAGGATATAGATCAGGTGCTGTTCCGTGTTATGAATAAAGCATTGAGGCTGGTATCAGAGGAAGAAAAAGAAGATATCATTAATCAGTATATGAACATTTCTTATGACAGCTATGAAATGCTTGATTATCTGTATCAGACCAAAGATGTGATTGCAGTTTCCGGCATAGCATTGGTACTTCTTTTGATTTTTGGATTGGCGGTGTTTCACATGCAGAAGAATTCCTATCATCTGCTTGAAAAGAAAAATGAGGAATTGCAGACTGCCATACAGGAAGCGGAGCGGGCAAATCAAGCGAAGACGGAGTTTCTCTCCCATATGTCTCATGATATCCGGACACCTATTAACGGAATTATGGGTATGTTGAATATTGCGGAAAAGAATCCCGAGGATATGGAAAGGCAGGAGGATTGCCGCGAAAAGATTAAAACATCTGCGAAGCATTTATTATCGCTGATTAATGATGTTTTGGATATCAGTAAGCTGGAAAAAGGAAATGTGGAGTTTGCTAGGGAGAGTTTTCGATTAAGTGAGCTTTTGCATAATTGTTCAGTGATTGTAGGTGGGCAGGCTGCCGAGCGGAATGTGACACTGGTAATGGATTATACAAAGCCGGGACAGCTGCCGCATGATTATTTTGTGGGGAGTCCTCTGCACATAAAACAGATTTTAATTAATATAGCAGGCAATGCCGTAAAATATAATAAGCTAATGGGCAGTGTTACCTTCAAATGCTATGAGACTGCTGAGGAAAATGGGATTGCACGGATATGCTTTGAGATTTCGGATACCGGTATTGGTATGAGCAGGGAATATCTGAAACATATTTTTGAACCTTTTACCCAGGAAGAGGCCGGTGCCAGAACCGAATATCAGGGAAGCGGTCTTGGCATGACCATTACAAAGAATCTGGTGGACAAAATGGGGGGAGATATAAAGATAGAAAGTGAATCTGGCAAGGGAAGTGTGTTCACGGTAGTGCTGCCATTGGAAATTGCGGCATCACAGGAAACGGAGGTGGAAGATCAGGAAGGGAAAACGGTAGATGTTACCGGAAAACGGGCACTGATCGTAGATGATATTGAATTGAATTTAGAAATTACACAGTTTATGTTAATGGAAATGGGACTGGAGACGGTTACTGCTGTCAATGGTCAGGAGGCGGTAGATATGTTCCGGCAGTCTGATCCCTTCACTTACCATATTATCTTTATGGATGTAATGATGCCGGTTATGGACGGTTATGAGGCCACAAGAACGATCCGAAATCTTGACAGACCAGATGCGGCAAAAGTCCCCATTGTCGCCATGACTGCGAATGCTTTTGCAGAGGATGTGAGAGCAGCGAAAGATGCGGGGATGGATGAGCATATTGCCAAGCCTCTTGAGCCGGAGGTGGTGAAGCGTGTGCTGGCTAAATGGCTAGGAGAGAAAAAATAGAAAACTGTATAGCCGGTTTCTTTATAATATTGGTATTTTATACAGGTGATGTGACAGGGCTAAATTATAGCGGGTATGATAATATGGGGCATTTTGTGGTATGCTACAAAATAAAAGAGTACAGGTTATAAAGAATGGAGCGTGCAGACACGATCCGGATATTGTTAATTAAGGAGGGAAAGCAGTGTCAAAAAAGAAAATAATAGGTATTCTGTCAGCTTTTTTAGTGATGTTTGCGCTGGCGGGATGTGGTACCGGTGATGAGCAGAGAAACACTAATGATCAAACTGAGGCATCTTCTGATTCCGAACAAGAGGAACAAATCATTCTTCGGGAAGTATCGGAGGGGGATTTGGCCCCGGATTTTACAGTGGAGACGGCAGACGGCAGTACCTTTGTTCTCTCAGAACAAAAGGGAAAGGTGGTATTGTTGAATTTCTGGGCGACCTGGTGTGGTCCATGTGTCAGGGAAATGCCGGCGTTTGAAAATCTCAATCATGAATATGGGGAAGAGGTGGTAATCCTTGCAGTCAATGCTATGGAGGATAAGGATACGGTAGATCAGTTTATTTCTGATAACGAATATACCTTTCCCATTGCCTGTGATGTGGAGGGGGCAGCTTGTATGAAATACCCTTCAGACGGAATCCCGTATACTCTGGTGATCGGAAAGGATGGGATAGTGCAAAATATTTATCTGGGTGCAAAGGATGCAGATGCACAGTATGAAAAATATAAAGGTGCTATTGAATCGGCTTTAGGGAAAGATGGGGAACAGGCAGAGGATAAGTAAATTCAAGGAGCAGCATATGAAAGTGAAAATTATCAGGAAAGGCATACTCATTACGGCAATCGTGCTGATTTTAATAGGTTTGAGCCATAATGGTTTCAATGATATTAAGAATAAGGCAGTCCGTATCTGTTATGAGTGTATAGGAATCGGATGATGAAAAGAAGAAAATTAATCCAGGTCATTTGTGCCCTGCTGTATAACTGTAATTTTACAGGATTTGCCAATGGTAAAATTTATCAGGGGGACATAAAGGGAGTCTGTGTTCCGGGACTTAACTGTTATTCCTGTCCGGGAGCAGTCGGTTCCTGTCCACTTGGAAGCATGCAGACAGCATTACTTTCATCAAAGTATAGGTTTCCCTACTACATATTAGGAATGGTGTTATTGTTTGGTATAGTGCTGGGAAGGGTCGTGTGTGGATTTCTTTGTCCTTTTGGATTGTTTCAGGAGCTGCTCTATCTGATTCCGTCAAAGAAGCTGAAAAAGAATAAATGGACCAAAAGACTATCCTGTTTAAAATATATTATCCTGCTGGTGTTTGTCATTGGGATTCCTGTTATACTGGCCGTTCCGGGATTTTGCAAATATATCTGCCCGGCGGGAACGTTAGAGGGTGGTGTATTTCTGGTGACGATGAATGAGCAGCTGCGGGCATTGATCGGCGGTTTGTTTTCATGGAAAATGGCAGTTCTTGCGGTGGTGATCATTTCTGCGGTATTTATTTTTAGAAGTTTTTGCCGTTTTCTCTGCCCGCTGGGAGCATTTTATGCATTATTTCACAGGGTTTCCCTGACAGGCATGAAGGTGGATGAAGAAAAATGTAACAGATGCAATGCCTGTGTGTCCCGCTGCAAATTGGATGTAAAACAGGTGGGTGATAAAGAGTGTATTCAATGTGGGGAATGTATCAGTGCCTGTAATAAGTGTGCATTAAGCTTTGGAATGCGAAAAGGGGAATAGATTTATTCTTTGGATTTGTCAATCTTATTCCTGATGTCCTGCATCTCATAATCCAATGCCTCGATAGAGTCGGCACAGTTTTTTAACTGCCGCACGATTTCTTCCGTGTTATCCACATCCTGTTTGTATTTTAATTTGTGCTCAAGGCTTGCCCAGAAATCCATGGCAATGGTGCGGAATTGTACCTCCACCGTCATGTATTGTTTCTCGTCAGATAAAAAGATCGGTACGCTGGAGATGAGATGAAGACTTCGGTAACCACTGGATTTGGGGTTCTTAATGTAATCTTTTTTCTTAAGCAGAATAATATCATCCTGTTTGGTAAAAAGTTCTGCTAATCGGTATATATCATCGGGAAAGGAACAGATAACACGGAGTCCTGCCACATCTGTCAGATGTTTTTTGATGCTGTCCATCGTAACCGGGTATCCTTTGCGTTCTAGTTTTTCATAAATACTTGTCGGTGATTTTAGTCTGCTTTTGATGGATTCAAAAGGATTACGGTTGTATTCCAGAGAGAATTCCTCATTCAGCACATTCAGCCTTGTCTCTACCTCCATGATGGCAGAACGGTATTCCAGCATCAATTTGTTAAATGGTTTGGATTCCTTTAATTTTTCTGCCTGCCGCTGAATGATCTGGTGCTGTTTTTTTAATGTTTCTTCCTGTTCTTCGACCTTTTGTTCCAGCTGGTTTTTGCAGGCAAATAATTCTAACGTATTTTTAATCCTGTTTTTTACAATGGAACTTACAAAGGGTTTGTGGATAAAATCCGACACGCCCAGTTCAAAGCATCGGTTTTCAATCTCTACGGCATGTTCACTGCTGATGATCAGTACGGGAATTTTGCCAATCAGACCCTGTTCTTTTAATTGAGCGATTACTGTAAAACCGTCCATTTTAGGCATCTGCAAATCCAGGAGAATAGCTGATATGCCGTTATGCCAGACTGTAAGTTTTGCCAGGGCTTCTTCTCCGTTTTCTGCCATTTCAATCATATAATCTTCTTTCAGTATATTACGCAGAAGTTCGCGGTTTATTTCCACGTCATCTACGATCAGTATCTTTTGCATATCAGTACCCTCTTTTCTTACAGGTGTTTTTCTGATTATAACATATTTTGTGATATATGGATATGAAAAGAAAAGCTATTTTCCATAAAAGAAAATGTGTATAATGGAATAGGATGCTATCTGTTTGAGGAATTTGGTAGTGTAAAGTAAAATTGGTTACAAATGGGAGGATGATAGATATGGATCATATAAATATGTACAGGGCGGGGATCGTCTGCTGTTCCAACGGGTTATCTGCAGGTGATGAGTTACAGCTGCGAAAGTTAAAAGAGGTATTGGAGAATATGGGGATCCGGCCGGTCTTTAGTGATTATCTCTTTGCAGAGGAGGGGGTAAGGAGTGCAACGGCAAAAGAACGTGCGGATGCACTGATGGAATGCTACTGTGATTCCGGTATAGATATTATTTTTGATATATCCGGTGGAGATATAGCGAATGAGATTTTACCTTATCTGGATTACCAGAAGATAGCCTCTGCCAGAAACCGTGCAGGGGAGCCCAAACAGTTTTGGGGGTACAGTGATTTGACTGTCATATTAAACGCTGTTTATGCAAAGACCGGAAATGCAGGAGTGCTTTATCAGGTAAGGCATTTAACGGAAAACTGTAATGAGGATAAACTGACAGATCTTGCCAATACAGTATTTTATGGTATGGGGGAGCGCCAGAAAGAACAGGAAAAAGGCCGCTTGTTTGACTTTGAATATTCATTTCTTCAGGGGGAGAAATTAACGGGAACGGTTGTTGGCGGCAATATACGCTGTCTGTTAAAACTGGCGGGTACAGCGTATTTTCCGGACTTGGCAGATAAAGTGCTGTTTTTAGAGGCAAGAGGAGGATTACAGCCCCAGATGATAACATATCTTGCCCAGATGAAGCAGCTTGGTGTATTTGAAAAGGTCAGAGGGATTCTATTGGGGACTTTTACGCAATTAGAAAAAGAAGAAGGCATAGTATTAAAAACGGAACGAAAGGACGATATATGGTATGAAAAGTCGGGAACGATGGGGAGGCTCGTGAAAGAATTTGCAGGAAATGAGCTTCCTGTCGTAAAGACATTCGAGCTTGGGCATGGAAAAGATTCAAAGGCGATCAGGATAGGAAGGCAGATAAACCTTAAGAAATCTTAAGAAAAATTATCATATATTTTTGGAAGAATATGAATTATACTATGAATGTTTAATGTCAAGATACAAACAGTGGCGAAAATATATAACGACAGGTGGTAAGTGATATGGAGAGACAAAGGAGAGACCGGCAAAAGGATATTGTGCTGTGTATTTTTTTAGTGATCATATTTTTTGGACTGTTATATATTACGGTTCCGAAAGGAGATATCTATGGTTCAACAACTGACTGGCTTAGCCAGCATATGACCCTTGCGGAGACCTTAAGGGATGAAATGCTGGAAAAAGGAACCTTGTTCCCTGATTTTATCTGGCTCGGCGGGGGTAATAACATATATAATTTTTCTTATTATGGATATTTGAGACCGGATGTGGTTTTAGGCTGTCTCCTGCCTCAGATTTCCATGGAATGGATTCTGATCGGGATGATGGTGGCCAGTTTTTTAGTAACGGTATTATTGTGTTATATGTGGCTGAGGATGAATGAGCTGAATCCCGGAACTTCTTTTCTGGGGTCTTTTTTTTGTATGACTGCGGCCTGTTTCTTTCATTTCCACAGGCAGATCATGTTTATCAATTATATGCCGTTGTTATTTCTGGCACTTATACTGACGGAACGGACGATAAGGAAAAGGAATATGCTGCTTTATTGCATGATTCTGACAGGAATTTGTTTTCAAAGTTATTATTATTCCATTTCGTGTTTTATAGTAGTGTGTATTTATTGGTATCTTAAGACCAAAGACTGGAAGGACTGGCTGTTTCTGATAAAAATGATGGCATTTTCTGTAGGGATTTCCTGTATACTGCTGCTTCCTACTTTTTTGGCACTGCTGGAAAATAAAAGGGCTTCCGGTGGACTTGATGTGAAGTCCCTGCTTTTGCCCAGACTGCAATTAAAGGGCTTGCTGTATAGCCCTTATGGAATCGGATTTTCCATGATCATATTGTATCTGCTGGCAGCAGGTCTGTTACATAAAAGGTATCGTATGGGAAGTATCGGCTGTATCTGTCTGTTCTGCTTTCCGGTGATTCCTTATGTGCTCAACGGAACTCTTTATGCAAGATATAAGATTTTAATGCCGTTTTTACCTCTGATTCTTTTACATTGTATGAAAGTTATGAAAGGAATATGGAAAGAGGAAATAAAACCTTCCAGCCGTCTGGCTTTTGGTATGCTGCTAATTGGTGTGATTGGTCTGCTGGTGGAGGAAAACGGAAAAATAGAGGCGTCTTTTCTGCTCGTGATAGTGGATATGGTATTGATATTACTCTTTTCCTGGCTGTGGAAATGGAAAAATAAAGCGGTGGTTTATCTGGTTTTACTGGTCATGCCGGTGATTGGTACGGTCATTTTGTCATCACAGGAAGAATTTGTTTCTGAAACAACCAGGAGTCTTGATGTTTTTACAGGAAAAGAGGTAAAAGCGATCGCAAAAGAGGAGTGGGCAAGAACGGATTATCTGACCCAGCCCCTGATGCATGCAAACCAGATCCAGTATTCCACGCAAAAGACAACAGGAATGTATTCTTCCGTAACAAATAGGAAATATGCCGCTTTTTATCATGATATTATGCATACGCCTATCAGGATCAATAACCGGGTAGCACTTCTGCCGGAGGTGAATCCGTTTTTACAGTATTTAATGGGTGTCCGATATATTGTGACAGATTGTCAAAAGCTTCCTCATGGATATACAGTAATAAAGGAAAAAAGCGAAAGCGTAGTTGCGGAGAATGAGGATGTTCTTCCCATAGCATACCTGAGTACAAAGATAATGGATAAAGAGATATTTGATTCCTTGGAATTTCCATATACATTAGAGGCGATGCTGGAATATACGATTGTGGAAGATATAGAAAATACCGCCAGAGACGATGAGAAAATACCAGAAAAGAAGGTTTTGGAAGATAAAGAAATATATGGGAAATCCAATATGGAGAAAAAGAATTTCCGATACCGGCTGCTGAAGCATTCAGATGATATCGTATGGAAAAAGAAGAAGGACGGAATAGAGATACACGCAAAGAAAAACAGTACATGCAGTATCCGTTTAAAGGAGTCCTTAGACGGCAAGATTGGCATTTTAAGCTTTGATGTGGAAAATGAATCTGGGAAAGCAGTGATGATCACGATGAACGGAATGAGGAATAAGCTTTCCGGTAAAGGAGCTCCTTATCCAAATGAAAATACCCGGTTTACCTTTTATCTTGACGAAAATATGAATGATACGTTAAATGTTGATATTGCAAAAGGAAAATTCAGGATTACGAATGTGACCTATTATGTCTTTCCAAGAAGCTGTATGGATAAAAAGGACATGATACCTGTCAGTTTTCATAAGGCAAGGAAACAGGAGGTTCTACATTGTAAGGCAGAAGCCGTAACAGACAGCTTTTTTGTCACTTCAGTGCCATACCAGAAAGGAATAAGGGTTTTGGTGGACGGCAGTCCGGCAGAGCCTGTATTGGTAAACACGGCATTTTTTGGCGTGGAGATTGGAGCGGGAGAACATGATATAGAGGTATTATTTACGCCTCCAGGGAAGAGGATTGGCTTGTTGATATCGGCGTTATCCCTTATGCTGATTCTGCTGTCAGACCTGCGGAAATATTACAGGGAAGTCTTTATGGAACATAAAACGAAATAAATTTTAATATTTTTTGAACTTTATGGGATTGCACAACAATACTAAGTAGGAGATGAGGTTGTGGAGACTTGTGATGTGGAACTGCTGGTAGAGCAGTATGGTGATAATTTATACCGTTATTGTAAGAGTCTGACGTATACATTAGAGGATGCAGAGGATTTATATCAGCAGACTTTTTTAAAGGCACTGGAATTGCATAAACGGATTCTTCCCGATAAGAATCCCAAAGCATATCTGATGTCCATAGCATCTAATATATGGAGGAATCATAAGAGTAAGTATGCAAGACATGAACGGATTGCACCAGTGATATCCAGTGAAGCGGAAGGCGTGCAGATAGAGGATATGAAGGGTGAGAGTGATGTATTGGAGCGTCTTGTAAGGGAAGAGGAGCTTGCTGATCTAAAAAACTGTGTGGAAAGGCTGCCTGAAAAGCAAAAGCAGGTAATAAAACTTTTTTATGCGGCAGAGCTGCCTATAGAGGATATTGCCAGAGTTTTAAAGATTCCGAAGGGTACTGTAAAAAGCAGGCTGTATCAGGCAAAGGAAAGATTAAGAGAGGAAATGGGGGTATACTGAGTGAAGCAGATGCAAGACAGAGAGATTGCAAAGGGAGAAATGCAGAAAGAAAATGCCGATCAGGAACGGATTTCCCGTATGCTGCAAAATGCATATTCCATAGGAGAGGTTCCAGCAGAAGTGAATATCCGTCTTAAGAACCGGATTGCCTGTCAGCAGGCAGCAGGGGAAGGCAGGATTTCCTTCTGGTGGCTGCCAGCGGTTGTAAATACAGTGATATCCGCAGCGGGGGGATGCCTTATCTATATGGTTTATGTGCTGGTCAATATAAAAGGAGCAGATTTCTGTATGCCGAATCTGCTGGAGTTTATAAGCGGAACATGGCTGAAACTGCATATGGCAGTAGTTATGTCAGAGATGGTACTAAGCTGGATTTTTACTTTTATCTGTATATGGAAAGGAAGTCTGGTACAGCGTGCAAAGATGTTTTGACCCTTGCTTGATTTGTCTATATTATATGACGGATGTCTATGAAAACAGGGTTTTGTGCAGAGTTAGTGATGACAGGAATGGAGGTTATTTGTATGTCAAGTGTAATATTTTCGGTATTTTTAGGAGCGTTAATAGCCATAGCAGTGCTTGCACTTACGGTTCTTTTGGGAATATGGACTTACCGGGATGCTGAGAACAAAGGAATGATAGGAGTTTTATGGACGGCAGTTGTGATTCTGGTGCCGAGTTTTATCGGTTTGATCATATATCTGATTGTCCGTATGGATCATAGTAAGGTTATCTGTTCAAACTGCAATATGTCGGTGGATGCGAAAAACAGATATTGTTCCAATTGTGGTGTGGAACTGGTGCCTGTGGTGGATGCTTCAAAAAACGAAGAAGAATTCCGGAAATCCCAGAGAAATATTCTGATTGGTTTTTTTTCAACGATAGGTGCAGTGGTGATATTGGGGATTTTCATGATTGCATTCCTGATTACCGGAGCACTCAAGGTGGCAGAGGATACTGTTAAGTGGGTGTCAGGGCTGGATGCTGTTGAATGGGGAGAAACACTGGAAGATGCATTAGGTAATCTTGATCTTTTGTTTGACGAGGATGAGATTCATGTTGCGGTTGAAGGCGATGAAGTTACTATTACAGACAGGTATGGGAATAAATTGGTTCATGTAGACGGCAGTGAAAATACGGTTGATATTGATTTAAAGGATATTAAGATTTTACTGGATAAGTATCATATAAAATATGATGACAGTCTCAGTGAAAAGGAATTGGAACAGGAGATAAGGGAGCAGATCAGAGAGCAGCTGGAAGATATACAAGATGATTATGAATAGCTGGAATCAATAGAATATATGAGGATAGGGCTGACGCATTAGGATTTTATTCTTTATTTAATGCGGCAGCCCTGTTTTGTGCGGAAGGCATAAGCTAAGATGGAATGCCTGCAATCCAATTTGGTGCCGCCCGAGAACGTGGGAAACTCGCAAAGCATGTTTTTCATCGTTGGATGAATACAATTTGTCAGTTGCTTAATGGAAGAAATTAAGTTAAAATATAAAATGGTTTTAAAATAATATGATATTGGGAGGAAAGTGATGAGAGAAGGAAATATTTCTGAAATGGAAAGAAGTAATTCGGCAGGCAGATTGTGTTATATGATCATTAATCTTATTCTTGTAGCCTGCTATCTGATCGAAGTAATAAAAGGTGCCAGAACCATAGGATATTTTCTGGTGTTTTCCCTGCTGGCATTGTGCCCGCTGATGATTACATTATATCTGTATCACAAAGATAAGGAAAGTAATCTGGTACGTTATGTCATTGCAGTTGGATTTGGAATTTTTTATCTGTTTATCATCTTTACAACAGTATCTCCTATTGCATATGTATATGCAATGGTATTGTCCATGATCTTGCTTGTATATAATGATTTTAAATTAACGGTTGCTTTTTCCGTCGGTGTTACCCTTGGAAATATTATCCAGGTTATAGTGATGGGGCTCAATGGACAGATTGAGAAGGGTGATATGGCGGATCTGGAGATTCGTATCGCTTCAATGGTATTATTCTCTTTATTTATGGCGATTGCAACGATGACACTGGAAAAGAACAATCAGAAGAAGATTTTTGAGATAAATGAGGAAAAGGAACATACGGCAAGGCTTATGGAAGACCTTTTACATACTTCTGAAAAAATGACTGCTGACATCGGCACAGTTTCCCAAAAGATGGGGATTTTGGAAGATTCTGCTGCAAAGACCATGTCTTCCATGGAAGAAGTGACTCAGGGAACGAACGACACGGCGGATTCCATCCAGATACAGTTAGAGAAAACAGAACAGATACAAAATATAATCGAGAGAGTCAGCCGTGCATCCGGTATGATTGAAGATAATATTGGGAAAACGAAGAAAGAGCTTAATTGTGCACAGGGACATATTGACAGTCTGATTCGTCATGTAAATATCTCAAATGATGAAAATGCACATGTGTCTAAGGAATTATCCAAGCTTAGTGAATCTACCAGCCAGATGCAGTCGATTATTCAGATGATAGATGAGATTACAACCCAGACAAGTCTGTTGTCATTAAATGCAAGTATAGAGGCAGCAAGAGCCGGTGAAGCAGGAAGAGGATTTGCAGTAGTGGCTTCTGAGATTTCTACACTGGCGACTCAGACTCAGGCAGCGACGGATAATATTACGGTGTTGATCAGCAATATTTCAGGAGAACTGGATAAAGTAATAACCGTTGTGGAGGATATGATTGAGAATAGTAATGCCCAGAATGCGGTTGCCAATAGTACAGCGGCAAGCTTTCAGGAAATTACGTCTTCTGCCGAGGGAGTTTATGGGGAATCAGAGGTATTAAATAATCTGGTGGAAGAACTGACAAGTGCGAATAAGGCGATCGTGGAGGGAATTGAGACGATTTCCGCTGCCACGGAAGAAGTGACGGCACATTCTAATGAGACGTTTGAAAGCAGTGCAGAAAATAGTGAGATTACCAGTGAAGTTGGGAATATTATTGAAGGAATTAACCAGATGGCACAGGAATTGGTGCAGATGACGTAACAATATCGACACAGGTGACGGATTATGGCAAAACAGATGACAGAGCTGGAGTTATATTATAACAAATTTAATGAAGAAAAACGTCTTTCCAGCCGGCACGGACAGGTAGAATTTATAACTTCCATGAAATATATCCATGAATATTTAAGGGACATGCAGGATGCCCGGATACTGGATATTGGTGCAGGGACCGGAAGATATTCGGTTGCTTTGGCACAAGAGGGATATGATGTGACAGCAATAGAGCTGGTAAAATATAATCTTGGCATTTTGAAATCCAAGAAGAGCAGTGTAAAGGCTTATCAGGGAAATGCACTTAATTTAAAACGTTTACCGGATGAAAGCTTTGATATGACACTGTTGTTTGGTCCGATGTATCATTTATATACTTTTGAGGATAAGTTAAAAGCATTAAAAGAGGCAGGCCGGGTGACAAAAAACGGCGGGAAGATACTGGTGGCTTATTGTATGAACGAATACTGTGTCCTGACATATGCCTTTAAGGAAAACCATATCAAAGAGTGTTTGGAGGAAAAACGCCTGACAGAGGATTTCCATTCCACAGCAGAAAAGAAAGATTTATATGATTATGTCAGAATAGAGGATATTGACCGGCTGAATGAGGCAGCGGGATTTGCCAGATTGAAGATTATTTCTCCGGATGGTCCGGCAAATTATATGCGGCAGGTGTTAAATGCAATGGATGATGAGACTTTTGGAATTTTTATGAAGTATCATTTGTCTACTTGTGAAAGGCAGGATTTGATTGGTGCGGGAGCGCATACGCTTGATATCCTTGAAAAACAGAATATCTTTGAATGATTTGGAAATGAGTTATAAATAGTGGAAAACGGAGGCGGAACATGACAGATCAGAATACTTTTATGGAAACAGTAAGGAATGTGGCAGATATTATAAGAACGGCAGCGGAGCCAATGCCGGAAGAAGAGATTCTGTCATACTTTGAGGAGATGGAGCTTACCGATGAACAGAAACGGCTTGTAATGGGATATCTGATGAATCCGGAATCCACAGAAGAGGATGAGGGCATAGAGAATGAGGAAAACGGCAGCGAAGAAAAAGCCGATGGAGAAGCGCATTTTACCCAGTCAAAGGTTTTTAAGATGTATTTAGAGGAATTATCTCTTCTGCCGGAGTATACACAGGAGGAAACAGAAGATTTATATAGAAGGCTTTTGCAGGGCGAGAAAAATGTGATAGAAACGATTTCAACTGTATGGTTGAAAAAAGTTCTGATAATTGCTGAGAAGTATCTGATGCAGGGACTGCATGTGGAAGATCTGGTGCAGGAAGGAAATATGGCATTGTTTCTTAAGTTACAGGAACTTTGCGGGACAGGAGCAGATGTGGATACGGAAGGCCTGCTGGAACAGGCGGTAGAAGAAGGAATTATGTTATATGCTTCCGAAATGAATGGTGAACGGGAACTGGAAAACACTATTCTTGGAAAAATGAGTCTGGTTCATGAAGCAAAAAAAATATTGCGGGAAGAAAAAGGGGATGAACCCACAATGGCAGAGCTTTCGGAATATACGAAGATACCGGAGAACGAGTTAAGTGATCTTGAGGATATCCTGTCACCGGCAAAAGGTTAAATTTTCATATGGATACCATAAATATAAAGAATTCTTAAGTATTTAAAAACACATATGTTTTCATTTTCTTTTTTGCTATACTAAGAGAAAGAATTTGGATAGAGAGGTACGAACATGGCAGATGCACAAAAAATACTGATAGCAGATGATGCGAAGGATATTAGGGAAGTATTACGGATAATGCTGGAAGATGCCGGGTTTGAAGTGGTTCTGGCCAATAATGGACAGGAGGCAGTTGATTATTTTGATGAGAGCATTAATCTTGTGATTCTTGATATTATGATGCCAAAGTGTAATGGCATTGATGCATGTGCAAAGATACGGGAAAATGCAGAAGTGCCGGTGTTATTTTTGACAGCCAAATCGGCAGAGTCAGATATGATCGAGGGATTTGAAGCAGGGGGAGATGATTATCTTACCAAGCCTTTTTCCTGTACGGAATTACTGCTGAGAGTCAGGGCATTGTTAAAACGTCCCCATATGGGAAGCGGCGGGAAAGAGACAGATTCAAAAATTGTGATTCAGGACATTATATTGGATACAGATTTACAGCAGGTGATTAGAGATGGAGAGGAGATTTCCCTAACGGAAATTGAGTACCGGATTCTGCTTTTGCTAGCGTCAAACCGTAATCATATATTTACTGCCAAAGAGATATATGAACAGGTCTGGGAGGAAGTATATATGCCAAATTCCACGAATACGGTTATGGTGCATATCCGTAATATTCGTAAAAAATTAGGTGATGTTGGTCCAAATGCGAAGTATCTTCATAATATCTGGGGAAGGGGTTATCGTATTGTTTAGGGTGCAGAATGTTTTTAAAACAAAACTGACATGGTACTTATTAAGCTGTATCATAATTTCAGGACTCTTTGCATGCGGATGTGGATATCTGGTTATTCATTTCGGGCTGAATTTTATTGAAAATGCATATGATGACCAGAATATGAATAAGACTTTTCAGATAAAGTACATGGAAGATCTCCAGCGATATGTTACGGAACAGGATATTACTTCGGATTCTATTTCTGAGTTAAAGGAATGGACGGATGCAAATACATATGTATATCTATCCATATATCAGAATAACAAGGTGATATTTAATTCTGATTATACATATGAGGAAGCCGAAAATGAGAATAGCGAAGAAGTAAATGCAGAGACGGAACTGATGGATTCTGAATATTTGTACAGGCTTGCACTGGCCGACGGAACGGTAGCCAGTGTAGACATGTTCTGTTATGATTACTGGAAATACTACTATTATGTATGGACGATAGGTATTACCATTGGGATCATCATTTTTATTGTAATTTTCACAAGGTTATTTCGTCGTAAGCTGCAATATATCAATGCAATTGAGAAAGAATTACAGATATTGGAGGGCGGGAATCTGGAATATCCCATTACCATAAAGGGCGAGGATGAAATTGGCAATCTTGCAAGAGGGATAGAGCAGATGAGACTGTCTATCATTGAAAACATGAAAAAAGAACAGCAGATGTTACAGGCCAATAAAGAGCTTGTTACAGCGATGTCTCATGATTTAAGGACTCCGCTTACTACATTGACAGGATACTTGGAAATCCTTAATATGGAACATATCCGGGATGAAGAACAGCGAAAGCATTATCTGGAACTCTCCCTTCAGAAAACCAGGGAGATCAAGGAGTTATCGGATGAATTGTTTGAATATTTTTTGATTTACGGAGAGGATCGGAAGCGGATTAATATGGAACCGGTTCCTGCATATGCACTGGCGATGGATTTGATTGAAAACCAGTTTCTAAATTTGGAAGAAGAAGGCTACCAGATATCCAGCGTTAATTCCATTGATGAAACGGATGGGGATTGCATGGTTAATTTCAAGTATATGCACAGAGTATTGAACAATATTTTATCTAATCTGGAAAAATATGCAAAGAAGGATAGCCCCATTGAGGTTGCGGCGAATAAGGAACAGAATTATTTAGTGCTCAGAGTGAGCAACAAAATCAAGACAGACCTGGATGAACATGAGAGTAATAATATTGGTCTGATTACCTGTGAACGTATCATGAAACTGCATCATGGGGAGTTTCACAAATATGAGGCAGAGGGTGAATTTACGGTTAAAATAGTTATCCCGATAAAAAAATAGAAAAAGAGAGGAAGAGAATATGTTAGGGATTATAGGTGCAATGGATGAAGAAGTGGCAAAGATTAAGGATCAGATGGAGAATGTAAAGGCGATGTCCAAAGCTTCCATGGAGTTTTTTGAAGGTACATTGAATGGCAGTCCGGTAGTGGTAGTCCGTTCCGGTATCGGAAAAGTAAACGCAGCTATGTGTACCCAGATTTTAGCAGATGAGTACCATGTAGATGCAATTATTAATACCGGAATTGCTGGTTCATTGAATGCAGATATTGATATTGGTGATGTTGTACTTTCTACGGATACCTTAGAACATGACATGGATGCGGTAGCATTCGGTTATCCGTTAGGGCAGATTCCGCGTATGGATACCTTATCCTTTGAGTCAGATGCAAGGCTCAGGGAGATGGCAAGGCAGGCTTGTGAACAGGTAAATCCAGATATCAAAGTGTTTGAGGGAAGAATTGTAAGTGGAGACCAGTTTATTTCCGATAAGAATAAGAAAAACTGGCTGGTGGAAAATTTTGAGGGATGCTGTACTGAGATGGAGGGTGCGGCCATTGCACATGCGGCTTATTTGAATCAGATACCGTTTCTTATAATACGGGCTATTTCAGATAAGGCAGATGATTCTGCATCTGTGGATTATCCGGCTTTTGAAGCCAAGGCCATTGAGCATTCTGTAAAACTCTTGTTGGAGCTTTGTAAGCGATTGTAGAAAATATGGTCAGATATCAGGAAGGAGAATACATTATGGAGAAAATATCAAGTTTTACGGTAAATCACTTAACCCTGCTGCCAGGAGTTTATGTATCAAGAAAAGATACAGTTGGAGGGGATGTCATTACTACTTTTGACCTGCGTATGACAAGACCCAATTTTGAACCGGTTATGAATACTGCGGAAGTGCATACATTAGAGCATTTAGGAGCAACATTTCTCCGGAATCATGCTGATTATAAGGATAAAACAGTTTATTTCGGACCTATGGGATGCAGAACAGGGTTTTATATGGTGTTAGCCGGAGATTATACATCAAAGGAGATAGTTCCTCTTGTAAAGGAGATGTTTACCTTTATGAAAGATTTTGAAGGAGAGGTTCCGGGAGCAGCAGCAAGAGATTGCGGGAATTATCTGGATATGAATCTTCCAATGGCAAAGCTTGTTGCAAAGAAGTATTATGACGAAGTTCTTAGCAATATTACAGAGGAACGTCTGGTGTATCCGGAATAAAGAAATATATAAATGAAGATGAAAAAGAGAATGCATTTGTTGAAAAAAGGAAAAATAATGGGACTGCTGCTTGTGTTTGCGGCAGTCTTTGTTTTCATGCAGTATAATGCGTTTTTATATCAGGATACTGTGGTCAGGGTGACATATGTGGATAATACATTTTCTTATGACAGTGAAGGACCGGACGGTGATGTGGAACGATACTATGACCAGAGCATGAAAGCAAGAATACTAAATGGAGAGAAAAGGGGAGCAGAGATTTCTTTATCTAATATATATTCTGATTCAGGGGTAAATGATGAAAGCTATCGGAAGGGAGACAGGTTGTTTGTTTCAGTCAGTAAGGATGTAAAGACAGGAACGATTCTCGGGAAAAAGAGAGATGTTTATCTGGTTATGCTGATTTGCATTTTTTTATTCCTTTTACTGCTGTTAAATGAGAAGAGGGGCGGCATTATATTTGCTTCATTATTGATTAATATCTCTGTTTTTTTGTTTGCACTTTCCATGTATGGACAAGGAGGGAAGCTGATCTCAATTGCTTTTGCTTTAATGCTGGTGTTTAGTATTTTAACATTGCTGTTTGCAGGGGGATTTCATAAAAAGACGTTTGCGGCAATACTTTCCACCCTGCTTACTACCCTGCTTTGTTATGGCATATACGAAATCGTGCTGCACAGCTGTAAACGGCTGCCGTACGAAATGATGGATTATGTAGTAAACTCTGCTGATTTATCAGACTTGTTTTTGACTGGAGTACTGATGGGGAGTCTTGGTGCAGTCATGGATGTATCTATCAGTATTGCGGCTGGTGTGGCAGAAATCATAAAGCAGACACCGGATATTTCCATGAAAGCGTTAATCCGGTCTGTTCGTGAAATGGGCTATGACATTATGGGAACAATGATAAATGTTCTCTTTTTTACTTATATAAGCGGTGCTATTCCGATATTAGTAGTAAAGATAAAAAATGGGTATACGCTGTATCATCTGGTGAATTTTCAGCTGATATTTGAAATCATACGGTTTTTGATGGGGGCAATCGGCATTGTGCTTGCCATTCCGGTATCAGGACTTTGTGCCGTGCTGCTCCTGCATATGGGAAACAGAAATGAGGAGGGACAGGTAAAATGATACTTACATTATCTATTATTTTGTTTTTTCTTATGGTAGCTGTCGGTGGGAATAGGGGACTGGATTCTTTTTTTGCACTGGTAAGGACTCTGCTTGCGCTGCTTGTGAATATCTATCTGATCGCATGGGGAATGCCGCCGGTATTCATAACAGTTGTGATCAGCATTTTCTTTGTGGTGACAGTGATTTATTCCCAAAATGGAAGAAATGCCAAAATGCATGCCGCCGCTTTTTCTGTTTTGGTGGTGCTGATATTTATCCTGATGACAGCAGGTCCGGTATTATGGTCCGCAGGAATCAGTGGGTATAATGAAATTGAGCAGTATGAGGAAATCAGCATGTATCTGTCACCGGATCTGGGTGTTTCCATGTCAGCCATTTCACTGTCGGCTGTTTTACTTGGGTTGCTGGGAGCTATTATGGATACGGCGGTTGCTATTACCACTGCCGTCAACGAGGTGCATGTAAATCAACCTCTTTTGACGGAAAAAGAACTGTTTCATTCCGGTCTGGCAGTGGGGAAAGACATTCTGGGAACGACGGTTAATACATTGTTCTTTGCCGGACTGGGCGAGAGCATTATGCTGGCAGTATTATTTATGCGGAATGAAGATAGTTTTGCTACGATTTTGAATTCCAAGGCACTTTTTCAGGAGGTTTCGGGGTTGTTGATCGGAGCTTCGGGATGTCTTTTGATCATTCCAGTAAGCAGTCTTGTTTGTGCCAATTTCTTAATGATTTCTGAAGAAAAAGAAGAGAAAAATGAAAAAATGTTACAAAAATGTTACAAATATTTCGAAAAACTCTTGAAATTTGTAAAAGATATGTTAAAATAGTCTTTGTTGATAATAAATAACGGCTTGGACAAGCTGGAAAGGATATTATTTATGAAGCGCAAAGAATTATTACTACTAGTCATATTGTTTACATTTACTATAATGGCAATGTTTTCTACAAAAGCAGAAGCTGCGGGTGCAGTTAAGCTGAATAATAAAAAACTCGTTTTAGAGATGGGGACTGAGCGACAGTTGAATGTGCTGAATACAACAGATAAAGTAAAATGGTCAACCTCTAATAAGAAGATTGTTAAAGTAAAGAAGGGACTACTTACACCGGTGGGAGTAGGTTCTGCGAAGGTTACGGCGAAGGTGAATGGTAAGAAGTACATATGCAGAGTAACGGTTGCAGATTATTCGTCAATGTCACTTGAACAGAAGGAAGTTGTAAGCTATGCATTGAAACATGTGGGGAATAAGTATTGTTATGGCGGTTCCAGTCTGACAAAAGGAACAGATTGTTCCGGTTTTACCATGGCAGTATATAAGAAATTTGGATATAATTTATTCCATAATGCTTATCAGCAGATGAAGGATACAAAAAAAGTAAAGATGAAGAAAATCCAGCCGGGAGATTTGATTTTCTATGGCAGCAGTAAAAAGAACTGTAGCCATGTGGCTTTATACATAGGAAATGAAAAAGTGGTACATGCTTCTACTGAATCGACAGGGATTGTAATATCTGATTATGATTACAGGAAATATGTCGGTGTTGGACGAGTTCTTAAAAAGGCAACATATCCTCCAGAGGAGACTGAGGAGGAAAATCCGGCAGATGACGATAGTGTCACAAGAACAGCGGGAAAGAAATAGAGAATATATAAGACGGTGGCTTAGAGATAAGCACCGTCTATTTTTATTACTTCGCCGGTAAGGTAAAACGGACTTTCGTATAAATGATATACCATTCGGGCGATTTCTTCAGGATATCCCAGCCGGCAGGCAGGTATGTCCTCGCAAAAAGCATTGATTTCCTCCTGGCTGAAACAATTATTCATCTGTGTATCAATGGCACCACAGGCGAGAGCATTTACCCGGATGCCGCTTGGTGCCAGTTCTTTTGCCAGAGCCTTTGTAAAGGCGTTGACGCCTCCTTTGGATGCACTATAAGCGGCTTCACATGAAGCACCGCTGATTCCCCACATGGAGGAGATATTGATAATGTGACCGGATTTTTGGCTTACCATAAGAGGAACAATATGTTTACAGAAGTTAAAGACAGAGGTGAGATTTGTGTTTATAATTCGATTCCAGTCAGTAATTGTCATGTCGGAAAGCAGTCCGACATAAGAGATGCCTGCATTATTTATCAATAAATCAATAGAAGGAAAGGCAGCCGATATTTTGTCCATCATAGAAGATACCGTGTCATAATCGCCGGCATCACCTGTTATCATCAGACAGGCAGCGCCTTTTGCCTCCACTTCTTTTTTGGTCTGTTCCAGATCTGCTATGTTATGACAGGAATTGATCACAATGTTGTCAAAGCTGCCAGCCAATTCCAGTGCACAAGCTTTGCCGATTCCTCTGGACGCACCGGTTATAATTGCTGTTTTTTCCATTTTTCTTCATTCCTTTCATTGCATTAATGAAGCATTTTAAATCTGCTCAGGTCCGATTATACCATGAAAAGGTTGAAAAGAAAATGCAACTCTGTTATACTTATGTACATTATGAAAAATAGGAGGCGGACAGATGGATAAAAAGACCGTTTTGAGGGTGTTTGGAGAAGCATTTTTACGTTCTATGGTAGTGCTGATGGCTATTGTGATCATTGGATTCTCTGCTTTTTTTATCATCAAGGTTACTACTGATAAGAAGCAGATGGCGGGCAATTCTACCACGGAATCTGGTTCTACATATAGTGATGATGAATTACAAGCCATGCTGGAAAAGGAGAATGCAAATGATACCTCGCATGATCCTGCCACTGAGGAGACTACTACAGAAGAAGTGACAACAGAAGAATCGGATATTCCGTCAACGGATAAGAAAATTCTGGTGTTAAATAGTACAGGCGTATCCGGTCTTGCGAAAAAATGGATGGATAAGCTGAGCGGAGAAGGCTTTTCGGATGTTGCAACCGGTAACTACAGCCTTGGCAGGGAAGCACAGACAAAGATTTATGTTGCAAAAGAGCGGATGGGTAAAGATTTGGCGGAATATTTTACGGACGCTGTGATCGAAGTTGGTTCTTTGGACTCTGGTATTGATGTATCTACAGATGGTGTGGAGATTTTTATTGTGCTTGGAAGCAATGATACAACAGTTCAGTAACAGGAGAATTTTATGAAAGACAGAATCCAGCTATTGGATATCGTAATGGATATCGCTTCTACGAAGACAGCCAGTGAGGCAACCATACAATATCTGAAAGATGAAAGCAGCAAGGTCATCTATTTTGTCAACAGTGAGACATTGCTGCTCTTACAGGAGAATAGGGATTGGCAGAATATTGTACAGGAGAGCGAATTGATCCTTCCGGGAAATGCCAGCGTCAACGGCAGCGTAGATGAAGTTCTGGGACACAAACGTGATCCGTTTTTCTTTGAAGGATATTTTGATTCCATTCTGGATTATGCAGTTTCAGAAGGACATGAGATTTTACTCGTTGCAGAGAATAAAGATAAATTTACTTTTGTGCAGGAGAATATTCATGAAAAAAGACCGTATTTGACCATGAGCGGTATGTTTTTAACCAAGCAGGAGGAGTCTGCGGATCATATTGTGAATGAAATTAACTCCGTAGCACCGGATATCCTGCTAATGGCATTAGAGGAAAAGAGGCAGCTGAAGCTTTTGCAGGATTACCGGAATCAGATGAATGCGGGAGTGATTCTGTTTACAGGTAATATTTTGTATAATAAAGCCGTTACGGAATCAGAAGTGCCGGAGCCGATTCAGAAACTCAGGATAGAAAACCTTTACAAATGGTTTCAAAAGGGTGGCAGAATCAAGACATTTTATAATAATATCAGGATGAAACTCAAATTAAAACAGCGTACCAAGGAATAGAAAATATAAAATGTTGTTAAAATTGCATAAAAGTAATTGTATGAATGGCACAAAACGGGGGAATGCGTTGGATAATTTGCACGAGTTTTGTCGGCTTTTGGATAGGATACAGGGATATAGATTTTAACAATAGGTAGTTTTCTATAATAAAATATTGAAAATGATGTGCATTTTCATGGTAATCTTCTTGATTATGACAAAATGAACAAAGAAATTAAAATTTATTTGTTGAATAGTAATATTTCATTTAAAAAGTAAATGATGTATTATAACACTATGATTTAGTTAGCAGAAAATTTATACAACCCAAGGAGGAAATTAAAATGGCTAGTTTATCACTCAAAAATATTTATAAGATTTATCCTAACGGTTTTAATGCTGTAAAGGATTTTAATCTTGAGATTGAAGACAAAGAGTTTATTATCTTCGTAGGACCTTCTGGATGTGGTAAGTCTACTACACTTCGTATGGTTGCAGGTCTTGAGGATATCAGCTCAGGCGAACTGTGGATTGGCGACAAGATGGTGAATGATGTTGAGCCAAAGGATAGAGATATCGCAATGGTATTCCAGAATTACGCATTGTATCCGCATATGTCAGTATATGACAATATGGCATTTGGTCTTAAGTTAAGAAAAGTTCCAAAGGAGAAGATTGATAAGCAGGTACATGAGGCTGCTAAGATCCTTGATATCGAGCACTTACTTGATAGAAAGCCTAAGGCTTTATCAGGTGGTCAGAGACAGCGTGTAGCTATGGGTCGTGCAATCGTTCGTGAACCTAAAGTATTCTTGATGGATGAGCCTTTATCAAACCTTGATGCTAAGTTAAGAGTACAGATGCGTGTTGAGATTTCCAAGTTACATCAGAGATTACAGACAACTATTATATATGTAACACATGACCAGACAGAGGCTATGACACTTGGTACCAGAATCGTTGTTATGAAGGATGGTATTATTCAGCAGGTAGATACTCCACAGAATTTATATGATAAGCCGACCAACTTATTCGTTGCAGGTTTCATGGGTATGCCTCCAATGAACTTTATTGAGTGTAAAGTTGTTAAGTCTGGTGCAGATGTATTATTGATGTTTGGTTCACATTCTATTAAGATTCCTGACTCAAAGGCAAGTATTTTGGTAGAGCAGAATTACATTGATAAGGAAGTTGTATTAGGTATTCGTCCAGAGGATATTCATGATGAGCAGTTATTCATTGAATCTTCTCCAGAGAGTATCATTGATGCAAGAATTACCATCTATGAAATGTTAGGTGCAGAGGTTTATTTATACTTCACAATTGATCAGTTTGATATCACTGCAAGAGTAAATGCTCGTACAACTGCCAGACCTGGCGATACTGTACAGTTAGCATTTGACTTAAGCAAGATTCATATCTTTGATAAAGAGACAGAGCAGAAGATTTTAGATTAATCTTTTACTTTCCCAAGAAAAGAAGCGGTTACTGGTGTAATCGCTTCTTTTTGCTTTTAGAATTTTCCCTAAAAAGGAATTTTTCTTCTGTGAAAAAAAGTTGAAAATTTTCAACATTTACTTTCTTTTTTTTTGAATTTCCGTTAAAATATAAAGTAGGTGTTTTTTACAAAAAAGTAAGGAGTGGATAGGATGATATCAAATCAAATTTTACAGGATACCATTGAGGGAATTAAAGCGATTACAAGAATTGATTTATGTGTTATGGATACAGAAGGGAAAGCATTGGCTTCTACACTTCGGGATACAGAAGAATATGAAAAATCTGTTTTGGCATTCGTGGATTCTCCGGCAGAGAGTCAGATGCTTCAGGGATATCAGTTTTTTAAGGTGTTCGATGATAATCAGCTGGAATATATTATCATTGCGAAAGGGGAAGCAGATGATGTATATATGATTGGCAAAATTGCGGCATTTCAGGTGCAGAATCTGTTAGTTGCTTATAAGGAGCGGTTTGATAAGGATAACTTTATTAAGAATCTCCTGTTGGATAACCTGCTTTTGGTAGATATATACAATCGTGCCAAAAAGCTACATATTGACACGGATGTAAGACGTATAGTATTTATTATAGAGACAAAGAATGAAAAAGATAACAATGCATTAGAGACTGTACGGAATATTTTCTCCAGCAAGGCAAAAGATTTTGTTACGGCTGTAGATGAGAAGAATATTATTCTGGTAAGAGAAGTAAAACAGAACGAGAATTATGAAGATATGAATAAGACTGCCAAAGTGATCGTGGATATGCTCAATACTGAGGCGATGTCTTCCGTACATGTAGCTTTTGGAACGATTGTTAATGAAATTAAAGAGGTTTCCCGTTCATACAAGGAAGCAAAGATGGCACTTGATGTAGGTAAGATTTTTTATGGTAATCGTAATATCATTGCATATAGCAATCTTGGTATTGGAAGATTGATCTATCAGCTCCCAATTCCTCTTTGCAAGATGTTTATTAAGGAGATTTTTGAAAACAGGTCTCCGGATGATTTTGATGAAGAGACACTTACTACCATTAACAAGTTTTTTGAAAACAGCCTGAATGTATCAGAAACCTCCAGACAGTTATATATTCATCGTAATACTCTTGTTTATCGTCTTGACAAACTGCAAAAAAGTACAGGACTGGATCTTCGTGTATTTGAAGACGCCATTACCTTTAAGATTGCACTTATGGTTGTCAAATATATGAAGTATATGGAATCTTTAGAATATTAAAGGGGATGCCGATTCGTGACAGGATGATAACCTTGAGAACACAAAGAAGAAAGGAACACTGATATGGTAGTGCTTGATCATGTAACTATGCAGTATCCAACAGGAACAAAAGCACTTGATAACGTGACATTTCGAATTAATAAAGGTGAGTTTGTTTTTGTGGTTGGAAGCAGTGGCTCAGGAAAGACAACATTGATAAAGCTTCTGTTGAAGGAAATGAAACCAACATCAGGTGAAATATCTGTTGATGATAAACCGTATAGTAAATTAAAACGAAAAGAAATACCGTTTCTTCGTAGGAAAATAGGAGTGGTGTTTCAAAATTTCCGCTTATTAAAGGATCGGACTGTATTTGAAAATGTTGCATTTGCACAGCAGGTCATAGAAAAACCAATAAATGAAATTCGAAGGGAGGTTCCGGCTACCCTTACTATGGTGGGATTGGCAGACAAGTATAGACAGTTTCCCAAAGAACTATCCGGTGGAGAGCAGCAAAGAGTTGCATTGGCGAGAGCAATTGTGAATCGTCCAGACATTATTCTGGCGGATGAGCCTACCGGTAATCTGGATCCCAAAAATTCTCTGGAAATAATGAGATTGTTAGAAGAAATCAATAAAAGGGGAACTACAGTAGTTGTAGTGACACATAATAAAGAAATCGTTAATCTTATGCAAAAGCGGGTGATAACTCTTAAAAAAGGCAAGATTGTAAGCGATGAGGAAAAAGGTGGTTATAAGGATGAAGATTAACACATTAGGATACAGTGTCAAACAGGGACTTAAGAATATCCGAAGAAATCTGCTTTTTTCTCTTGCTTCCATAGGCACGATTGTGGCCTGTCTCTTTTTATTTGGTATCTTTTATTCCATTGTACTGAATATGGAAAAAGAAGTGGAATCCATTGAAAGTTCCCTGACGATATCTGTATTTTTTGATGAAGGTATAGATGAGACAAGGATTATGCAGATTGGCGAAGAATTGAAAACAATAGATAACATTGATACAATTAATTTTATTTCTGCGGATAAAGCATGGAATATGTATGTTCAGGATGTTTATGGGGGAAATAAGGATTATGTGAATTCTGTTTTTGGTGAGGATAATCCGCTGATGAATTCCTCTTCTTATGAAATGACACTAAAGGATATCAGCCGGCAGTCAGATACGGTTGAAAAGTTAGAAGTGATAGAGGGAGTCAGGAGAGTAAACAGCAGTGATGGTACAGCTAAGAGCCTGAATGCCATTAACAGACTGGTGGGATATGCTTCTCTCGGTGTCATTTTGATTTTACTGTGTGTTTCACTGTTTTTGATCAGTAACACAATAACGATTGGAATTTCTGTCCGAAAGGAAGAAATCGCGATTATGAAGCTGATTGGTGCAAAAGATATTTTTGTAAGGGCACCGTTTTTAGTAGAGGGAGTAATGATTGGATTAGTAGGTTCTATCGTGCCTCTGGGGATTTTATATTTTATGTATAATATAATGACACAGTATTTGACAGAACATTTTACGATTGTGGCAAATTTGATAGAGTTTGTACCTGTCGGTCGTGTATACACAGGACTGGCACCGATTTCCGTACTTCTTGGAGTGGGTGTTGGTTTTTTTGGCAGCCTGATAACCACGCATAAGCATTTGAAGGTATAGTTTGGAGGAATGTATTATGTTTAATAAGAAACGGAAAATTATTTTTAGTGGAATTCTGGTATCGGCGTTGGCATTCAGCTGTATTTCTCCTTGTGGGTCAGTCAGTTATGCAACGGGTAACAGTAGTGCTGATACTACTACGGAAGCGACTACTGAAAAGACGACGGAAACACAGGGGACAGATAGCGGAACTACGGACGCTTCTGTAGATAAGGCAAGAAAGGATGCCGCAGAGGCTGCTAAAAACAGAAAAGAGGCACAAAAAATCCTTGACAGCTTAAGGGAGGCGAAAAACAGTCTTGAAGATTATGTAGTACAGTTAGATAAGTCCCTGAATGAGATTCAGATTGAAATCAGTCATCTGGAGCAAAACCAAAAAGAATTGGAAGAGTCTATTCAATTGACACAGGATAATTTGAAACTTGCCCAGACTGCACAGGAGGATCAGTATGAGGCTATGAAGCAGAGGATTCAGATGGTATATGAATCTGGAAATAAAAGATATCTGGATGTGTTACTCACAGCTACATCTATGACGGATATGATGAATAAGACCGAATATGTAGCACAGGTATCTTTATACGACTATAATATATTAAAAGAATTGAAAACAGCCAAAGAACAGGTTGCCAATCTCAAGATGAAATTGGATAAGGATCTGGCAAGTAATGAGGCATTGCAAAAAGAGGTAAATGAGCAGAAAGCAACCATGGAGGAATTAGTGGATGAGAAAAATGCCCAGATTGCCCAATATAAGACGTCGATAGCAGGACAGGAGGAAGAGGTTGCAAAATATACCAGAGCACAGGCTGAGGCAGAAGCTATAATTGCAGCAGCGGAACAAAGTGCCAGCAGTAGTGCTACAAGTACTTATACTGGAGGAATATTTACGTGGCCGGTGCCGGGATATAATCAGATTACATCTTATTTTGGGGGAAGGGATGCTCCTGTTGCAGGTGCAAGTTCTAATCATAAAGGGATTGATATCGCCTGTGATACAGGTGCCTGTGTCGTTGCGGCTTCTTCGGGAACCGTGATTGTGGCGACTTATAACTATGCAGAGGGAAATTATGTCTGTATCGATCATGGCGGTGGAGTGGTAACTGTATATATGCACAATTCATCTTTGGCTGTATCGGTTGGAGAGACGGTTGTGGCAGGGCAGACAATTGCCTATGCAGGTTCTACAGGAGTTTCTACAGGTCCTCATTGTCATTTCGGTGTGCGTGTGGACGGAACATATGTAGATCCGCTGGCATATTTACAATAATATGACCGTTTGTTGTCTTTGGACACAAAAAGGATTTGATATAACGAAGAATGAAAGAAGGATATTCATGAAGAAAAATTGGATAAAGAAAACTGCGGTTTGTATGATAATGGCAGTGACGGCAGTTGGTACCATTGGATGCAGCAATGTGAGAATGGCTAAGGATGAAACGGAAAGCGTTGAAAATGGTCCGGTAAAAATGCTGGGCAGCAGTTCAGTTGTAGGCAGGGATACCAATGAAAAGCTGGAGAAAATTCAGGGGATACTGGATAAAAACTTTTATTTTGAAGAAGATGAACAGACAAAACAGGACGGAATCATAAAAGGGTATATGGAAGGATTAGACGATCCTTATTCTGTGTACTATACAAAAGAAGAGTATGCAAGCTTTATGGAAGATACAGAGGGAGAGTATGTTGGGGTAGGCGTACAGGTGTCTCAGGCAACAGATACCAAAATCATTACTGTCGTTAAAGTATTTGATGGACCTGCAAAGGAAGCCGGCATTGAAGATGAAGATGTCATTATTTCCGTTAATGGTGAAGATATCAGCGGACAGGATATTGATACGGTTGTAGACAAGATACGCGGTAAAGAGAATACAGATGTGACGATTACGGTATATCGGAGTTCTGACGGAGAAGATCATGAATTTACGATGCCGAGAAGAAAGGTCGAGAATCCAACTGTAGAATATAAGATGTTGTCAAATAATATCGGTTATATTGAGGTATCCAGTTTTTATGAGGTTACAGCACAGCAGTATATTACAGCTATAAAGGATTTGGAAAGCCAGGGAATGAAGGGGCTGATTGTAGACCTTAGGAATAATGGCGGCGGTCTTTTGGATATTGCAACGGAAATGCTGGATTTTATGCTTCCTGCCGGGAAAATTGTATATACGGAAGATAAAGACGGCAATGTGATTGAGGAGTTTAACTCCACTGACGAGGAACAGTTTACAAAGCCGTTAGTGGTTCTGGTGAATGGTTATAGTGCTTCTGCGTCTGAAATCTTTGCCGGAGCGATCAAAGACTACGGAATCGGTACATTAGTGGGAACAAACACGTATGGTAAGGGTATTGTACAGAGAATGTTTCCGTTAGATGATGGTTCGGCTATCAAGCTGACGATTGCAAAGTATTTTACTCCGAAGGGAAATGATATTCACGAAATTGGTATCAAACCGGATGTGGAAGTGGAATTGGATGTAGATGCTTATAAAGATTCCGATGGAGAAAAGGATAATCAGTTACAGGCAGCTATCGATAATATTCTCGAAAAGCTTGGGATGAAATCCGGATCATCAGTCACCACGGAAAAGGGAGATGCAGATACCAGTGGTGAAGCGTCTGAAGATACAACTCAGAGCAGTGAAGAAGGTCTTACTACAGAAGAATGATATAACAAGATTTTTGTCAGATGTATTCTTTAGGGAGGTAATAAGCCAGGCGACCGTGCGTGTACGGATATCTGGTGGTTTCCTGCGAAACAGGTTGGAGCTGTTGCATTAAGGATTTTGGTTTTTTTTCATAGCTTTAACAAAAAAACGCTATAACGTGTTGCCTATCTTTGTTAAATCTATGGAGCAAAAGAAAAAATTCCTTTAATGCAGCAGCTCTATTTGGCTTTGTCTGTCAAAATTCTTTTTATGTAGCAAAAGAAAAGATGTTTTATGTGGCAGATCTGTTTTTGTATTGCATTTTGGCGGCTGGTCAGGTGAAGTTATATGTGATGTATAATCCAGATAATTTCTTGTTTGCGTGTTCTTTTTGACATTATGTAAACAATGACCAGTAGTTTGCAGGGAATAAAAAATTCTGTCGCATTTAGGTTGTGGTTTTTGTTAAAATAGGGTAAAATCTTATCGTATAATGAGATAGAATGATAATTGCGATTGTGACAAGATAAGGAGGTACACCGTGGAAAAAGAATTAGTTATTGTATTAGATTTTGGCGGTCAGTATAATCAGTTGATTGCACGCCGTGTTCGTGAGTGTAATGTTTATTGTGAGGTTCATCCGTATACAATGGGGATTGAAAAGATTAAGGAGCTGAATCCGAAAGGAATCATTTTTACTGGTGGACCCAATAGTGTATATAAGGAGGAATCTCCAAGATGTGAAAAGGCATTGCTGGAAATAGGCATTCCGATTCTGGGTATCTGTTATGGCTCTCAGGTAATAAGTTATCTGTTAAAAGGTGAGGTGACAACTGCACCGGTTTCTGAATATGGGAAAACAGAGGTGATGATTGACCAGTCTTCTGTTTTGTTTGATGGCGTCAGTAAGACAACTGTCTGCTGGATGAGCCATACTGATTATATTGCAAAGACGCCTGAAGGCTTTCAGGTCGTAGCGACTACACCTGTTTGTCCGGTTGCAGCCATGGAATGTCCTGAGAAGAAGTTATACGCAACGCAGTTTCATCCGGAGGTTATGCATACTGTAGAAGGCATGAAAATGTTATCTAATTTTGTATATAAGATTTGTGGATGCAGTGGAGACTGGAAAATGTCATCCTTTGTAGAGGATACTATTCGGGCATTACGGGAGAAGATTGGTGACGGAAAAGTGCTTTGTGCATTATCTGGTGGCGTGGATTCCTCTGTTGCGGCAGTGTTGCTGGCTAAGGCAGTTGGAAGACAGCTTACTTGCGTTTTTGTGGACCATGGTCTGCTTCGTAAAGATGAAGGTGATGAGGTAGAGGCTGTGTTTGGTCCGGAAGGTCCGTATGATTTGAATTTTGTGAGAGTAAATGCACAGGAACGTTTTTACGGAAAGCTTGCAGGTGTGACAGAGCCGGAGGCAAAACGTAAGATTATCGGTGAGGAATTTATCCGTGTATTTGAGGAAGAAGCTAAAAAGATTGGTGCAGTTGATTTTCTGGTGCAGGGAACTATTTATCCGGATGTAATCGAATCAGGACTTGGCAAGTCCGCAGTTATTAAGAGCCATCATAATGTGGGAGGGCTTCCCGACTATGTTGATTTTAAGGAGATTGTAGAGCCGCTTCGTCTGCTTTTTAAAGATGAGGTAAGAAATGCAGGGCGTGAATTGGGTATTCCGGAATATCTGGTGAGCCGCCAGCCGTTCCCTGGACCGGGACTTGGAATCCGTATTATCGGTGAAGTGACTGCTGAGAAAGTCAGAATCGTTCAGGAGGCAGATGCCATTTACCGGGAGGAAATCGCCAAAGCCGGTGTGGATAAAGGCTTGGGACAGTATTTTGCAGCACTTACCAATATGCGGAGTGTCGGCGTCATGGGGGATGAGAGAACTTATGACTATGCAGTGGTACTTCGGGCGGTTTGTACCAGTGACTTTATGACTGCAGAGGCAGCGCAGATTCCCTGGGAGGTGCTGGGCATTGTGACTTCAAGGATTGTGAATGAGGTTAAGGGGGTTAACCGGGTACTGTATGATTGTACAGGGAAGCCGCCGGCTACGATTGAGTTCGAATAGTAAACAGAAAGTCGGGAAGCCTCATAAACAGAGGACTTTCCGGCTTTTGATGTGGGGCGTGATACCTTTTTGATACCTATAAATTGATATTTTTATTTTTGGATGGTATTGTCTACCTTTTTGCGTATCTTTTCGAGTATATGTATTGGCGGAAGTAAAATAAAGTATTTGATTATACAGCATATAATTCCGCCAATAGGCTTAATGAATTTATAGAAGAACCAATTTATAAAAACGCCATGAGTACGGTTCATACAAAACAATTCTATTTTTAGCATATTTAGTTTATAATTCATTAGATGGGTTTTGTTCTTTTGCACTGGATTTGTTGCAAAATTATTTACAAAAAATCCGAGAGATTCATTTGCGGTAATTTGATTGAAAATTGACAAGCCCACCTCTTTTCGTATTTGTTTCATAATATTGGCAATGATATAAATTACCATTTCTTGGTTATAATATTTACTTAGTTTAATATGTTCACTGCTAGAAAAGTCTCTGAAAAATAGATATTCTTTATAAAGTTTTTTTGAAGCATATAACATCAAGGAAGCACCAACATCATAGAATTCCTTTTGTATTTCTTGACTTAGTTTTCCTTCTTTATTGGGTTGCAATTTTTGAGGACTCGTATATGCAATACTTAGAAATGTAATAAGTTTTGCATATTCAGTTCGTTTGCTTTCATATTTTTTGAATTTTAATTCAGACTGCCTATTCAGAATATAAATAATAATAGTAACTAGTACAGAAAAAAGTGCAATATATTCTGATTTAAGATGTGATGCAACGAAACGTGCTGTTTTTCCTATAATTTCAAGAATTTCCATGCGATTTTCTCCATTGATAACTATTATTTTTCTTATCATTCCCTTTTTCATCAACGCTACTGCTTGTAGCAGGCCAGTTGATTTTCCATTCAAAATACTCGTCTTCGGAAATCGCCCCATTTTTCAACTGTTCTTTCCGCAGACACCATTCCCGCATGAAATCATTGACTAATCCATACTCTAGCCACATACCCACCGGGGCATGAGCAGGCCAATCATCATTGTCATAGTAACGCACCGACTTATCATCAGAAGCGTTGCATTTGCCGGGATTGCGGACAAGCTGAAATAAATGGATCGTGCTGCGGTCATCTTCATCAAGCCAAAGGAATGTGAGCATAATATCCTCGGCGCAACCGGGGGTAACACCGATAAAATGGATATAATTGACATTCAGTATCTTTGCCATTTCCATTAAAGTGTTGTTTTTGGGAACACGATAGCCGGATTCATACTGTGCGATACGAACATCAGCATTGCGTTCCTCATATCCCAATTTCAAGCCTAGTTCACGCTGTGTCAAGCCCCGGAACGTGCGTATTCTCTTTATCCGTTCTCCTAATACCATATTAATTATGTCCTTTCTGAAATCATATATTTAAGGAAATCATTTCTTCTGATATCTCATGTATATTTTTGCCGAAAATCCTTTCTGTTTACTGTGCTTTTCTTTTACTCTTTTAAATTCCTTGAATCCTAATGCAGAATAACAACGGATAGCGGCAGTGTTGACATCTGTAACGTCAAGTACATAAGCTTCATAGGAATTCTGTATCATACTTTCTTTCAACATAGATGTAGCAATTCCTTTTCTTTGGTACGTATTTCGGACAGCGACAAATTCAATATAGCCTGTGGTTGGCGGATAGTCTAATGGTGATTCAAATTCTTCTTTTAACACTAAATTTGCAATGTTTCCTTTGAAAAATCCAAAATTTTCTTTATAAGAAGCTATGTCTGTTGCTGCGGCTCTGCCATTGCAATCAGATATAGCCATGACACCAACTACTTCATTTTCGGATTCTGCCACATAGAATTTTGAAATCCGTAAGCCTGTACTGATTGCGGTGGCTACGGTATGCGTATTTTTGCATAATACATCAAAGTCTTTTTTAAATCCCTCTGCGATACACAAAGCGATATCACACCTATCATTTTCGTTAGCTTGTCTGATATTTATGTTCATGTAAGTTCCTTTCAAAAGCTCGCTTGTTCTATTCACTATATTTTAGCACATTTCAAATAATACAGCAACAAAAACTTATCAGAAATGCTAAATTTAATAAAAAAGATAAGTTTAACAAATAAGCTATTGACAATAACAGAAATGTTAAGTATAATTCAAATACAGAACTTAACAAAAACGCTAAACAAAAGGAGGATATTGAATGAAGAATGAACTATTTGTAACTGCCGGGGAGGTAGCGCAGGAGTTGGGTGTTTCCAAACCATTTGCTTACAAATTAGTACGACAGATGAATGAGGAACTGGAAGAAAAAGGTTTTATCACAATCGCCGGACGTGTCAGCAGAAAATATTATGAAGAAAAATTCTACGGCATGGCGCAGGCGGGTGTGAGAACGAGTTCTCACACTCTTGCGGCGGTCGCCAAATGAATGTGCAAGCACATTCGCTTGGCTCGTCGCTCGCAGAAAATAAGGAGGGCGAACTATGGCGGCATATAAAGATGAACAGCGTGGAACATGGTATG
>CAJUFL010000025.1 GCA_910585605.1 uncultured Lachnospiraceae bacterium | reverse complement strand
TTTTTTGCATAGAAAAGGAGCTGTGCACTAATTACTTTTAGTGCGACAGCCCCATATGATATAATCAACAGCCTACAAACTCTCTAATATTCAGGATTCTATATTTATGGCATTAAAATAGCGCAGCAGTTTAAAACTACTACGCTATAAACTCTGACTTATATTATTTATCCCGCCGTAAAAGCATCAGAGGAATCAGCACTACAACTCCTGTAAGAACTATCGTTCCACCCGGCTTTAAATTCAGATAGTAGGATAAGAATAATCCCACAACTGTAAACAATAGTGCAAACAGCACGGAATAAATTACTGTTTTTTTATAACTGTTTGCAATCTGCATTGCACATGCCACCGGAATTACCATCAAAGAAGATACCAGCAACGCCCCCACACTTCTTGCTGCCACAGATACGGTAATCGCCGTCAGCAGCGTAATCACAAAATTAATCTTTTTTACCGGTACTCCCGCAAGCACAGCCCCCTGTTCATCAAAAGTAATAAACATTAACTCCTTATAAAGCAGTAAAAATGCTGTTACAACGATTACAGTAACCACAATAACCAATATCACCTCAGTGTCGGTAATCGCAACAATGCTGCCAAATAAAAAAGAATTAAATGCTGCCCCATCTTCTACAAAGCCTGACAAAATACTGGCAAGACCAATTCCCACTGACATAATGATAGAAATGGAAATCTCTGCATATTTAGGAAGTGCCTTGCGGATTCCCTCAATACTGAATGCTGCGACCATACAGACCACCACAGCACCTACAATAGGATGAATCCCAAGAATCAGCCCTAAAGCTACACCTGCCAATGAAGTATGGGACAAGGCATCACCAATCATGGAAAGCCTCTTTAATACCACAATCACACCGATCAACGGAATGATCACCGCAAGGAGAATTCCCACCAGAAATGCTTTCTGCATAAATGCATACTGAAATATGTCTAGCATGGTGTATCCTCCTTTTTTCCTTTATAAGATGCATCATACGGTTTTTCTTTTTCTGCCTCACCCGTCTGTTTTGCCTGATAGGTCTTCGCTCTGGCAGCATGACGGTTTCCATAACGCTTCGGCTTGGAGATGATCATTTTATCCTTCAACACTTCATCACAGAGAATAGACGACTTATCCAGATGAACACTTCCGTTACTGACGTGATAAAACCGGTTAGTGAACCTTGCCACCTGCTCCATGTTATGGGTAACCATGACAATGGTCATACCGAACTCCTTATTCAGCTTATCCAGAATCATATATAATGTCTCGCCTGCTTCTTTATCTATTCCTGTCAGGGGCTCGTCCAGAACAAGCAGATCCGGTCCTCCCACCAGTGCCCTCGCAATGAGTACCCGCTGCTGCTGTCCACCGGACAACTCCGATAACATCTTCTTTTTATACTCTCTCATTCCCACCAGCTCCAGCACATCTATTACTTTCTGCTTATGTGCTTTTTGCGGGAAATGAAACATCCCAATGTCCTTATGAAGACCGGTCAGTACAATTTCTTCCACATTAGCCGGGAAATTACTTACCGTATGAAACCCCACCTGGGGTACATAACCAACCGCCTTTGCCGCAACTACCACTTCACCCTTGTCCGGTGTAAGCTGTCCTAAAATCAGCTTCATAAGCGTGCTTTTACCGGCTCCATTGGCACCTATGATTCCTACATATTCCTGCTTCTTCACTATAAAATTAACATTTGTAAGGATATTGTCTTTTCCATAGCCAAAAGCCATATCCTTAACAGTAATCATCGGACTTTCCATCATTTATTCCTGCTTATATTCAGATATTTTTTCTCACTGCTTCTGCCAATGCTTTCAGTTCTTCCGTGTCTGCTTCACCCGGCTTCCAGCCTACATTTACAGTATCTCCTGTATATCTTGGAATCAGGTGCAGGTGAAAATGAAACACGGTCTGACCGGCAATCGTTCCGTTATTCTGTACGATGTTCATTCCCTCGCAGTTCAGTTCTTTCTTAAGGCTCCCTGCAACCTTAACTGCCAGTGAAAATAATCTGCCGCCAGTCTCCTCATCCATATCAAAGATATCATTAAAATGATCTTTGGGAACAATCAGGCAATGTCCTTTGCTGGCAGGTGCAATATCAAAAAAAACACGAAATTCTTCATTTTCATAAATGGTGGTCGAAGGAATTTCACCGTTTGCAATCTTACAGAATATACAGTCATCTTTTTTCATATTTTTCTCTCCATTTCTTTTATAGATTTCCAGGCTGTGCAAAACTCTGATTTCACTACTATTTGATATGTAACCATATCTTGAAAATAGAGAGTTTCGCAATTACCCATATAAATTTTACATTTACGCACTTTGAAGAATACACCTGTCTGTAAGCAGTCAGTGTATTCTTTCTAAGTCTGATGCTTATGCGTTCATTATAGCATCTTTAAAAAAAGAATACCAGTCCCCCATATTATGGGAAACCGGTATCCATAACCCCTTATGCTTATTATTCTATCACTTACACCGTATATTCTGTTCCTCCCATGCTGTTCTCTACCAGACCTCCTGTACCATATGTCAGTCCGGCATACACCTTTTCGCTCTGTGCCATCACCTTCCCGCCATGATCCGTTCCGGCAATCGCCTGAAAACTTGCATGATACTTCTTCAACATCTTTTTACAGCGTTCTATATCTAACGGTGTTCTCTTTATCTTTGCAAGAATCAACTGTTTGTTTATAAATGCAAATACGGAATAGACTTCTGCGGCTGTGGAATTCTCCATATTCATTACATTCATAAGTTCTACCTGAACAGCCTGTGCCTTTTCCACACAAGTGATAAACACTTCCGTATTCTGTGTCTGATATGCCTCTAATGCTTCATCTATCCACTGCATTTCCATTTCTAACATGACCACTGTCATCTCAGCAATCCCTGCCTGTGTAATCCGCATTTTATATACATTCATCTGCTCATCTGTCATATCAAATCCCTCTTATTATTGTAACCAATTTTGCTTTGCAAACCATCTTATCTCTGGAACAACTGTAATAATCCTTCTGGTCTTGCATTGGATTTAATCAGCATCTGTAATGCACTCTGACTTAACACATTCTGCTGTGTATACTCCGTAATCTCTTCTGCCATATCCGTATCCTGAATCCGTGATACTGCATATGTAAGATTCTCGTCAGCAGTCTCCAGATTATTCACTGTATGCTCCAGACGATTCTGATAAGCACCCAGAGAAGATCGAATACCTGATATCTTGGTCACTGCATCATCAATTTTTCCAATGGCGTCAGTGGCATATCCACTGGTATAAATATTAATTTTATCGATTTCTAACGATTCTGCCGTTGTCTTATTGATATTAACATTCAGCGTCTGACCTTCATTATTACCAATCTGCAATACCATTGGTCCCGCAGACAACACTGTAATATCAACCGGATTCGCAGGTACAGCATCTGGATCTACGTCATATACCATTTTAAACCCATTCTTATCCGTCACTGTTATACGGTTTCCCTGTGCTTCTACAGTCGCTGTATCTTTAAATCCTACTCTCTCTCCGTTATCCATAGCAAAATCTACGGTTGCATTTTCTCCGTATTCGGTATGTCCGTCTACACCAAATAAATCCTTCAATTCCTCAGTGCTCGCTTTAATCGTGATAGACTGCGTTCTTCCATATTCCTGCGTCGTAATCGTTGGCGGCTGAGCGGTGGAATCATAATCCATACCAATCTTGCTGACAGAATCCCTGATCAGTTCATTTATCTGAACCCCTGTCATGCCTTCTTCTATCTTAATAAAGAAATCATTGATGATCAGATAACCCTCCTGATTCTTGGTAATAACATCTCCGTCTGCCGGAGCTGTTATCGTCATCTGAGCCTGCTTACTGGTACTGGGATCAACTGTTAATCCGTAAACACCAGGAGAGATATCTCCGCCAATCTCCATAATCGATAAACCATCATCACTTGTATAACCCTTTTTATTCAACTCTCCGTTTAATAATTTCCGTCCGTTAAAATCAGTAGTATCGGAAATACGGTCAATCTCCTCCTGAAGCTGTTTGATCTCGTCCTGCATAGCATCCCTGTCATCTTCTTCATAGGTTTCGTTTGCTGCCCGGACAGCCAGTTCTCTCATTCTCGCTAAAATAGAATGAATCTCGTCCAATGCTCCCTCTGCCGTCTGAATTAAAGAAATTCCATCATTTGAATTATTCACCGCTCTGTCAAGTCCTCTAAGCTGCGCCTGCATTCTCTGAGAGATTGCCTTTGCCGCAGGATCATCCGAAGATTTATTAACCTTATATCCGGAAGAAAGTCTCTCCATAGATTTTGTGAGATTGCGGTTAATTGCATTCAGGTTATTATTGGCTGTATAAGCCAGTGCGTTATGATTCAGTCTCATATATGTCACCTCATTTACTTTTTATATCCAGCGGCTGAACATCCCTTTTCTAACCTGCTGTCCTGCTTCATTTTGTTGGATTTCCCTATCCTTACTCTAATCTGCAATCATTTGTATGCATAATCTGCATTGCCCTATATTAATTATCGGAAGCAATTCCTGTTAACTTAATAGCCGTTAAAAGCTGTTTTGCCACTTTGTAAAGCTTTGTGGTAGATACTTCTTTTCCTATATCCAGACCATATTGTACCGGTTTTGTACCATCTAACCGTAAATCCCGCGTCTCCATTCCTGCCTTGGCAAAAGCAGAACGGAGAGTTAATTCATTCGCCTCTAATGCTTTTTGACCGTCTTCTTCCTCCGTCACTACATAACCCTCAATCTGGTTGCCTTCCACATGAATAAATGCTTCCAAAGTTCCATATTTTGGGGTATCCATCGTAGCGGTAATCTCACCTGACCTGCTTCCATCCTGTAGGATGGATACCTTCATAATGCTGACCTCTTCCCCAATTACCAGAGGAATCTGGAAAACATCTGCTTCCACAGCTCTCATGGCAATCGGCATACCCGCATTCAGATATTTAAGCGACTGGATATCCAAAGCCGTAATGGTTCCGTCTGCTTCCTTGTCATGTACTGCCTGTGCCAGACTGGCACGTATATTTTCCAGTCCATACACCACATCTTCTTTTCCTTCCAGTGATTCCAGAATATGATTTTCCTGCTCTGTGATCCTGTCCCGTTTCTCTTTCGGAAGATTGCTTTTGATATCCCGAATCATTCCATATATACCATTCTCCCCATACATAACCTGATGAGCTGCAATGATATTGGTAACAGTTTTTGGCATATCATGTGCTTCTAACATGGTCTCCACTTCTGTCTCATAAGAAAGCGCTTCCTGCACATCCTCCGAAAGCTTTTCCACCAGTTCCGCCTCACCGTTTCCGGTATCTCCCGCTTTCATAACCGCATTCAGCTCTTCCAGACTCATATTCCGGTAATCCAGTCCCTCCAGGCTCTTTAACGTCTCCGGACGGATATGTCGTAAAATGCTTCCGGTAAGCGTCTGGTTATAAGCCGTCTCAATCTGGGTTAAAATACTGTTTTCAGTGACTGCCGCATTTACCCGCTCCCCGAAGCTGTCGTCAACTGCCACATCCATTCCCCGCACCTTCCTGCTCTTATCTGCGGAAAACAGATTATTCAATGTAATCTCCTGCCCATTCCGGACTACTGCACCGATATCCTTTCCATGGGATTTTTCCACTTTATCCAGCAAACGGTAAATTCCAATAAAGCTTTTTCTCTCTTCTTCACTGATGGCATTTGTTTTATCCATCTGATACAGGAACTCACTAAACCGCTGTTCATCGGTAACACCGAGAATCTCTTTTTGCTGCATGATCTCTTCATTGAGACCGTCAATGGTCATATTGAGAGGATTCTTATTCTCACGAATCAGATTTAACACGATCTGCGGCGTCAGGGTCTCAAACATCTGCTGCACCTTCGCATCTGCTGATTTCACACTGGTAATATTGGTTTTATTTAATTCCATCTCGTTATATGCCAGAATCCGGACAGCCCGCTGATTCTCTTCATTTCTGTCCAAATCCATATCTTTTAGGATATCATCCACATTGCGGAAAGCTTCCGTAATGGAATCCCCCATATCACTTCTCGGTCTCGTCATCATAGTCTCATAAGCACTTCCTGCCAAAGCCGTCTTGATATGAACCGCCGCATCATATAATCCACCTACTGTAATAGACGGCATTTTCACCATCTCTCCCAGTGCATATTCCGGCATTGTCTTCAGACCGTCTGTTTCTTTCAGGGTTTCCTTTAATAAATCCATGCCTTCCGGAATATCGTGCAGATCATGGGCGGAAACCACATTCTCATAATAACTGTTTTCCTGCTCCCGTAAAGTTTCCACAATCTGCGACAGCGGTCTTGCATCAATATTGATATCCAGCCTCACCAGTCTTGCCGCAGCCTCCATTGTCATGGCAAGACGGATCTCCTCTAACTGCCTTCTTGCAGCAACTGCCGAAGGATTATTGGAAAGCGGAACTCCTGCACCCTCCGGCGGATATCCCTGCTGTGTGGTTCCGCTTAAAGAAAGGCTTGCACCCTCCACACCTCTGTTTACCGGTGCACGCATTTTTCTCACATCCACACTCCGCATGGAACTGTTGTACAAATAAGATATGGTAAGCGGCTTCCCCTGGCTGACTGCCTGATCCACAACCTGTGCCGCAATAGCCTGCACTTTCTCTATCAGCCGTTCAGCCCTCTCATTCAGGGTGCTTCCGCTGATTCTTGCCTGCTCCGGCGGATTCCCCAAAAGAATCTGTTCATTAATATTAGCCTCTACCTGCTCTTCCTTCAATCCCCGTTGTTTTAAAGAATTAACGGACATATACATTCTCAGTGAATCTACCGTGACTGGCAGCTCGTGCTGCAACATAAATCTGGCTCCGGAAAGACTCTTCTCCGTCACTGACATTCCCGCCGACTCAATAATTGCAGTCACCTGTGAATAAATGTCATTCCATACCCGTTCATCCAGAGGAATTTCTTTGGAAGGGCTTTCCTCATTGACACTGTTTTTGGCAATATTTAGGTTTTCAATGGTGAGCTCCATATTATTTTTTACCAGATAAACAAGCTGCTCATCAGAAATATGGACCTCGTTATTCCCTGAAAATCCGTCTCCCTGCCGATTCCCGGCACCATTCCCCGCTAAATCCTCCAATCCTTTTCCCGACCGGCTTTCATCTACGGTGTTTACAAGATATCCCTCGCTGTTAAGACGGCTTACAACCGTCGGATTAGTGGTCGCTGACACCGGATTCTCCATATCTGCTGCTTCATTTCCTGTCGGACTTGTATTTTCAGTCTGCCTGTTAGGTGTCATGCTGTCCCTTAATTTTCCAAGCGTCTCCTTTACGATATCTCCTAACTGCTCGTTAATCTCATCCTGATGCTCGTTAGAACGGATGGTGATGACCATACCCAGCAGATCCGATAACGTTGCATTGGTAATATCTATCTGCATCATACGGAGCCTGGCAATCTCATCTGTGGAAAGACTCCTCAGAATCTCTTTCTGATTCTCCTTCGCCTCTTTCTCATCTAATGCCCCATCCAGATTTTCTTTTATCATATCCGAAAACTGTTCTGTACTCTGCATTATCTGAGCGCTGGAAGCCGCATCCAAAGACATACCCCCATCAGCCGGTGCCGTTCCCACAATCTTAAGGGATACCTTATTGGCATCCGCTTCCTGAATCCTTAAATAAATGGTATCGCCCGGTTTTGCATTGTCTAATTCCTTTGCCGCTTTTGTCTTAATCTGAATTCCGTTGACATCAAGTACCGGCTCTTTTCCTCCCTTGACCAGCTTACATGCCAACAAATCCCCAACTTCACTGCCATTTATGATACCGTTATTCCCACTGTCCTTCTTTGCCTGTCCATTGCCGGATACCCCCACACCGCCAAACAAAGAATTGTCATAACCTGTCTGTTTATTATTTCCAACCTGATAATTCATGTGCCACCTCGTTTCTCCCATGCTGTATACACTATCTGCATTGCCTATATATTATGTCGGAAAAAGACTGCAAATTCTAAAGAATAAAAAAATGCATAAACATACGATTGTAATCCGGGTATGTTTATGCATTGTTCTTTCCTTGATTCAGAATACGATGTTACTTTGTTATCTTTTTGGCTTTTTCTTTTTCTGCCTTCTTTGCTTCCTTTAATGCCTTCTTTGCCTCTTTCTCTTTTTCTTCCTTGGCATATTCTGCCTGAAGCTCCCTCTGCTTTTTACGCATCTTCGCACCAAAGCTCTTCTTTTTCGGCTCTTCCTGTGCAGTTTTCTTCTTGCCGCGGATACTCTTTACTTCCGTGATATAAATACCGCTCACCATTGCCTTAACCTCTCCTTTGGTCGGCAGGTCATCAAAAATACCGTCATCACAAATCAGATTGATAATCTGGGGACCAATCTTTGCCTTTACAATCGGCATCTTTGCATTACGGAAACGCTTTGGAGTCTGCTCTAACACCACCTTAGGCAGTCCCGCATCTTTCAGTTTCATCATTTTTTTGTCAATGATCAGCATGGACGTCTGCTGTGCAGCCTCCTGCATCTGCTCCTTTTGTGACATCTGCTTTTTCTGCATTTTATTGCCCACAAAATAAAGAGCCACTAAAATACCTAATAAAACCGCAACCACAATCAACGTTATTACCAATGGACTCATATACTCTCCTCCTGTTTTTTATCCGGTGCTAACTCTCCGGTTTCTTTTTTCATTGTTTCTTCTATTATTGTCTGTACATAAGAACCTGCTTTTTTCTTCTGTTCTTTTGTAAGATCGCTTAAATAAATCGGTTCGCCGTATATTACCTTTACTTTTGCCTTCCGAATATCAAATCCGGGTCTTGCCTCTAACAGCTGGTCAGTATCAATCAGCGTTACCGGAATTACTGGACACCCTGCCTTTTCCGCCATTTTCAGGCTTCCTTCTTTAAAGGGGAGCATTTCCTTTTTTTGATTTCTCGTTCCTTCCGGACAGATTACCATGGAATGACCGTTCTGAATCATTTTTGCCCCATCCTTGATCATCTGCATACCGGAACGCATATCATTACGATCTAAAAACAGGCAGCAGATGTTCCTCATCCACCAGTTGAGCAGTGGAAATTTGTCCATCTCTGCTTTTGCCACGAACCCCGGCCGCTTGGTACTGGTGGTATGAAGCACCAATATATCAAAATAACTTCTATGGTTCGGGACAAATAATACGGCATCCTCCGGTATATTCTCAATTCCCTTTACCTCTATCTGTGCCCCCGACTGAAACAGTTCCCAGCGAAACGCCCAGTAAACAATCGCATTACCGATACGATACCTAAGTTCCTGATTCCATTTTCCAATCAACAGAAGAATTAGATGCACCGGTATCATCAGCACCAGAAACAAAAACAGAAAACCTAATACTAATACACTTCTCATATACTGCTCTTTACCACCTTCGAAATCTCTTTGCTCTATCATATGTCACCAATTTTCAAAGAAAATTGATGACCTGTTGTGCATCAGCACAATTCATTATATCATGGGCACTGCTCATGATCAGCATTCAGAAAAATCACCCTTGCAAGCAAGTGATTTTTCTTCATTATATCACACATTCCATTGGTTCCAGCCATTTACGGCTTCTTCCAATTCCTATCTTCCATACAGCTTAGCTGTCTCAAACAGTCTTGCTTCTAACTGCGGCGTCATGTCCTCCTTACGGAATCTCCATGCCCAGTTGCCCTCACCTATACCCGGTGTATTCAGCCTTGCCCACGAGTCCAGACAAAGCACATCCTGCATAGGGACAATTGCCATATTTGCCACAGATGAAAAGCACGCACGAATCAGTGTCCAGCACACATCGCCGCCATCCGTATTGAAATACCTTCTAAGCTTATCCTTTGATGCCTCATAACACTTCTGATACCATCCAAGCGTCGTATCATTATCATGAGTCCCGGTGTAACATACGCAGTTTCTTATAAAATTATGCGGCAAAAAATTATTTTCTTCTGGATTCTCAAATCCAAACTGTAAAATCTTCATACCCGGCAGACCGAATTTATCCCGCAGATCAATAACTGACTGGTCGATTTCACCCAGATCTTCTGCGATAATCGGCATATGATATCCAAGAGTCGCCTCTAACTGGGTAAAGAAATTGACACCCGGTGCCTGCATCCATTTACCGTTAATCGCGGTCTCCTCACCAAACGGAACCGCCCAGTATTTATCAAATCCCCTAAAATGGTCAATCCGCAGAAAATCTGCCAGCTTCAACTGATGACGGATTCTCTTAAACCACCATTCATAGCCTGTCTTCGTATGCTCGCTCCATTTATAAAGAGGATTCCCCCATAACTGACCTGTTGCGGAAAAATAATCCGGCGGCACACCTGCCACTGTCTTGGGATATCCCTTTGCATCCAGATCAAACAGCTTCTTATTGCACCATACATCTACGCTGTCCCATGCCACAAATATTGGAATATCTCCTACAATCTTGATATCCTTATCATTTGCATATTTCTTCAGTGCAAACCACTGTTTATGAAAAATATATTGGATAAAACGATAATATTCCACTTCAGCAGAAAGTTTCTCCATCCATTCCTCTTTCTGCTTTGCTGTCGGTTTCTTTAAAGAATTATCCCACATATACCATGGAGCGCCTTCAAAATAATCCTTTCCCGCCATAAATAGTGCATAATCATCCAGCCAGTCAGAATCCTCACAAAATTGTTTGTAGCCTGCCAAAAATTTTTCATCCGTCGAATACGCATCCTGAACCTCCGAATCGCCAAAACGTTCAAATGCTTTCTTCAATAAACCGGTCTTAAATGCAATCGCTTCGCCATATTCAATGTGGCAGGGATCCCATTGCGGCATTTCACGAAAATCCTCATCCCATAGCAGCCCCGCCTTACGCAAATCTTCAATACTGATGATCAGGGGTTGTCCTGCAAAGGACGAAAACGGCTGATAAGGAGAATCTCCGAATCCTGTATGCCCCAGCGGCAGAACCTGCCAGATATTTAACCCTGACCTTTCTAAAAAATCTATAAATGCGTAAGCTCCCGGACCTAAATCTCCAATCCCGTAAGCACCGGGAAATGAGGTTGGATGTGCAAGTATTCCTGCATATTTATCATAATCCAATCCCAAGCCTGAATTATCTGCCATGATAATATTTCCTCCGTGTTATTTATTCCCTCGGACAATGAGCCTGACAGCCGTGTTTACACGGACATCTGGCAAATGTGGCAAGGGTTGAATATCCCACCGTTTAAAGCGGAATTTTAACTGGTGTAACCAATTTTCTCACAAAATATTATTATATCGTGTAATTCCTTAAAATACAAGAAAAATCGAACAAGAAAAGGAAAGTAGAAGTCATATTCTCGAAAGATTAAATGCATCATCCCGGATACCCCTTTACCCGCTTTAGAAAACGGATTGTCTGCTTATCTCTTTTTGTTATCCTCTTTAATGCTCCTCCTCTTTTAACGGATTCGATTTGAGAAGTTCAAATATCAATTGTGCCCCAAGCCTTATTCCCAGTTCCGTATAAACTTCCTGATTTACTAAGAGCGCCCTGCATATCAGGTCATAGACAGCATACCTTTTATCTCCGTCTGAATAAAGTCCTTCTAAAAACTCCCATAGAGGTGCTTCTCCTTTTCGCAGCCTATCTTCATAGCCGTCTACATCCGGCTTTTCACTCCAGCTTGAAAGGTCAATACCTTCTAACATAAAAGACCGTATCTCCTGTATATTTACCCAGCTGACTATCTCATTAAAATCTCTCATTTCCTGCATATTCACCAACCTCCTCATTTATCAAAATCCCATATTCCTGGTAACAGCTTACTCAGCTTTTCTATAAGATCAATTTCTGTTATGCCCATATCACTGTCTTCCCTGTTTATTAAATTATTATATGGAATGATTTCATTCCAATTTTACATCATTCCTACGGTAAAATCAATAATGGAATGAATTTATTCCAAAACTTTCAGGAAAGGAAAACACTTATGCCATCTGTTATCAATCAAGATATATCCATAGGCTCTAATCTGAAAGCCTTGCGCCTACGAAACAAGTTATCTCAGGAAGATGTCGCCGCCCAGCTACAAATAATGGGATTTACGATGAGCCGGGAGATTATCTCCCAAATGGAATTAGGTCGCCACAATATCAGGGTGAGTGTCCTCTTAGCTCTTAAAGAACTTTATCACGCTACCTTTGATGAATTTTTCGCCGATTTATCTTTCCGGATAAATGATTCTGGTACAGAATAGTCCGTCATGCCACAAAAACACTCTTACATGAGTGTTTTTGTGTTATCCGGCATCCGTTGTCATTAACATGCTTTATAAACAAATCATTATGACTAAAAGTATCCCATTCTCTTTATCCTTACCAAAAGAACCTCCCTCATTGGATTCCCTAACCACAGAAGAGTTTAACTCCATTATGGAAACGGGATTGTCACAAGCAAAATCTGACAAATCACGTCCCGCTGTTAATGTATTTGCAGATTTAAGACGGGAGTTGCAATAGTGGAAAAAACTTTCTTGTATATTTCTGGATAGACGAAGATAATATTGCAGTTCATATAACTGCTGTAATCTATGCAAAGCGTGACCAGATACAGGAATTATCACAAATGGATATGAAGTAATATACGTTACTGGATTCCTATTCGCATACAGATATTTATGCAGGGTATCCAGGTCATAAATACTTCCCTCATAGGTATCCATCGTCAGGAAGTTACCTGTTGCTGGATTCATGTACCTTGCCCTTAAATAATACAGGTTTGACGTACCATCGTAGTACTCTCCGGTATAAAGATAGTGGTTTTCTGTATCTCCTGTTTTTTCTATAAGTTCTCCATACGCATTATATCTGTACTTGTCAGTTATCCTTCCGGCTTCATTCAATAATGCCCTTACATCCCCATGACCATCATACAGATAATAGGACACTTCCCCAGCTCTCACCTGTGCAGTCAGACTGTCAGCTCTTGTATATTCTGCTCTGACATTTCCTCTGCCGTCTGTTTCTGCAAGGGTCTGGGACAGCTCCCCTCTGGTATCGGATACAAAGTAAATGCTGTCCGTTCCGGTTGTCTTGCTCCTTCTTACTCCTTCTGCATCATAGGTATAGCTTTCCTTCTGTTCTCCCTGCTGGTACGCAGTAAGACGGTTATACACATCATATGTGTAGATGGTATCTGTAATTCCCGACTGCTTCAGCAGATTACCGTTTACATCATAGCTGTAGGTAACCGTTCCGGCTACAGAGGTCTCCTTTACAAGCTGGTTCCTGTTGTTGTAGGCATACTCTGTTTTTTCCCCGTTCTCATTCTTTGATATCCGGTTTCCAACAGCATCATAGGTATAAATATATGTAGTTTTCTCACCACTTCTCTCGATGACTTCTTTTACCAGACGGTTTGCCTTATCATAATCATAAGAAATCTCTGCATTCCCGCAGGCTCTGCTTTCTGTGACCTTTGTCCGCTCCCCGTTCTTCCCAAGGGTATATTCGTATTGTGCGATGACGGTTCCGTTTTTGTCAACTGATTTCTGTAAGATCAACCGGTTCAGGTCATCATAGGTATAGGTCAGCTTTACTCCGTTAGCAAAGGTGGCTGTTTCCCGGCTGCCGTTGGCATCATAGGTATAGACCGTTGCCTCCCCGTTCCTGCCCACCACACGGGTCAGACGGCTCATTTTGTCATACTCATACTTTGTGGAGGCCTGTACCCTGTCATCTGCCAGCACCTGTATCTCACTGGTTCTTCCATATCTGTCATACAGATATTTGACTGCCTCACCATTTTCGTATGTCTTCTGCTCTAATTCACCGTATTTGTTGTAGCGATAAGTAACCTCACTCTCCTTTGTTTTCAGCCCGGTCAGCCTGCCGTAAGTGTCATATTCGTAGGCAGTATATTCCTCTCCGGTCTGTTCCTTTACAATCCTGTCCTGGTCATCATAGGTATAGGTGGTCTGCACTCCGTTACAGTCCACTGTCCCGGTGAACATTCCCTGTTTATCATACGTGCTTATGCTGCTGCTTCCATCCGCAAGGATGGTCTTGGTCCTTCTGCCCTCTGCGTCATACTCATAGCGGGTAACATTACCGTTTGCATCCTCCACTGCCGTAAGGTTCCCTTTCTGGTCATAAGTATAAGCGGCTACTGCTCCATTTGGCTGTCTCACTGCAATCAGGCGGTCATTTCCATCATAGGTATATTCCGTTTTTCTTCCTGCCGCATCTTTCTGCCATATGGTTCTTCCTCTCTCATCATACCTGCTCTCGATATCCGTTCCATCCGGATAAATGACCTTCGTGCGGTTGCCGTTTGCATCCGTCTGCTTTGTCAGCCTTACCTCTATTAGCACCCAACATTAAAATAGCATGTTTAGTTAAAACTACTCATCCTTTCTTCAAGAAAATGCTTATATACCATGTCTCTACTAGTAAAGCTTCTTCCTCCTGACTTTTGATATGCAATACTTAAATATTCCTTGGCTTTATCGAAATTCCCTAATTCATAGTGCACTTTCCCAATCCACATTTCCCGTTCACCACAATCTGGGCGTGCAGGGTTCGCGTCTACTATCTTTTCAATCCATTTTTCCATTACCTTTTTATTCTTTGAACGAATCGCAGCTTCCAATATATATGAAGCGATTGTAAAACTTTCCTTTTCATCTATCTTATTGCCCGGCAATATATCCCATGCTTTTTCCAAAATGTAAATTGTATTTATATAATCCTCCTTTTTAAAAGCCTCAACACTTTTCACTCTTAATTCTTCTACTTCTTTTCTAATATCATCATTCATTTTAAATGCTCTCCCTCACTATATTAAAATATTTATTCTCTTCATTTTTGAAAATATCCTCCCCCTCTATCATATATGCTTGTAACAAATATTTTTTTGCGTTCCCTATATTATTTAATTCGTAATAACATTGCCCTATTCTTAATAAAATAAATGGATTTCCTATTCCACCATAACATTTTTGAGCTTCTTTTAAATTATTTAATGCATCTTGATACCTAGAACTTAAATAAAAAGCATCCCCTAATGCAACAAAAATCCATGTAGCTGCTTCCCAATCATATATTGGCTCAGGAAGCAATTCTCTTGCCTTATTATAATTTCGTATAGCTTCATCAAAATCACCCTCCTCAATCAACTCATCTCCTAATGCACAATATTTTTTAATGCGGTTATATAATTGGCTACTTAATTCCATCTTGTCTCCTCCTAATTTTCTGGTGGCAAATACGTCTCACCACAACTTCCCCCTTGAGAACGATTTATATGATAATGTTCTAAATAATAATTTTTTGATTCCAGCATAAATTTTCTAACACCCTCTGATTTTGCACCCATAAACCTTCCTATTTCATTCCACCAAGAAACGCAATCTTCAATATGTGACATATCTGCTTCTTCTAACGGGAACCGATCTTGATATCCTTCTAAGAAAAACTCCTGACCATTAACACCATCCCTTATTTTTCCTTCTGTTTTCATTCTCTCAATCACCTCTCGTCTGGTTCTTGAATTTTTGCCTGGTGTTTTCCCCATATACTGTTCTCTATTACTTTTTGGTTTACTGCTCGTTCCTTTCGGTTCAAATATAACTACTTACCATTATTACATATATATCTATCACCACTTTTCGATATCAATACAATTTCATTTGGAGATATCCAAGAAATTTCACCTAAAAATAGACTGTAACTCCTTTCATCAGGTTCTGCACATAATAATAATTTTTCTTGTATTAAATTATTATCTTCTGAAAAAACTATATATATTTTTACATCATCTACATCATGAATAATTTTGACTTGTGCCTTTTTCTTTTTCTCCGTACATGATTTTTTCCAAAACCATTCATTGGTATAATCTCTTCTCTTTATTTCAATACACGCTTCTCTGATATTGGCTACTTCAAAATCAATAATATCCGAAAATCGTTTTATTGCTTCTAATACCACATTAATTACCATTTTTTTCTTTTCAAGATTACTCACCAAAAAGAACTGTTGTTTATTAAATGCTATCTGTATTGTATGTACACCAAGCAAATTTCGATATCCCACATCTATACAACCATCTACGCATTCAATCAAAATTTTCCAACAATCTTTCGTATGTATTGGTTTCATAATACGCTCAATCATTGATGTCATACAGTGCGTCATCAACTGAAATTTTCTTCGCATTTCTTTCCAATTAACCTCGTAATCCTGCTTCACAGCTTCCATATAATCCAACCTTTTGCAATCTTGTAATCGTTGAATAGCTTCATTATTTTTTTGATATGTCAAATCTAATTCTATTTCACGTAACAACATACTCATTATCCTTTCTATTCCCAAGGTTTCGGCCTTTTATGCATAGACATTGAATTACCCTCCTGCCATAAACGCAATGCATTATTTTTTTCCCATTCTAAAGCTAACTCTCTATTTGGTATATCTACTTCTACAACTCTGGCCTCAAATAAATTATAACCAACTGCTTTATTCAATTTATTTACCTGAATATTTGCACGTGGAGATGTTCCATTTTTATTTAATGGTTGTCCATTTATACCTGTTTTTACAACATCTCCCGTTTCTTTGTTATAAATTTCATAACCATGCTGTGGTTTTATACTAGCTTTGCTATTTCCATGAGGTTCGGCAGAATTGTTATATTCTATTCCGACAGTGCCCTTATCACCATCTATCGTAGCCATACACTTTAGATTATATAACTTATAAATGTAAAGAATGATAATATTGATAATGTCCCATATACTAAAGCAGCTTTTGTATTTCCTGAATTAACAGCAACAATGGACAATACCACACTCATAACCGTATTAGAACCAGCCATTATCAAGCACATTTCCGCAATGGTCATTATTTCATATGCTGCAACAACATACATAACAGCACCTAATCCAAATCCAGTCACATATCCTTTAAAGAATGCCTCACCAATCTCCATGTCACTTCCACCAAGAAATGCTGTTATCGCCGAGTTGGTCAGACCAGAAATTATTCCCATTGCATTCAGCGTCTGGAAATTATTTATCACTGTGTTAATTGTAGTTGCTACTAATCCACCAACTGCACTGGCAAAATTCCCGCTCAGGTCACTATACGTTACCGGATTCCTATTCGCATACAGATATTTATGCAGGGTATCTGGGTCGTAAATACTTCCCTCGTAGGTATCCATACTAATGAAGGTTCCGGTAGATGGATTCATGTATCTTGCACGGAGATAGTAAAGTCCTGTATTCGCATTGTACTGTTCCCCAGTGTAAAGGAAGTCGTTTTCGGTATCCCCCTCTTTCTCTAACAGGTTTCCGTATGCATCATAACTGTAGCGGTCTGTAATGCGTCCTGCCTCATTTGTTAAAGTTCTGGCACTTCTATGTCCGTCGTACAGATAATACCATACTGCCCCTCCTCTTTCCACGGAGAGCAGTTCGTCTCCTCTGGTATAGTATGCCGTTTCCCTTCCATCCTTGCCTGTCTCTGCCACAACCATGGCAAGCTCCCCACTGGTGTCATTGACATAGAATGTCGTATCCTTCCTATTTATCGTCTTGGATGTACGGTTTCCAATGTAATCATAGGTATGGGATTCAATCGCTACACTGTTAGCAAATAAGTATATTTAAACCATCTTTCAATTCATCTCATCCATTTATATAAAACCTTATTTGCTGGTATTATAAAATAACACTTGCTTATCGTACTATGCTTTCTATTAAGCAATCTTCCGTCAATAAATACAGTATCATATCCAACATAGTAATATAATGTTTGGAGCATATATTTCTTTCGTTTCATTAAACTTAGGAACTCTTCTATGTAATATAATCTCATTTTCCCTTTACATTTGCGTTCTTTTATAACTTCAACATAAGGAGCATCTATATTTTTGAATATTATCTTACATTTGTTATAGAGAAAATTTGACTGTGTATGTTGTAAAGATTCATAATTTAATATTAAATTATCTTCTATTATCTCAATAGTATCAACAATCTGATCATGCATTGAATTCAAGTAACTCTTATTTAAATCTAAATATTCCTCCATTGCATAACCTCCAATTTAGTAATTTATGGCAAAATATCAGGTGACCATATCTGAAATTCTGCCACACATTTATTAATTGCTCCCATATCCTCAATTTTAATATTCCGCCACATATATACCCTCCTATTGTTTTCTGAATAAAATAATACTGCCATCTAGAGCTAAATCAATATATTTAATATCTGGTCACACCTTCTGTATATCCTAGATATATTATATGCTTTTCTTACCCCTTTTAAATTATCAGCAAAATATTGTGCCGGGAATCCCAGAATTGAATTCTCCCTTATCTTGATTACAACAATAATATATTTTTCCTAATATTTTCATTAAATCATAATTCAATAATAATCCGTAACTATATCGGAAAATAGACAGTGAAATATTTCAACTTGCAATTCTTCGCTTGATAATAATTCTGTACTAATATTAGGTACCTTTTTATGTATTATTTCGGGCGATAAAACATATATATTATTTTTTTCAAATGTTTCCTGTAGAGCAATTACTGATTTGTCATCTAATTTATAATTTGCGGAATGTGTAGAAAAACTCCATTGTTCTCGTGGTAAATTGTTCTGTGGGATATATGTTGTTTTATTCGTATAAAAATAACAACATGGGAATATTAAACTTATAAATATTTCTAAATCATACCTTTCTCCACCTAATATCTTTATCAGTTCAATATCATCATCCATAATATCTTGGTCTTTTTTTAATAAAACTGAATAATGAAGACTCGGGTAAGGAGGTGTATGTATATGATTTTGAACATAATATTCCTCAAACACAGACTTAATTGCTTTTCTAAAAAATTTATCTTTTTCTGCACGCAATTTTCCGTTTTCTAATAGTTTCTTAAATCTAATATACTCAACTGATTCCTTATATTGTATATCTTCATAACAAAAACCTTTAGGATAGTATTTTTCAATAGCACAAATTACATCTTCATAATCGCATACCGTTTTTTTCATATATCATTTTCCTTTCTTAGACCTTGTTGAATTTGATGATTTATTAAAATCTTTATCTGACAATAGTTTTCTTGCTTTTCGAGCACGAGCATTTCCTTTTTTAGCTGCTACATCAATCTCTTTTCTCGTTTTATCAAGCCATTCCGATGGAAATTCCCTCCGAATACTATTTTTCTTCTCTTCAGATATTATCTCATTTGCTGTTCTATTATCATTAACATTCTCTCTACTATTTTTCTCATTTTGATAAATCTTCGGTCCATCTTTTTCTTCCGCCGGTATGCTCTCAACCCTGTTCTTTTCTTCCTGATTCTCTGGCACTCCCGGAAGATTATTGGTATCTTCATCTGTTGCATAAATCGCTTCAAACAACTGCCATGATGACAATGCCATTGGTATGGTAATCAGCCATTTTGTATCAAATTCATGTGCCGGAAATCCCAAAATCACATTCTTCCAATCTGTTACGGAAACTGTGCATGGCAGTGACATTACAGCATCAGCCATGTTCTTCCTTAAGGTTGAAAATATATTTAACATCGCCTGGTTATGCAGTGCCACTGATGATGCCAGCATGACCGCGATCGTTGCGGCAACTGCTGTTTCTGCAAGATTTTTATCCGTTGCATACCCGCTCGGGTCCATATACATCACCGGGTTGGCATTTGCATACAGATATTTATGCAGGCTTAATGTTTTCTGATAACTGTTAAAAATCTTGTGTTTTTGTTTCCATTATCACAGATGACATCTAAAATTATTTTGTATATAATGTTCCATATTCTTGAATATTATTTAATTGAAAAAATAATCTCTTCATATTATATATTTGATTTTCTGTATAATTGCATTGCTTTAAACTATAATATATGGTTTCTAATATTTTCTTCCATTCTTTTAAAAAATCATCAATGTTCATCTGTAAACAATTATCTTTATTGAGTATTTTTTCTAATCCGCCAGTAATATTATACCATTCTGCATAGATGATTAATTTGCCATTTTTCCATTCCACTTTCCAATCACTCCTAAATGTATCTGGTAACCATGATATATACTTTGTTCCGCACATTTCTTTTTGTAACTGTTCTATCAAATTTAAAATATCATCTATCATATAGCTGAGATCATATTTATATGACAAAGGAATACTAATATGTCTCCATATCATATATGCATCTTCTGTATTCATTAAAAATACTGTTTCCATTGCGTCAGATAAAGTACTATCCGAATCATCACATAACTTTTCAAAATCGGGATTACTTGCTTGCATTACAAAATCCATACTAACTTATGAGAATACATGACTATGTATCTCTTTACTCCTTTCTGCAATTTCATTTTAATACATTGTTAATTAACAATTTTTTATAGCGTTGGATATCCATGCCAAGTTCCTGTGCCATTATTTCTAATCCATATCTTTGTAGCTTTTTTTGTACTACCATTTGGCATATGAACTATTGATTCTGAATTTAATGGTAAATCAAAAGTTGCACTTTCTCCCGCTTTTAATGTACTAGCCATGCGAGTTGCATATTCTAAATCCTTTTCTGCCCACTGCCCCTGTGGTTTTCCTGTCTTTTTAGCTCTTGCAGGTCCTTCTTTCCAATGGATTCCATGTTTCTTACTTCCAGTAATAGCAGCCTCTGGACGGAGAGATTCGCCCACATACTTATCCTGATAAATCTTCGGTCCATCTTTTTCTTCCGCCGGTATGCTCTCAACCCTGTTCTTTTCTTCCTGATTCTCTGGCACTCCCGGAAGATTATTGGTATCTTCATCTGTTGCATAAATCGCTTCAAACAACTGCCATGATGACAATGCCATTGGTATGGTAATCAGCCATTTTGTATCAAATTCATGTGCCGGAAATCCCAAAATCACATTCTTCCAATCTGTTACGGAAACTGTGCATGGCAGTGACATTACAGCATCAGCCATGTTCTTCCTTAAGGTTGAAAATATATTTAACATCGCCTGGTTATGCAGTGCCACTGATGATGCCAGCATGACCGCGATCGTTGCGGCAACTGCTGTTTCTGCAAGATTTTTATCCGTTGCATACCCGCTCGGATCCGTATACATCACCGGGTTGGCATTCGCATACAGGTACTTATGCAGGCTTACCGGGTCATAAATGCTTCCCTCATAGTTGTCCATGCTGATAAAAGTTCCGGTAGATGGATTCATGTATCTTGCACGCAGATAGTAAAGTCCTGTATTCACATTATACTGTTCCCCGGTGTAAAGGAACTCGTTTTCGGTATCCCCCTCTTTCTCTAACAGGTTTCCGTATGCATCATAACTGTAGCGGTCTGTAATGCGTCCTGCCTCATTTGTTAAAGTTCTGGCACTTCCATGTCACTGCCTATGAAAAACAAAATTTACAGATCCTGAATATCCCCAAAATATTCGCCTTCCCAAGCTACAAATCCCTCTGCCCAACCATTATCCACATCCATTTCATCTTCTGTAATATAAAAATAGTCAAATGGATATTTATTAAATCCAGGCAATTGATAATACCTTTTTGCCGCCTGCTGTGCTTTTTCCTCAGATGAATAGATTCCTAAATACTTTTGTTCTAACTCTTCATAATAATCCACCTTATACTCATATTCATGCGTTAATACAAACACCTTCATAATACTTATCCTCCAAACAATATTTTTTTACCACTTAATCAAAACAGAGTTCTCCCCATAATAACAATGCAAGATACTCTTCATACAACCCATTATTTAAGCAGCAGTCTTTATATCTTTCATTCAGAATCCGCATGGCAAACTCCTTTTTTGTTTCTTCTTTTTTCTCTTCCCCTTCTGCCCAGCTGCTGACATCAAATCCCCTCGTATTTTCATCATATTTATCAGCTATTGGTTGGCGATGAATTGCTTCTAAACTTTTTATAAATCCGTCTTTCCATGCCATATCATCATCCATCTTCCACTTTTCTATAATAAAACACTTTTTCGGATATTGATTAAACCCTGGCAGTACAAAATATCGTTCAACAGCGTCTAAGGCTTTTGCTTCACTTGAATAAAATCCTAATACCTTATGCTCATATTGTTCAGATCCATAATCATCAATAAATTTGTAAATATGCCTCAAAAAATATATATTTTCCATAATCTGTCCCTCCTATTTTTTCCAATAATGTGCACGATCCCCATATTTTTTCAACTGACTATATTCCTCTCCTTGTTTCCCTTTACGTGTCCAATTACCTTTTCCATATTTCTCATCCATCATTCTTTTTGCATACTGTTTTCCGTTTTCTTCATCTTCAGGTTCTTGTCCTGCTGCCCAAGATGGTTTATCGGTAGCTCTGGTTTTGTCATCCGGTTTCGTTTGTTTCTTTCCTTTATCTTGATAAATCTTCGGCCCATCTTTTTCTTCCGCCGGTATGCTCTCGACCCTGTTCTTTTCTTCCTGATTCTCTGGTACTCCCGGAAGATTACTCGTATCTTCATCTGTTGCATAAATCGCTTCAAACAACTGCCATGATGACAATGCCATTGGTATGGTAATCAGCCATTTTGTATCAAATTCATGTGCCGGAAATCCCAAAATCACATTCTTCCAATCTGTTACGGAAACTGTGCATGGCAGTGACATTACAGCATCAGCCATGTTCTTCCTTAAGGTTGAAAATATATTTAACATCGCCTGGTTATGCAGTGCCACTGATGATGCCAGCATGACCGCGATCGTTGCGGCAACTGCTGTTTCTGCAAGATTTTTATCCGTTGCATACCCGCTCGGGTCCGTATACATCACCGGGTTGGCATTTGCATACAGGTACTTATGCAGGCTTACCGGGTCATAAATACTTCCTTTGTAGCTGTCCATGCTGATAAAGGTTCCAGTAGATAGAATCATAAGTATAGAAGCAATTGTTACGCTGTTGGCAAATAAATATATTTAAAACATTTTACAATTCACTCCATCCATTTATATAAAACCTTACTTGCTGGTATTATAAAATAACATTTACTTATCGTATTATGTTTTTTATTTATCAATCTTCCATCAATAAATACAGTATTATATCCAACGTAATAATATAATGTTTGAAACAATATTTCTTTCGTTTCATTATACTTAAGAACTCTTCTACATAATATAATCCCATTTTTCCTTTACATTTGCGTTCTTTTATAACTTCAACATAAGGTGTATCTATATTCTTGAATATTATATTACATTTATTATAAATACAATTCGATTGTACATGTTGATACTGTAAAGAGTTATAATTTAATATCAAATCATCTTCTGTTATCTCTATTGTATCCACAATCTGATCATGCATTGAATCCAAGTAACTCTTATTCAATTCTAAATATTCCTCCATTACATAACCTCCAATTTAGTAATTTTAAGTAAAATATATTAATTAAGATTCATACACCATCCATTATTATGTAACCACCGAAGAACATTATTGAATAGTTTAGGGGTTCCATTATGCCCATCATGTATCTTGCATGAAGATAGTATTGTAATATGGAATCTTTTCCTTTAATACTTTTTTCCATATTTCTATAACAAAATTCTTCCTAGCATACAAATATAATATTAATTATAAGGTTAATATTCTCTCAAAGTGTAAATACACAAATTATATACATTTCCATAAAAATTACAATCGTTTTTAAATTTTAAAAAGACATTTTAGAATGTTAATTATAGAATCTATCATGTCTTGCAAAATACTTTTTTCACATATATCAATATCTTGCAATTCCAAAATAAGTGGATAAATCTTTAAATATTCTACTTGTCTAAACTTATATCCATCAAGTAATTCATGATAATATATTTGTAAAGAATCATACCATGCTTCTTTATCAATTCCCTTTTCGTCATATTGTTGAATTAAATCATAAAATTTCATATGCCCTCCTCAATGACTCCATGTTTTATAGGAAATGTTTCTCAATCATACAGCTTTCTGCATTATCATTACATGATGCTAAAGTAATTATATAACTTACTTCATTTACCTTTAAAGACTTAGCCCTTAAGTATATATATCCTTTCATAGGTTTTAAAACAACTTCATTTTTACAATTAGTCATGTTTATGTTATTTTCTCCTATTTTAACCAAACAATGGTTCATTAACTCGTAATCATGATATTGTTCCTGCTTTATTCTTTCCAATAAGACCATATGCTTTCGATAATCTATCAAGCACAATTCTTCATTTCCAACTAATGCTCTTGTCACATCAGGAAAAACTTTATGAACAGTATAATTTTTCAAAATATCATAATCTTTTTGCACTTGAGTACCAGTTCCATTATAATATGACAACTTTGGATTTTGATTCAATAAATCAATACATATAAAATTCCCTTTATATGTAGCTAATATAATTTTATCATCATCCAATTCATAAACATCACCAAATATTTCACTTTCGAATCCTGATAATGAAATTATTATATATTTACCTGATTCCACATCTAAGAATACAATATTATTATTCTCTGGACAATATAGTAAAATCTTATTTTGATATACATAATACGAATAAATAACTAAATCATCCATAATCTCTATAGCATCTATCATGTTTAATTCGCTATCCAAAATCAGCATCCCTTTATAGTTGTCATTTATCAAAATTTTATCATTTACACAAGCTAAAAAATAAACATCATTATTGTTAATATTGATATATTTTATTGTACTCATTATTATCCTCACCTAACATTAAGTTTTTTAGACGAATCCACTGTTCCTGGTCTAATCTCTCCTGTTTTAGGGTCTGCTTCACCTAAATGATTCCCCGACTTATCAAATACTTCCAAATGTGCAGATTCTCCTGTATGAAATGTATCTCTATAATAATATCGATTACCTTTTTTATATACTGTCGCACCTTTAACACGTATTTTCGTTTTCTGAAATGTACCATTTCCTAAAATGGTTTCATTGTCCAGCGGAACACGATTATCTGTTATATAATCTGAATAAACCTTAACCCCACTCTGTTCTTCCGCCGGTATGCTCTCAACCTTATCCTTTTCTTCCTGCTCCTCTGCCGGCACTCCCGGAAGATTATTAGTATCTTCCTCTGTTGCATAAATCGCCTCAAACAGCTGCCATGATATCAATGCCATCGGTATCGTAATCAGCCATTTTGTATCAAATTCTTGTGCCGGGAATCCCAGAATCACATTCTTCCAATCCGTTACAGAAACGCTGCATGGCAGTGACATTACAGCATCAGCCATGTTCTTCCTTAAGGTTGAAAATATATTTAACATCGCCTGGTTATGCAGTGCCACTGATGATGCCAGCATGACCGCGATCGTTGCGGCAACTGCTGTTTCTGCAAGATTTTTATCCGTTGCATACCCGCTCGGATCCGTATACATCACCGGGTTGGCATTCGCATACAGGTACTTATGCAGGCTTACCGGGTCATAAACGCTTCCCTGATAGCTGTCCATACTGATAAATGTTCCGGTAGACGGATTCATATATCTGGCACGAAGGTAGTAAAGTCCTGTATTTATATTATACTGCTCCCCGATATAAAGGAAGTCGTTTTCGGTATCCCTTCTTTCTCTAACAGGTTACCGTATGCATCATAACTGTAGCAATCTGTAATCCAATCATCTTATTTAATTCTATCATTTTCCAAATTACATTTATTAAAATTTTCTATTCTCATCACCATTCATTTGCTTCATCAATTTCTTTTTTTCTGTCAAGAAATATTTGGATAGCCATTTTTTCACGGTCTTCTAAGTTATATATGTACTCTTCATCCCTCACCAATTCTTCATATCCCCAAACCGCAGAAATACCATCCCTTCCTCTGTAATTGAACATCCAGTCAAAATAAATTCTATCATCAATTATTTCAAATAATTCCACTGGATACCATGAAGGATAGTTTTCTTCTCCTAAAATCAAATACTCCATTATCCCTTCGGAAAGAATCTGCCCATATACAGTATATATACCATTCACTTTTAATGGTAACACCATCGATTGCGTTCCCCCTCTTTTCCCCAATGTTGCCTTGACAAAGGCATCTCCAGAATTACTCAAACATTTTACAACCATTTCAAATTTTCTCTCCCTTATTTTATTTTTACATCGTCAATCTGTCCTGTTTTAGGATTATATTCATAATGTACTTCTACTCCATTTACATTTTTTGCTCTTTTTTCCCAACCTTCTGATGCCGGCCATCTAGGATCAGTATTTTTTCCTTTCAAAATTTTACCACTCTCCGGATTAGACATCACTTCCTCCATCGCCAGTTTTTCTTTTAAGTTTTCTGGTTCGTGTTTACCACCTTTAGATTCACCTCTTCCCTCCTGTTTAGGGAGTTCTGTTTCCTCTTCATCATTTCCTATTTCTTCACTATTATTTTCTGGTACTCCCGGTGTTTCAACCTCATCATCTGCTTCTTTGGCATCATTAATAGCCTTAAACAGCTGCCATGATGACAATGCCATCGGTATGGTGATCAGCCATTTTGTATCAAATTCATGTGCCGGAAATCCCAGAATCACATTCTTCCAATCCGTTACAGAAACGCTGCATGGCAGTGACATTACAGCATCAGCCATGTTCTTCCTTAAGGTTGAAAATATATTTAACATCGCCTGGTTATGCAGTGCCACTGATGATGCCAGCATGACCGCGATCGTTGCGGCAACTGCTGTTTCTGCAAGATTTTTATCCGTTGCATACCCGCTCGGGTCCGTATACATCACCGGGTTGGCATTTGCATACAGGTACTTATGCAGGCTTACCGGGTCATAAATGCTTCCCTCATAGTTGTCCATGCTGATAAAAGTTCCGGTAGATGGATTCATGTATCTTGCACACAGATAGTAAAGTCCTGTATTCGCATTGTACTGTTCCCCAGTGTAAAGGAACTCGTTTTCCGTATTTCCTTCTTTCTCTAACAGGTTTCCGTATGCATCATAACTGTAGCGGTCTGTAATACGTCCTGCCTCATTTGTTAAAGTTCTGGCACTTCCATGTCCGCCGTACAGATAATAACATACTTCTCTATTCATGAATACTTAGTACATAATGTTTAAATTTCTTCTTTCCAGCTAAAAAAACCTTCTTCCCATCCATAATCTTTATCAATTTCCATTTCCTCTATAAAAAAACAATCAAAGGGATATTTGTTAAATCCTGGCAGTTTATAATATCTCTCAGCAGCCTCTTCAGCCTTGTGTTTTGTTAAATAAACACCTAAATTTTTATCTTCCAGCTCTTCATATCCATCAGGATGATTGTACTCATAACTATGTGACAACAAAAAAATATGATTCATAACTAATCTCCTCTATTTTATTCAAAACAAATCTCGCCCCACAATATTAAATCATTATATTCTTCTCTTAATCCTTCATCCAAATTCCAATTATTCTCTCCATACTTTTCAGTCATTAATCTATTTGCAAATTCTATAGGACGCTCATTAATCATAGGCATTTTACCTAATAGCCAACTACTGACATCAAAGCCCCCCGTATTCTCGTCATACTTTTCTGCTATTTTTTTTAGTTTATTTGCTTCAAAACTTTTTATAAAACCTTCTTTCCAACTTGTATCCTTATCTATTTCCCATTTTTCTATAACAAAACACTCACGTGGATACTGATTAAACCCTGAAAGAACAAAATATCTCCCGATTGCATCATTTACCTCCTTTTCACAAGAATAAATCCCTAAAAATTTGTCCTCAAATTGCTCATATCCTTTAGAATCAGTAAACTTATAAATATGTTTTAACATAAAAACAAATGCCATAACAGTCTCCTTATAAAATCTCAAATTATTTAACTTATTTTCTCCACTTAAATCCACGATCTCCGTATTTTTTTAATTGACTATATTCCCTATTTTGTTGCTTTGTTTTAGGCCAATTACCTTTTCCGTAACGTTCATTCATAAGTCTTTCCGCAAAGGCTTTCCCATTTTCATCATTTTGGGGCTCTTCTCCTTCTGCCCATGAAGGAATATCTGTAGCTCTACCTTTATCACTCTCTTTGGATTTCTTACTCTTAATAACCTTAACCCCACTCTGCTCTTCCGCCGGTATGCTCTCAACCCTGTTCTTTTCTTCCTGATTCTCTGGCACTCCCGGAAGATTATTGGTATCTTCATCTGTTGCATAAATCGCTTCAAACAACTGCCATGATGACAATGCCATTGGTATGGTAATCAGCCATTTTGTATCAAATTCATGTGCCGGAAATCCCAAAATCACATTCTTCCAATCTGTTACGGAAACTGTGCATGGCAGTGACATTACAGCATCAGCCATGTTCTTCCTTAAGGTTGAAAATATATTTAACATCGCCTGGTTATGCAGTGCCACTGATGATGCCAGCATGACCGCGATCGTTGCGGCAACTGCTGTTTCTGCAAGATTTTTATCCGTTGCATACCCGCTCGGATCCGTATACATCACCGGGTTGGCATTTGCATACAGGTACTTATGCAGGCTTACCGGGTCATAAATGCTTCCCTCATAGTTGTCCATGCTGATAAAAGTTCCGGTAGATGGATTCATGTATCTTGCACGCAGATAGTAAAGTCCTGTATTCACATTATACTGTTCCCCGGTGTAAAGGAACTCGTTTTCGGTATCCCCCTCTTTCTCTAACAGGTTTCCGTATGCATCATAACTGTAGCGGTCTGTGATGCGTCCTGCCTCATTTGTTAAAGTTCTGGCACTTCCATGTCCGTCGTACAGATAATACCATACTGCCCCTCCTCTTTCCACGGAGAGCAGCTCCTCTCCTCTGGTATAGTATGCCGTTTCCCTTCCATCCTTGTCTGTCTCTGCCACAACCATGGCAAGCTCCCCACTGGTGTCATTGACATAGAATGTCGTATCCTTCCCATTTACCGTCTTGGATGTACGGTTTCCTGCATGATCATAGGTATACTCCTCGATGATCCCACTGTCCCCCTGCCGGATGGATGCCCTTGTCAGGTGGTTTTCCTTATCATACGCATAATCTGCTGCCTTACTGCCAGTCTGCTTTACAAGATTTCCATTGGCATCATACATGTAGGCGATATTTCCCTCTGGGGAAGTCTCTGTAACCAGCTGGTTCAGTGCATTATAGGCATAGGTCGTTGTCCCTTCGGTTATCTGTACTTCTTCCAAATCCACATCTGCCAGTGCCAGAATATCTCCCTTTATGGCTACCGTCTTTTCCGTGCGGTTGCCCACCTTATCATAGCTGTATTCATAAGTCAGCTTGTTCCTGTTCCGCTCAATGGTTTCCTTTACAAGACGGTTTAACCTGTCATACTTATATGTAATCTCCGTCTCTACGCCGCTGTTGGTCTCCGTTACGGAAGTACGTTCTCCTGCCCTGCCGGTGCCATAGCTGTATTTGGAAATCTGCACACCATCTGCATTAACGGCACATTCTTCCTTCAGCCGCTGGCAGGCATCATAGGTGTAAGTTACCACATTTCCGTTAGGGTAGCGGACTGCACTGCGGTTTCCTAATTCGTCGTACTCATACAGGGTTGCCTTCCCGTTCCGGTCAATGACCTTCGTCACACGGTCAAGCAGGTCGTATTCATAAGTGGTAGTTCCAAAACCGTTGTCAAAGGTTTCCAGCCTGCCTGCTTTATCATAAGTATAAGATAAGGTACTGCCTTTTTCATCCGTCCGCTTTGCCAGACGGTCATATTTGTCGTAGGTGTACCGGACCGTTCCTGACTTGTCAGTTACAGCAAGCAGTAAACCGTTCTTATCATAAGTATATTCCGTTACGTCTGTCCCTATGGTTTTCTTTACCATACGGTCCATATCATCATACGCATACTTTGTCACCGTTCCTGCATAATCCTTCGACTGTACCAGATTTCCGGTCTCATCATAGGCATATTCCATGGTCTTGCCTAATGCATTGGTTACAGCACTTACCCTTCCCGCATCATCATATACATACCGGGTCACATTTCCATTGGCATCGGTCACCGTTTCCAGATTGCCGTTTCCATCATACCCATAGGTATAGCTGCTGCCGTAAGCATCGGTTACCCCGGTGAGGCGGTCTGCCCCGTCATAGGTATAAATGGTCTCATTGCCATTTGGGTCTTCCTGTCTGGTAATACGGTTTCTTGCATCATACTCACTGGTCACGCTGTTTCCGTCTGCATAGGTGGTTTTCGTCATGTTGCCATTATCATCATACGTGTAGGTGACCGCATTTCCTTTGGCATCCACCCGCTTTGTCAGTCTTGCCGAAGCATCATATTCAAAGGATGTCACATTTCCATAGGTATCCGTGACTGCCGTATTGCGGTAACGTTCATCATAAGTATAGACCGTCCTGGCACCGCTTCTATTGGTCATTTCCATTACATTTCCTACAGCATCGTAAACATAGTTTTCCCTGGTGCCGTCTGCATATCTCTTTTCGGTCATGCGGTCCAGTTTGTCATAAACCATGGTAACAGCCAGACCATTCCGGTCTGTGGCAGCCACGTTGTTGCCATTGGCATCATAGGCAAAGGTCTCGAAGGTGCCGTCAGGATAAGTGGTCTTTGTCATGTTCCCCATGTCATCATAGGCATAAGTGATCCGTCTGCCCTTGGCATCCACAGAGGCAGTCAGTCTGCCGTTATCGTCATATTCATATTTTATGACATTTCCCGCATTATCAATGCTCTCGGTAATGTCCCCTGCCGCATTATAACTGTAGTGGCTGGTAGCAGTCCTTACTGCCCCGTCTTCTTCCCTGCTGACGGTAACGCTGGTCACCCTGCCATCCTTATCATAAGTATAGGACGCACTTTCCCCTGCACCGTTGGCGGTGGAAGCCACATTTCCCTCACTGTCATAAGTTACCCGCTGGTATTCCCCGATGGAGTCCACAAGACCCGTCAGCCTGCCATCCGAAGTATAGCTGTAGGTGGTTTCATTGCCATTCGCATCCTCTACAGAAGCAATCCTGCCTTTGCTGTCATACTCCATTGCCATCACCGTCCTGTCTGCCATACTGACAGAGGAGACAAGGTTCTCCTGAGTATAAGTGCTCTTCACTTTCGTGCCGTCTGCCGCTGTTACCTGGGTAACATTGCCGGAAGCATCATAAGCATAACCGGTGGTATTTCCTTTTGCATCGGTAGCCGTAAGCAGGTTATTGTTTCTGTCATAACTGTTAGTAGTCTTATTGCCATAAGCATCCACAGTCTGCAATACATTTCCGTTATCATCATACGTGTAGACGGTCGTATTGCCCCTGCGGTCTTTGACGGACTGGGTCCTGCCTTCTACGTCATAGTCGTATTCCACCCGGTTCCCATCCGCATCAATAGTCGCAATGAGCCTTCCGTCATCGTCATACTCATTCCTTGCCACTGCCACCCCCATCGGGTCAGTGATGGAAGCAAGGTTATGCTCTTTGTCATAGGTAAAGGTTACTGTACGGTCTGCACTATCCGTTACGGACACCAGGTCACCCGCATCATCATAAGCATAGCGGGTCACATTTCCTGCCGGGTCTTCCGCCTTCACGATACGTCCTTCCGCATCCCTGGTAAACGTGATGCTCCTGCCGTCCTCTGCATGGTAGCCGTCTTCATCCACGGTAATGACGTTGCCGTCACGGTCCTCCATCTTATAGACGCCTTTTCCTGCCCGGATATAGATCTCTGTTCCGTCCTCTGTGGTCAGCTTATAGGAGCGGGCATCCTCCATGGCTTCATCATAGAACATCAGCTCACTGCCTGCCACATAAGCGGTGGTATCCCCGGCAAACTCTAACTTCACCTTCTGGTCTGTCACACATTTGTATCCCAGCTTCACCTCGGATATTGGTACAAGCGCCTGTTTCTCCGGAGTAAAGGTCAGCTCAAAACGGTCGCTGCTGCCGTCCCCATAGGTAACCACCACATCATGGCTCTCTGTTTCTGTCATCTGGTAGCTGGTGGAAAAGACCGAACCGCTCTTTACCATCTCATACCCTTCGCTTAAAGGCGTGCTGCTCTCACAGATTTCCATGCCCTGCACCCCAAGGGTCCATCCGATGCCGAAATCGCCCATTGCCTTATTCCGGCTGTCATACATGCGGTTCGCGGATACGGAGGTGCCTCCCATCTGTGCCGTGATGTCGGTGAACCCGATATGCATCGCCCCCACCTTCAGCTCTCCTTCTACTACATAGTCATTTTCCACTCTTCTTACATTACCGCCCTGGTCCTGCACCGTCAGCTTCACGTCATACTGCCCGTTCATCAGCATCGTGGTATCGAAATGTCCCAACACGCCGTCCTTTATCGGCTCTGTCCCTTCATTTAAGAGGATATATTCCTTTTCCCCTGCCATCCGGTATTCCAGCTTCCAGTGGTTCAGTCCCTCGGCGTCATAGGCAGAGCCCAAAAAGTCCACCGGTCCGGTCAGCACGGTGCCGGTCTTTGGTGAGGTGATGGCTGCTGCCGGCGGATTCTTGTCCGTCAGGTTATAAAAAGTACACCTTGCTTCAGCAGTAATGGTCTCCCCTTCTTCCGTGACACCTGCTGCGGTGATGGTGACCGTTCCTGCCTTGTCAGAGGTAAATGCTGCTTTTCTGCTTCCCTCGGAAATCACCTGGTCCCCCTGCCTGATCTGTAAAGTCCCTTCCTTCACATTATCTGGCAGGGTTACCTGTACCTGAACCTCCGTTCCGATATCTGCCGCACTGTGGGAAAGGTTGACAGCAAAGTTCTTCTTTACCGGCTCTCCCGGCACCGGCTCCTCCGATCCTGTTCCGTTTCCGGTCTCCAGGCTGCCGCTGCCCTTTTTGTAGGTAAATCCTGTCCTGTATATGATACTGTTTCCGTACGCATCCCATGCCTGAAGGCACAGGGTGTAAGACCCATCTTCCAGGATCTCTGCCGGGATGCTGGCAAGCGGGGCATCCTCCACCGCTTCCGCTCCCGAAGCGAGCTCCGTATATTCCTCACTTCCCTCCTCCGCAAGATCAAGCAGCCAGCCCTTTAACTCCTTATCGTCTTTTGCCGTTCCTTTGATTTCCACATATCCCTGGTCATCGGACAGCTTAAGCCCGGTGATCTCTGCCTCCGGGGCATTCAGGTCCATGGAGATTTCCGGCTGTCCCTTTTCTCCTTCCCCTTCTTCCGTCTCTTCCCTGTAGGTAAATGCACCGCATGCAGTCCCGCTGTTGCCCTCTGTATCGGTGACGGCAAGGGTCAGGTGATAGGTTCCCGGCACAAGGCCTTCTGCCGGGATGCTCCCCAGCAGTCCTTCCGTGGTCTCCTCCGTGCCCTCACAGACAGCCGTCATCTCCGAAAGCTCTTCTGCCTGGTACTGGTACCCCAGACTGTAGCGTTCAAGATGTCCGTCCCCGGTCACGGTCCCGTAAATGTCCACGGCATCCGTCCCTTCATTGTATCTCACATCCGTGATCTCCGCCTTTAACCGGTATCCCCTGGTCACTCCTGTCTCAATGTACAAAACGATCCCATAGTAAGACACATTGCCTGCCGCATCCTCTGCGGCCAGCAGGATCTCATAGGTTCCGTCCGTAAAGCCGGAGATATCCAGATTTCCTAAGATATCATCGCTGACCGGGGCATCACTTTCCTTAAATACCGTATATTCCTTGTCCTTTTCCTCTTTATAGGACAGCGTATATCGGGAAAACTTTGTCTCGTCCTTTGCGGTTCCCCTGATCTGGACGTTGAAGTCCAGCTCAGAGCCTGCCGATGGCGAGGTGATCTCTGCCACCGGGGCAGTCCTGTCCCGGTCATCTGCCACTCTGATGACAAGCTCCTTTTCGCTCTCATTGCCGCCGATATCCACTGCCCTTGCCTTTACCGTGACAGTCCCTGCCCTGTCCGGCGTATAGCGCACCCGTCCGAAGGCGTCCAGCACCTTTTCCCCGTTGATGGACATGGTAAAGGTATCCACGCCGTAATCATCTGACGCCCAGCCTTCTATCCGCAGTTCTTCCCCTGCCTTCGCCTCCATTCTGGAAGCCTCGATGAAGATCTCCGGCGGTGTGGTATCCTCTATCTCCTGGCCGCTTAACAGATCCCTTGTCTTGATTACCGCAGCAGCAGGAAATGACCATGTGCCTTCCACATCCTTTACCCGGTATTTCACAAGATACGTTTCTCCCACCGTCACACGGTTCGGCATCCTTCCCTCTGTCCATCCACTGTCTTTCACATTCTTATAAGCATAGTATTCCTCCCGGATCCCCTTGTCCGCATCGCCCGGATGGTCGGCATCCGATGCTTCGTATATGGTATTGACCATGCAGACAGTCTTGTCCGATGCATTCCCGGAAACCTCTGCCTTTACCGATGCCGCCGGGCGGGTCTGTACCACCACAAGCTTCTCATATTCCTCCGTTCCGGACCATAAGCGGTAGGAATCCAGTGCATCATTGTCCCCTGCCGGGTTGTCCCGGACCTTCAGCCGGATGGCATAAGCTCCCGTCTCTGTAAAGGTGGTAAGGGGCTCGCTCTCCTTTCTTACGATATGCCCGGCTTCCCCGGCAGCCCCGCCGAATACAGATGGGTCATACTCATACTCCCACTGCTGTTCATAGATCCCATCATTTTCCGCATCCTGATAGTATCCCCCATAGGAAATGATATCATCCGTGGTCAGGTACCTGTCCACGGAACAGTCCCGGGAAAGGATGTCCTCCGCAAGGAAGTCATTGACCTTGTCCATGGTCTTTCCGATCTCACCGGTTTCTGTATAAATGCCCCCCGTCCCCGCAGCATTCAACAGGGACTTATACTGGTTTTCATTGCTTTCATTTCCGATCCCCACAAAGACTGCTTCATTTTGGATCAGGGCAGCCGCAAGGTCTGCGGTCTCCTCAAGCTCCGGCACCTCAGTCTCACTTAAACTGATAACATAGTGGGATGCACCCGGTCTCCACCCATAGCCTGCCACGATATCCGACAGGCTGCTTCCGGTCATGGTCTCCATCCTGATGTTCTTGAAGGTAAAGTAAGACTGCTGGTCACAGCCATGGACGTTATGGCTTGTAATGGGTCCAAAGCCGTACCCGTAATCATTTTCAGGCAGGACAAAATCATCAATGACTAGGGTTTCCCCGTCCCATACAGAGACCGTCTTTGTATCTGCCACGATCCTGAAATGATGGCTTCCATACAGGTTTTCAACGGGATAGGTTCTGAGAAGCTTTCCCGTATCCTGCAGCCACCTGTAAGCACCATTCCGGAAATTGGCCAGATGATTGCAGTCAATCTGTACCAGCTTCAGACCGGTCTGGGAGACCAGGATGCAGAAACCTTTGATCGTATTTTTTTCATCACTGACAGCAGTGTTAAAGAGGAAGCCTCCCCCTTCTATGCTGTGCCAGTCAGTACTGTCCCTCTGAAGATCAAATTCAAAGGTCTTCTTCCCAGGATTGTCATCCGCTATATACAGGAAATCATTTAATGCATGTTCCGAATATCCCACCATACGGATATCATCCCCTTCATACAGGATATGCTTTTCCAGTTTGGGCAGGAACTTGTCGGGAAAATTGTAATGGTCATATTCCTTCCACGCAAAGGTGTCCTGTGCGGTCAGCATGGAAGCCGATACCGTATCGACCCTTGCATCCACACCCTTTTCCTTGAGATCCTTCCTTAACTCTTCTGCCTTTGCCCGGTAGATATCCAGGGTTTCCCTGTCTGCATCCCCGAGGGTGAAGACGATATCCGCAGACCTGGATTTCTCTACCGAAAGCCTTGCCTGTGGCGCCTCATTTCCCACCTCGAAGACACAGCTTTCCGTCACATACTCCGAGGTATCATCCCGTAAATATGCATCTCCGGTTATCAGCTTCGGGATCGTGTCGGTAAAAGTCTCCACTGCTGTGAGCATGACTTTATATCTGCCGACCTTGTCCGTATCAATGACAAGCTCTGTCTCATTTTCATCACTATAGACCGATGCTTCCTGTTCAGTAAATTCCCCATTGTTGTCTTTATCATAATAAACCGTCCATATCCGCTGCCCGATGGTGTCCCCGTCCGGCGAGCTGGAAGCATCTTTTAAGATGATCCTGGCATTTCCCTTTTCGTCTCTGGAATAGTACCCCTGTTCCAGTTCAAAAGCGGCAGCAGGTTCCAGATCCTTCTCAATGACAACCTCCTCCGTCACCGTGTGATCCGCTTTGCCTGTCCTGACCGTTACGCTGACCTGGTAAGTCCCTGCCTCCCTAAAGATCATTTCCCTGTGGAACGCACTGGATGCTTCTTCATCTGCCGCATAGGAATCTCCTGCCTCCCTGCCATCTTTTGTAATACTCCAGACCGTGTCTTCCTGGATGGCATCTTCCGTATTTGTCTCCACATCGATGGTCACTTTCCGGTTTTCCTTTTTCTTTCCATCAAAATGGAGCCCCGCTTCCGGCTGGAACAGGAAATCCAGCATATCCAGGTCATGGGGACCTGCTTTGATATTGATGAGCCTTCCGTTGATCCTCACCTGCTTTGCAAGGATGCGTCCGTTTAAAGTAACACGGTCTGCATTGATGCTGACACAGCCGTTTGGTGCATACAGCACGGCATTCAGCGTGATATCAGAACCATTCAAGGTGATATTTCCGTTTTCAGCGGCAATGAACACACGGGAATCCTCCGGCGTTGCAAGCGTTCCCACGTTACAGGTTACGGAATCCCTGGCATACACGATCCCTTTTCCCAGAAAAGTGGCCGCATGAAAACCTGCACTTCCCTCCACTACAACCGGTTTCTCCATCACAATGCTGTCGCTGTTAAAATCCGTCGTCCTGTCATAAACTGTTCCGTTTTCCTTACCATACTCATACACTTCATTTGTAATATCCGGCATTTCAAGGCTTTCTGCTTTTTCCTGTTTCCTGCCCACCTGCTGGCTGTCCTTCCCGCTGGCCGTCTTCAGGTCAATGCTCCCGGCAGCTTCCAGTGTGCCGTCTACTTTAATGGAATTTCCCTGATAATGGAAGTCTTTATTGCTGTGTACATTGCCATAAATGCTGGTCTCGTTCGTGTAAAGGGACAGCGTCTCATCCCCCGATGTGAACAGGGCATAGCCAAAGCCCTTCCACTTCTCCGGGACAGTAACGGTGCCTCCGGTATGCGGACCATCCTCCCCCGGCCGTTCCGTCGTCTCCTGTTCCGTGGTCTGCTGCCCTGTTGTCCCTTCCTGCGTCGCGGCTTCTTCCTCCCCCTCTATCGAGATCCCAAGGGGCACATCCGGCTTTTCCTTTTCCCCGCATGCCGTAAAGCCAAAGGATACGGTCTGCCCGGACCCGATGGTGCTGTTGTAGGCTTTTGCCGTTATGGTACAGATCCCGTCTTCAGCCGAAAGTATGTCCGCATTCCAGATATTGCTGATGCTCCCGTCATACCGGAGCTCCAGCTTCCAGCCTTCTATCGTTTCCTCTCCGTTGTTTTTGATGGTGATATCTGCATTTACATAGGTTCCCCACGCATTTGTTTCCTGATAGGTGATCTCACAGTCCCCCGATGTGTATATGGTCTTATCTGCTACATTTCTTTGTGCCCCTGCCGCACTGGCACTTTCCGGAATTAATCCCAGCACCAGGGCCGCAGCCAGTACAAACGACAGCAGCCTTTTTCCCCATGTTTTAACATCTTTTGTTCTGATACAGTTCATCTTGTTTTCCTCCCTATGTGGGTGTTTCTGCACAAAGAAGTATTTCATTATATAGTAATATCACCCCTGACAGATAATATGCTGATTATAAGGGGATTCTCCTTTTGCAGTAAATGCATATAGCCCTTTGTTTTTATCATTTCAATTTTTAAATAATAATACACGACATTTGAAGGGATATCCATTGTATATTTTTAACAATCTTTTTTAGTTATTTTTACTACAGACATCATCAGTAAATAATTTTAATGAATATCGCAAATCCACATCAACTCCCTAAATCCTTATTCATAGAAAAGTTGACTGCTTTGCCGTACCGAGTGCGGTCAAGTAGTGACATTATCTTCTCGCACAAATGCACATAATTGTTTTTATATCTAGGCAAGGCGGAACAGCTTTTTATGATATAAAAAGCCGCCACCCGCACACAGCAGATGACAGCTCTTGTTTTCACTTTACATTGCTCTTTCAATACCATATCCATTTTTCAAATCACATTACACATCTATCTTCCCTCTATTCCCCTCCTGCTTAATCCAAAATGTTATACAGCCTCTTAGCATTTTCGAAAGTCGCCTCACATACCTCCTCTGTAGAAATCCCCTTTATGCCGGCAATCTCTTCTGCCACATATCTAAGGTATAAAGAACAATTGCGTTTCCCCCGGAATGGCACCGGTGCTAGATATGGGGCATCTGTTTCCAATACAATCCGATCCAGAGGCGTATATTCCGCTACCTCCTTTAATTTCCTTCCATTTTTAAAGGTTACCACGCCGCCGATCCCAATATAATATCCCATGTCGAGATATTCCCTTGCCAGTTCCACACCATAGGAAAAACAGTGAATGACGCCATTGGTCTGCCCCGCATGTTCTGCTTTCATGATATCCAATGTATCCTTTGCGGCGTCCCTGCTGTGAATGACTACCGGGAGCTTGACACGCTTGGCAAGGTCCAGCTGACAGACAAACCACTTCTTTTGAATCTCCTTTGGCGGCTCGTCATAGTGATAATCCAGACCTATCTCCCCGATAGCAAGTATCTTATCCGCCTTACAAAGCTCCTCCAGCTCTGCCAAATCCTCTTCCGTCATAGTGCCCGCGTCTTCCGGGTGCACGCCTGCCGTGCCATACAAAAAATCATATTGTTTTACAAGCTCTGTAATCACTCTGGAGCTTTCCATGGAACAGCCGATATTGACAATATACTCTATTCCTTCCCTGTGCATCTGCCTAAGCAGGAATTCCTGCTCTCCCAAAAATGCCCGGTCATCATAATGTGCATGGGTATCAAATATTTTCATATGCTTTCATCCTTTACCGTACTTTTACTGCTTTTTTTCTCCATCGTTATAATCCGGTGTATTCCACTTTCTTTTTCCTCATACTGAACAAATACCGTATCACCAGCAGATATCTTAATCACACTCTCGTCATCAGAAAACTTCTGCTTATATACATTTCCATCTCTATCTTTGAGGTATACATAGGTCTCCCCCTCCATGGTGACATATTCCATATCTGTCACGGTAAACGAAATTTCTTTTATCCTGTCACTCTCCTCCTCCACATCCAAAGGAGTATCATCATTTATGCCTTCCTTCGCCAGCATGCTCCTATATCTGGCAAACACCTCCTCCTGAGACTCGGCGGTAACCACCAGGTTATACTGCTCCACATTGACCATGGCATACATTTTCACAAGACCGCCGTTATCAGTCAGCACCATGATATAAGAAGGAGTTCCATCCACGTTGATCAGGCTCGGAAAAGACGCCTTATAATTTTTCTCCTGCACCTCCCCTTCAGCGGAAGACATAGCAGAATATTCTTCTGCACCAGAAATGCTGTAACACCTTGCTTCCGAAGTTCTTTGATTGATCATTACAAATCCTACATTAGAAGCATCTCCCGTTACGGAAGTGACACCGGTATATATCCAGACATCATCTTCAATTGTCTTATACCCATAATCATCCGTTGTCTGGATACATCCCTTCTGCCCGATTACACTGTTCCAGTATCCGTTGGAAAACAGCCCATACCAGTTAAATTTATCCTCCAGCAGTTCCCCGTCAAAAACCCGGTCCACCCATGCAGGAATATCTGCTACGTCATAATACTCCATTTCCCCATTTACCGGATCACATAGTACCGCACCCTTTACATCCATACCTCCGAACAGTCCTACTCTGGCATGCAGTACAGGGCATACATAACAGGGTTTTCCCTCATCATTTACTTCAAAATAGCAGCCGTCAAATATCCTTGTGGGATTATGCATTTGTACATACCGGTAAATATTATCGTTAAAATGACCGGACGGTACATATTTCATCCCCTGCTCCAGTTTTATATACTGTGCCGTGGAGTCCACCGGATTTACCATGACATATCCGGGAATCCCCTCTTTCCGGTTGCTTAAATACTTAAAGAAATCTGCATATTGAAGGTTTGCCACCTTCATAGGTTTATTATCAATATTAATCTGGGTATATTCTTCTTCTACCTCAAACTGGCTGACCACATCCGACAGGGAACCAATCTTGCGGTCACCAAAAACCCGTGCACTGTTGGTATCCATCAATGCAATGTTATCAACATTTTCGGACTCCGGAATATCCGTAACAAAATCTCTTTGTTCCACATTTAAAAGCCCCGCATATCTCTTTGCATTAAATATGGCTGCCCCCGCAAGATTGCCGAAAAATAAAACCAACAAGCAGAATATGGGAATCAGCACCAGTAATGCCAGCTGAATCCGCCCTTTTCCATAGCGGAAATACTCAAAATTTTTCTTAATCCCTTTGGTAAATTTCTCTTTTTTGCTCCTTCCGACTATACCGGTAAAAATAAAAATCAGACTGATAATGACCGAATGTACCAAAAGCCAGCACCAGAATTCCTGGCTCTGAATATTCAGTGCCGGATAATAGATATAATAATTAATTCCAAGCCATAGCACGGAAAGTACTATTGCAGCCACTATGCTGCCACCATTCTTTTTCATCTAAATTTCTCCTTTTAATTGTATCCAATTTTGCTTTGCAGACTTCGTCTGATGCGATAGTCACCAAATGTAAATACAAGTACCTACGCTTGGCTCGTTATTCACACAAATTGATTGTCTGTAATTATGTCATTTCCTGATATTGATGTCAAGCAGCCATATGATTTGTGTCCTGCACCGGTTCCGGCACATCTGCCGAACCATAGCAGATATCTATATTATTACCAATAGACACTTACTTTAATTTATGTTATACTACCTTTGGTTAGCGGAATTTTGGAATTTGGCAGAGATGCTTTTTAGGGTATCATAACGCTTTCTGAAATGAAGTTTCAAATCATAATTCCAGGAGGCTGATATATATGAAATCAGTAATAAAAAAAACAACTATTTTTTCCATGATATGTATCATGATGTTATCTTTGGCAGGATGTTCCCTATTTGACAGCAAATCAAAGGTATATTCCAGATATGTCATAAGTCTGTTAGATATTAATTATAAAAATGTATCGAAGGATTATATGACTTTAACAGGTGTTTCCCAAAAGGATGCAGAAGCTGTATATGTTGCAAATATGGACTATCAGGCTCATAACCTGATGAACTATTACGGAGTAAAAGAAGTGGATGACGGTACAATTCTTTCAGAGTTTTACTATCTTGCACAATCTATCTTTTCCAATGCCAAGTATGAGATTACAAATGTAAAGAAGGATGATGATTCCGAGAGCTACACTCTGGAGCTTACCGTTTATCCTTTAGATACCTTAGAGACTACTTATGATCAGGTAGTAAAATATATCGAAAATTTCAATTCCCGGGTAGACGAAGGGGATTACAACAATACAACAGAGGTTGATTATGAAACTGAATTTGCAGAGGGTATTATTGATATTCTGAAGAGTACCACCGATAAAGCAGGTTATATGGACCCTGTTGTGCTGGAAATTCCTATTCAGCCATCTGATGATTACTATTATATTGCAGATGAGGATTTCTTAAAGATTGACCAGAACATTCTCTACATCAGGGAAAATCCGACTCCCGCAACGGAATCCGATAATTCTACAGAGACTACGGAATCTGCTAATCCTGATGATCCGGAATCTTCTGAGACCGCAGAGTAAAACATTACCGAAACTTATGAAGCTTTCATTTAAAAGAAGAGAGAACCGCATTTTCGTTACATGCATTTCTCTCTTCTTTTATCTATATATCTTTTTAAGAACTTCACGGATTACAATTCTTACAAGGTTCATATCCCTCTGCGATCAATTCTTCTCTTGACTGAACGGATTCTTTTTTATTTTGATCGGACATCTTTTTTACGCTGCTGCAATCCGGTTTATGAAATTTCTTTGTACCGGTATTTATAATGTAGTGACCGTTTCCACTATTTTCTTCACTTCCCATTGGTTCTCCCGCTATCCATGACGTGGAAGAACCTGTATTAAAGGTAATATTTTCCCCATCCGAAACTGCAACCACCGTACCCTGTTCATCAGTTCGGAACACCTTTACCCCCATAGCACGAAGCCGATTTAAAAATCCTGCCCGGGGATGTCCATATGTATTATCCTGCCCACAGCTGATGACACAGTACTTTGGATTGACCGCAGTCAAAAATTCTTCAGTATTTGCCGTATCCGCGCCGTGATGGGAAGCCTTATACACATCCGATAAAAGATTTTGTCCGCCCTCTATCATATCACGTTCTGCCGCTTCCTCCGCATCTCCCGTAAATAAAAAAGAAGTATTGCCAAAAACCAGCCTGAGAGCAATGGAATAATCATTTACATTCTCTCCATAATCTCTTCCCGTGTCCGTCAGAATCTCAAACTGTGCATTTCCAAGTGCATAAATATTACCCCTTTCAGGTACAATATATGTCTGTCGTCTCTGTTTTATGGTATCCATTAATTCCTCATAGGTCTTTGTATCCTTTTTTACAGACGGCATAAAGATCATACCGCAGTCAATCTTATATAGAATAACATCCAGCCCTCCGATATGGTCTGCGTCCGGATGGGTAGCTACCGCATAATCTAAGGATTCCACATTCAGGCTTCGCAAATATGACCACACTGCCGTACCCTTGCTATTATTGCCCGCATCGATCAACATGGCAGAATTCCCCTGCCTGATTAAAATAGAATCTCCCTGACCGATATCAATGAAATGAACTTCTAATATTTCTCCATCTCTGGCACTTCCGGTATTATCTGCCCCATCGCCCCTTTTTATCAGGCTGGACTCATCGAATTCCAGCTCATCAGAAAAGTCTTCCGTATCCGGTGATTCTTTATCCACAGCAGTATCCGAAACGGCTTCCTCATTCGTCTGTATTGTCGAAGCCCCTATATCTTCATCAACTGCATCCTCTGTCCGCACATTTCCACAACCGCTTAAAAACAGACACAGCAACAGTAACACCATCATCCCGGCATTCCGCTTTTTCATGTGTCTCCTAATCTCCGTTATCCTTATATTTCCCACTCCGCCCAACCTCCGTTTATCCAAAATCCGCCCTATAAAGAAAAGGGCTGTCCGCATTAAATCTTGATTATTCATTTTACTATACAACTTTAATAAAGATAAGCGGAAATTAAGCAACGAGTTGCAGCGTTCTTTATTAAAATTGTATTGCAAAAAAAATAATTATTAATGCGACAGCCCCAGTATAGCAGACACCTCTTTAAAAGTAAATTTCAGGTGGCAGAAATCTTTATTTTCCCGTAATCCAGTCATACAGCCAGGATCTTCCTTTTACCTTGGAATGGGCAAATAAGTCCTCATACTCCTTAGGTGTAAGATTCTCTTTCAAAACTTCCTTTCCTTCCTCTGGCACGATAACGGTAGAATCATCAATAAAACAAAGCGGCGGATACATGACACACCACCAGTTCTGTCCTTTGGCCTCTCCGATATCAATTCGGAGTGCCTGATAGTTTCCGTCCGGGAAAGTCAGGTCCCCATATGTTTTAGCCGGAAATTCCTCTTCTGTCACATATACCTTAACATTATAGTCATATCCTTGTTCCATAATGGTATTGATTGCCGAGGCATAAATACTTTGTAGATTAGATACAATGACTTCCTTGCTCTCTTCCACATTTTTGCATTCTTCCAGCAACGGCTTTAACAGGGTGATCACATCTTCTTTTACCGCCATCTTAAGTGCCTGGTCTTCATCTGAATCACTGTTTGCACGGACATGAAACCGTAAAATTCCGGAATAGGGTGCTCCCTCGTCAATGCCGCCGTCTTCACCATCCATAGCCAGAATATCATTTTCCTGGCTGTCGCCTGATAGGACAGCATTTAGAAATGCCCCCGATAGGGAAGACTCTTCTCCTTCCTCTACCTTTTCAAAAGCTTCCAGTACATTATTTTTCAGATTATCATTCCAGTTTCCCGCTGCTAAAGTATTTTCATCTTTTGAGGAATAAGCCCTTACTACAGTGTCAAAACTGTCTGCTACAGCCAGCAGTGTATGGGAAATCCCTTTTTCTTTATGCTGATTATAATAAGAAATAGTAGATACCAAAAGACCACCCATTATCCCTATCATCATTGCTGCAAATATATCCCGAAATACTTTCATAAACAATCCTTCCTTCTTTACATGTTCTTTTATCTGAAAGTATATCCTATCCCTTTTAATTTATTCATGAGGTTTACGTCTTTATCAGCTTTCTACAGCAAAGCTCCCATCCCTCTGATACCTTTTCCAGAAAATAGACCTCTACATCCGTTCCCTCCCTGAGCGCTTTTAAATAGTCCTTTAACCACGGAATATTCCTTCCCTGCCTTTTTCCCGCCTCCATCATATTATTCAGGTAAGTTCCTACGGGTTCCTCTGCTTTTTTCAGATACTTTAAAAATTTATCCTTTTCCTTCAATTCCAAAACCGGACAGGTCTTTGCAACTTCCACATTTTCGTCCAACAAATACAGGAATTCCTGCATTTCTTCCATAATATCCATCTGTTCCATGGATAACAGGATCACCTTCAGATGTGACAGGGAAAGGTCTTTGCCTTTTACAAGCTGGTACTCTCTGGCCAGTTCCTCAAAATCATTGCAGTTCCAACTGGAAAGCTCTTCTATCTGGCTCTTTTCCCCCACCTTTTTTTCCTGTGCGATTCCCAGGGAGAACTGATATCTTTTCCCGTCCTCTCCATCAGAAACCAGTAAAATGGTCGCATAATCCCTCTCCTCCACATTTCTCATGTCATTCATGACATTTCCTCTGTCGCACCCGGACAGAAATGCCACACAGCCTAATAGTAAAAGCAAGAATACTGTTTTATTACCCTTCATAAATTCCTTACACCTCCTCTTCTTCCGTTTCCTGCTTTGAAAGCCCGATTCCCAGCAGCGGAATGACAAGTGAAAGCGGGATATCCAGTATCACACCATAAAACAAAAACAACATGACACATCCAGAATATTCAGGTAGTGACATCACAATACCCAAAGACACTGCCAGAACAGCTGCCAGCAGCCATATTCTCTTAATCTTTTTACACAACAGCTTAAGCAGGAACCCTGCATAATAGAGTGTGGTGCAGATTAAAATGAAACAGCCCGTCATAAAGAACCACACCATTAAAACATCAAACCGCTCCAGCACACCAAAAGGAAGTCTGATATACCGCATGATGGCGATTGTCACCATTTCTTCTTTTCCGGCACCATTTACCCCATAAATACCAAGCAGAAACAGTGTGAGCACCACGGTCAGTAAAATTGTCATCAAAACTGCGGTATAGGATACCCATAGATTCTGCCTTTTTCCATAAAGGGTGCTTCCCTGCTCCGTTCCGTCTCCCGCTTTTTCCTTTTTTACCGTTGTCTTTCTTTTTTGAAGAACAGGTCTTAAATAGAGATAGTTTTCTACCGGTAAAATAAAGGTCAGCAGTGCATATCCGTATAGAACCAGCTTTCGGAATGACACATCCCAATGAGGCACAAATACCCGGTAATCTACCTCCCTTAAACCAAATAAGATCACAACAATAAATGGGACAAATAACACCCAGAATATCATTTCATGAATACGTCCCTGCTTTTCCACATTTCTGTTTGCACCATACAGGGCCGCCAGTAAAAGCGGCAGTACCACAAAAAGATTTGCAATGCTTCCCTGCTCCCCCTCCTGCATAAACGGAACCTGTGCTTCCCCTAATATAGATATGGCAAGGATTATATAAAATGCCAGCCGAATCAGCAGCCGGATCACCTGTAACAGCAATAACCCTTTTCCCGCTGCCCCGGTATCTTCAAGAACCTTTACGAAGCCACCGGAATCCCCTTTCTTTTCATACCATGCCCCTATCCCGTAAATACAGCTCACATAAATACAGGAAAACACACAAAACACCAATAACCCCGGGAAAATGCCTGTTTTAAAAAGACGGGCAGACAAATATGGGATTACAAAGATACTGCTGGCAAAAACAGATAGTACCAGCATACGGCGCATTTGCTTTTCTGAAATCTTTCCGTTACGACTAAACATTCTTTACCTCCTCCAAAACCGTCTTCTTGCTCCCCGCCTTGCATAAAGAGGGCGGTTATGCATTGTGAAAATCGGTTTGCGCAGTATAAAATCCTGAAACTCCAGTTCATCATCAATACTTCCTGAAACAAGCGGCATCATATACGGAATTCCAAAGCTTTCCATGGATGCCAGATGGATCTGGATGATCAGAATCCCCAGCATGATTCCGTACAGTCCCCAGACTGCGCCCAAAAATATCATTGCAAACTTTAAAAGGCGGAAGGTGGATGAAAACTCTTCATTGGGAATGGCAAAAGAAGCAATGGCCGTAAGTGCCACCACAATCACTACTATGGTGCTGACCAGGGAAGCCTCTACTGCTGCCTGCCCCACAATCAGCCCCCCCACCACACCGATAGTATTTCCCATCTGCCCCGGGAGCCGGATTCCTGCTTCCCTCAAAATTTCAAACAGAAATTCCATCAAAAGAACCTCCACCACGATCGGGAACGTAATATCATTTCTCGCCCCTACAATGGCAAGCAGAAAATCCGTAGGAAGTACCTGGGGATAATAGCAGGTTATCGCAATATATAATCCGGGCAGAAGCACCGTAATATATGCTGCCAGATAACGCAGGCATCTTGCAAAGCTTCCCACGGCAAACCGGTTGTAGTAATCGTCTGCCGCCTGAAAAAACGTATTAAATGTAGTTGGCAGGATAATAACCTCCGGCGAATTGTCCACTACCAGTACAACACGCCCCTCCATAATGGCAGAAGCCGCTTTATCCGGGCGTTCTGTCGTCTGCACCTGTGGAAAAGGGGAATACCACTTTTCTTCCAATAAATGCACCAGCATTCCGCTGTCAAAAACCCCATCAATGGTAAAGCTCTCTAACCTCTTTTCAATCTCGTCAAGTAAAGAGGGATATACCAGATCCTCCATATACATCAATGCATATTCCGTCCGTGAGCGCTGCCCCAGATGATTCTGTTTTGCTTTCATTTTAGGGTCCTTAATACGACGTCGCAGTAATGCAGTATTAATACGCAGATTTTCATTAAAACTGTCCCTGGGACCCTTTAGCCCCCCTTCCTTTTGAGGAGAATCTACAGACCGGGTAGGCAGTTTTTTCGTAGACAGCAGCATCACTTTATCAGCGCCGTCTATGAAAATTGCAGTATCACCTTTCAACACCGCTGAAACCGCATCCATCATGGTCTTTTTTTCCACCAGATCCACCGCTTCCGTCTGATTATGGAACAGGCGTTTAAAAACATCATCTCCCTGCATTTTCTTTTCTTCTTTCGTATTTCCTGCATCCCCAGGACCTGCATTTCTCCACTCATACAAAAGCGGACGGGTGATCGTCCTTTCCACCATTTCATTATCCGTCAGACCATCAATATAGATAATGTACATATCCAGCGTATCCTCTGCACGCTCCAGTACAAACTTCTTTTTAACAATATCTCCCCACTCACTGAAAATAGAATCCAATGCTTCTATATTTTTTTCAAGGCTTGGGCTAATCGGTAAATCTATCTCATTCTCCTTGTTATATTTTATCTCCATAAACATCTCCTTCAAAAGAAAAAAGCCTCACACATACAATATTTCCAATAATTTTCTTATTGTAGTATGTGTGAAGCTTTTATTTATTATTCTAAATCTTTTATCCTGCTCTACAGCGTATCTTTCAGATTCTTGATCACAATCAATTCCTGATTATAAAGATGCTTCCGCATGATCTCCTTTGCGGTTTTCACATCATTGGTGAGTATCGCATTGGTAATCTCATAATGCTCATTTACCAAAACATCATGATAAGAAAAATCTTTGACATATTCCACGCGGTAACGGTATACCTGCTCCCTGAGATTGTGTGCAATGCTGATGAGTCTCTGGTTTTTGGTGAGTTCAAATATGACTTCATGAAATTTGACATCCCCGTCCACGATATTCTGGACATGTTTCGTATCAATGGCCTCCTTAAAATCCATGCAGGCCTGCTTCAGTCTTTCCTTTCCCTCTTCATCAATTCTGGCACAGGCAAGCTCTACAGAGAGTTCCTCAATGGCGGTACGTACCTCTAATGCATCCCTTAAATCCTTTTCTGTAATCCTTGCTACTTCTGCCCCCTTTCTGGGAATCATAACCACAAGACCTTCCAATTCCAGCATGCGGATTGCTTCTCTTACCGGCGTCCGGCTTACTCCCAGTTTATTGGCAAGCTTAATTTCCATCAAACGTTCCCCAGGTGAAAATTCCCCAGTAACAATTGCCTGTCTAAGGGCTTGAAATACCACATCCCGCAAAGGCAGATATTCATTTTTCCCGTCATATTTTAATTCCATCTATGCTGTTCTCCTTTCCCTTTCGCTGTCACCTGTTTGTTTTCTGATTAAAGGGAAGCACTACATACACCTGATTTGCAAGCTTCCGCTCCTGGATCAGTCTTTTGGCTGTATATGCGTCTTCTTCCCTTTCAAATATTCCAAACACTGTTGGTCCAGAACCACTCATAAGAGCGTTCAATGCTCCCTGCTTTTTCATGCAGCTCTTTATCTCCGCAATCACCGGATATTTGGGAATCGTAACCGTCTCCAAAACATTTTCCATACGGTCTGTAATCCCCCTAAGGCTTCCCTCCTTAATTGCTGCTATCATACCATCAATATCCGGATGAGCCTTTATTCCTTCTGCGTCCAAATGCTCGTAAACAAATTTGGTAGATACCGAAACAGCAGGTTTGGCAATTAAGATATGACAATCAGGAATTGGCGGCAAAGGTGTCAGAACTTCACCAATTCCTTCCGAAAGTGCAGTTCCCCGCAGCACGCAATACGGAACATCCGCACCAAGCTTTACTCCCAATTCCATTAACTCTTTTTTATTTAAATCAAGACCAAATAGTCTGGAAGCTCCCACCAATGCCGCTGCACAGTCAGTACTCCCTCCTGCCATTCCCGCTGCCACTGGAATACATTTAAACAGATCAATTTCCATACCTTTTTCTATACCATATGTATCCTGTAAAAGCTTAACTGCTTTGTACACCAGATTGTTTTTATCTACCGGAAGAAACCCCAGATTTGTCTTAATCCGTATCTCCCGCTCTTCTAACAGGCGGAATGTAAGCTTATCAAAAAGCTTTACCGTCTGCATGATCATTCGGACTTCATGATAACCATCCTCCCGCCGTCTTACCACATCCAAACCCAGATTAATCTTTGCATATGCCTTTAACTGCAACGTCTCCATTCTGTAAAACCTCCCCTTGACCCATAACGGGTCATTTTGTATACAATATACAGTATAACATTCCATATCCTTTTTATCCATGTTTAATTTAGAAAATTTTTCTTCTTTTTTGAACAGTAAATTTTGCCATTATCCTCATTTTTTCTATCATATTTTCCGATATATATTATAGAAGCTAATGGCATTCTAACGTAATTTCAAGGAGGAGATTACCATGAATGCACAAACACAAAGTCGCGTTGTTATTCCAGTTTTAGCAATTTTAGCAACCCCGAAATATAATCATCGTCAAAGCAGACAGCAGTCTGAAAAAAGAACAAAGAAACCTACAACCTTTGATTCCCTTTTTCATACAGCCTGTGATATAACAGATGATGCATTGCTTCTAAATGACCCCGGCTGTTATGGCAAGGATGCAAAACCAGTCGTTGGATATGTCAGTAGCTTCAACAGAAGTCTATAAACCAGGGCGGTGTACGAATTACCGACAATTCGTGTACCGCCTTTTTCCTTTTAAAATCTCCTGTTCTTATGAATTTTTTAAGAAAGCATTCACAAAACCTATACAATTAGGACACGTTTTTTTCACATTTTTTCACTATACTATGTCTTGTAAGAACTTTTCATATGAGTGCATTAAGTTGTACTCGAATTCTCCCCCCTCATAAAAGAAGCGAAGGATACGTCCTTCGCTTCTTTGTATTTTCTCTCTTACTTCAGTTTTTCTGCCAGTGCATCCAGATTCTTCCGGTCAGCCTCTTTAACCGTGGAACGAATCGTCACCATATCCTCCAAGACAGTAATGTCCTTCATCGCAAGAAACTGCTCTTTCAACAGTTTTCCCGCCATTGGTGCCCAGGAACCATTTTCTATAATAGCAACTGTACGTTTTTGGAAAGCTTTCATCTTCAGATGATACATAAAATCTTCCATGACCGGCATGATACCACCGTCGTAGGTAGGACAAGCGACTACAAGGCGGTCATAGCGGAACGCATCCTCAATACATTCTGCCATATCCTCCCTCGCCAGATCAGAAACCACTACCTTTTCCATGCCCTTTGCCTTTAACATACCGGCAAGATCATGTGCTGCCCCGGCAGTATTGCCATGCAGGGAAGCATATGCTATAAATACCCCCTTATCCTCCGGTTCATAACTGCTCCATGTCTGATATTTTCCGATATAGTACTCCAGATTTTCCGAAAGTATGGGACCATGCAGCGGACAGATTATCCGGATATCAAAAGCCGCTGCCTTTTTCAATAATGTCTGTACCGGTATTCCATATTTACCCACAATATTAAAATAATATCTTCTCGCTTCGCATGCCCAGTCTTCGTCAGTATCCAATGTACCGAATTTACCAAATCCGTCTGCCGAAAATAAAATCTTTTCCGCTGACTCATAGGTTACCATTACCTCTGGCCAGTGCACCATGGGAGCCATCAGAAAATGCAGGGTATGCTCTCCTAACTCCAGCGTATCTCCTTCTTTGACTGACACACTTCTATCTTTGATATCCACATCAAAAAACTGCGGCAGCATACCGAACAGCTTATCATTGGATACAATCTGAATATCCGGATATTGTGCAATCACATCCATCAAATTTGCAGAGTGGTCCGGTTCTAAATGAGAAATGACAAGATAATCCGGCTTTTTCTCCCCTAATACCTGGGAAAGATTGTCCATCCAGTCCGATGCTTTTCTCTTGTCCACCATATCTATAATTGCAATTTTATCATCCATAATCACATAGGAATTATATGACACTCCGTTGGGAACCACATACTGTCCCTCAAATAAATCAATAGTTTTGTCATCCACACCCACATAATATACATTATCCGTTACATTTTTTATCATACCCATATCCTCTCTTTCTATTTTTATTTTCTCATGCAATAAGCCAAGCATCCACACCAGTGGGAAACTTGGGCGAATACCGCGAGATTGCTGAATATTTTCAAAACTCTTATTCCTTTTATTTATACCATAAATTAGTCAATTACAAAACTCTCTATTTCCAAGACATAGTTGGCAATATAAACAGTTATTCCATAAAGCTTTCTAATCTTCCCTGCTCCACAAATAACAGTAGCACTGGGTTCTTGCTGCAAAATACTCTTTTTTTAGCAATTCCCTTATCTCTGCCTTTGTATACCAGGCTGCCGCGATTTCTTCTACTGTGGAACTGCTTGGGGCAAACTCTCCCTCGGCAACTCCCACCACACATATATTCTTTTCATTGGAAAACCCTATGGCACTGAAACTCTCTCCTAATACATCATCCACCCGCACCAGGCGAAGTCCCGTTTCCTCCTTCAGCTCTCTTTTTGCGCTTTCCATAAACTCTTCTCCCGGATCGATCAGACCTGCCGGGAAATTAAACACGAAATCTCCGCAGGCCATACGAAATTCCCTGTTGAGTAAAATCTTATCCCCTGCCTCATTATGCATAATGAGAACCACTGAATCAGGTGCATGATCCTTTAACTCTTCCCTGGTCGTCAGATTTTTATTTCTGCTTATCATTTCATATACTTTCTCCTTATGGTCAACCGTAGTATATGTAATATCATAGCGGGTAATATATTTCCCTTCTTGCTTTTTTTCAATCTTCTGAAATTGCATGTCTACTCCTTTTCACAAACCTTCAACAGATTGGTCACTTTTTGTTCACAGCTATTTATTATGCTATGTATTGTAACGTTGTAATGATTCAGATTGAATCTTTTAAGATATTTCTGGATCAGCATTGGTTTTTTCATATCAGTACAGAATCATCTGTACTACTCCTCCCCTCCCTAACCAGAATGGGGCTGCCGCACAGCAGAGAAATCTTTAGTGCAGCAGCCCCATTTTGATATCTTTTTTTATCCGGTCTATACTACTGCCATGTATCATGGTAACCTGACAGCACCTGTTTCTCTGTGTCTTCTGGATACTTAGACAATTGCGAAAATCTCTATTTGCAAAATATAGTTGTACAATAACGAAAACAAAATTTCGCAATTACCTATTCCTGAATATTGACTTTAATGCAAAGCTCTTCTAACTGTCTGACATCTACTACATCCGGTGCGTTACTCATCAGACATGAGGCATCCTTAATCTTCGGAAATGCGATTACATCACGAATAGAATCTGCCCCCGTCATCAACATGATCATCCTGTCCAGACCAAAAGCAAGTCCTGCATGTGGCGGAACACCATACTTAAATGCATTTAACAAAAAGCCAAAGCGGTCATATGCTTCTTCTTTTGTGAATCCAAGCAGACCAAACATTTTCTCCTGTATATCATCCTGATGAATTCTGACAGAACCTCCTCCAAGCTCCACACCGTTTAATACAATATCATAAGCTTTTGCCCTTGCTTTGCCCATATCAGAATCCAGCAGGTCCAAATCCTCATCCATAGGCATTGTAAACGGATGATGCATTGCCGTATACCGTTCTTCCTCATCTGACCACTCAAATACCGGAAATTCTGTTATCCACAAAAACTTATAATCTTCTTTGCTGACTAAACCTAACTGGTCTGCCAGTTCACATCTAAGAGCCCCCAGCACGGAATACACAATCTTGTCCCTGTCCGCTGCAAACAACAGTAAATCACCCGGCTTTCCTTCCATTGCCTCGACCAATGCAGTCATTTCCTCATCCTTCATGAACTTCGCAAAAGATGACTTGTAACTACCATCCTCCTGAATCGCAATATAGGCAAGTCCCTTTGCACCGTATCCCTTTGCAAAATCCACTAACGCATCTATCTTCTTTCTGGGCATTGCTCCTTGTCCCTTGGCATTGATTCCCCGAACAGAACCACCGGCTTCCACGGCTCCCTTAAATACCACAAATTCACAATCCTTTACAATTTCCGTCACATCATGCAATTCCATCCCAAAACGGACATCCGGCTTATCGGAACCAAAACGGTCCATCGCTTCCTGCCAGGTCATCCTCTGAATTGGAAGCGGCACGTCAACACCGATACTTTCTTTAAATACCTTTGCCAGCAGTCTCTCATTGACATCCAATACATCTTCCACATCCACAAAAGACATCTCCATATCAATCTGGGTAAACTCCGGCTGTCTGTCTGCCCTTAAATCCTCATCACGGAAGCATTTGGCCACCTGATAATAACGGTCATAACCCGAACACATCAAAAGCTGTTTAAAAATCTGCGGTGACTGTGGAAGTGCATAAAAGGAACCGGGATGCACACGGCTTGGCACAAGATAATCCCTTGCTCCCTCCGGTGTTGATTTGTTCAATATTGGTGTCTCAATCTCCAAAAATCCCTCTTCCGCCAGAAAATTACGGATAATACTGACCACCCTGCTCCTCAAGATCAGATTGTTTTGTAAATCCGGTCTTCTAAGATCCAAAGGACGGTATTTTAAACGAATCTCCTCCTTTGTCTTGGAATTTTCCTCAATTGGAAATGGCGGCGTCTCTGCCTCGGAAAGAATCCGCAAATCCTCTGCAATAATCTCAATATCGCCAGTAGCCAGATTCTGATTGATTCCTCCTGCCCGAAGCGCCACTTTACCAGTAATAGCCACAACAAATTCACTTCTAAGCTTTTCCGCTTTTGCAAAGCTTTCGCTACCACATTTGTCCTCTTCAAAAATAACCTGTAAAATCCCGCTTCTATCTCTTAAATCTACGAAAATGATACCACCCTTGTTACGGCTCTTTTGTACCCAGCCCATAACGGTAACGGTTTCACCTGCATTTTTATTACTTACCTCTGTACACCTGTGGGTTCTTTTTAAACCCTTCATCGATTCTGCCATGACTGCCTCCTGTTACAACATAAATATTATAATACCGGGGCCAATAACTGCTCCCATATAAGCAGCTCTGCCCTTTAATCCTGGTATCATATTATATATGCTTTTAGACAATTTGTACAGTAGCAGGACCTTATTTCTCTATCTTAATTTTTCTTATCTTTGACCATCTGGTATCCTTATCCCCCACATCACATTTCAGTTTCACATAATAGGTTTTTCCGACTTCAAAATGGCTTAATGTAATTTCATCACCGTTTCCTTCCGGTGGTGCAGTTACCGTACAGGCAAAAATATTTTCCATCTTTTTATTATGGTCATACTTTATGGTAAAATTGAATACTGGCAAATCCTTCTCATATGCTTTATCTATATTGTCTACTTTTATATGTAATTTCCCTCCTTCAGTATTTTCTACGCTGATTTCAGGTCGGAACCCTCTTTCTATTTCCCCTCCTTCCTGATTTTGAAATCTAAAGTAGTATTCACATATGGCAATAGGTATCGCTGCAAGGAGCAGAATAACAATTATACCAATCATATATTTTTTTCTTTTTACTTTACCTTCCTGTTCGCTCATATTGCACCTACTTTTCTATCTTAATCTTCTTTTTCCATGACCATTTTGAATAGATATATGCCAGATTGCATCTGACCCTGATATAATATGTTTTTCCAATCTCCAAATCACTTAAAACTGCCTCATTGCTTCCCTCTTTAACGGAAAGATACTCCAGACCATATTCTTCCATTCCCCTATTTTGATCATACTCTATTTCAAATTCATATAACGGCAGGTCATATTTATCTATGTTTTCCAGTCTTATACATACTTTTCCCCCATTCATATTTTCCATACTGATCTTGGGTCTGGGCATCTTCTTTATTTCCTTTTCCGATTGTTTTGCATTA
>CAJUFL010000024.1 GCA_910585605.1 uncultured Lachnospiraceae bacterium | reverse complement strand
CAACCAGCAAAAAAGGCAAGTATAAGAGGATTGCCAAAGTCAAGAAGAACAGCAAAACGTACATTGATAAAAAAGTAAAATTCTATAAGAAATACTGGTACCGTCTGGTTGTCGTGAAAAACAATAATAAAAAGGCATACAGTGATCCGGTCAGTGCGAGGACAAAGGACAGCAAGGTGGATATCCGGTTAAAGGTGGCATCGGAGGGAATGGACCGCATCACTTTGGAGTGGAATAAGCAGAAAAATGTATCCAAATATGTGATTTACCGGAAAGAGATTAAGGGACAGGATGGGGAGTATCAGGAAATAGCAGAGGTAGGAAAGAAGAAAACAAGCTTTACCGATAAATCCGTAACAGAAGGCTGTAAATACCAGTATTATGTTGAAGTAAGGAAAACAAACAGTAAATCCGCAAACAGTAAGGATGTTGAGGCAAATACACTGTTCCGTTATAATGCAGATAGTAATATAGTATTTTTCAGGCAGAACTATCCGTTTGTCTGTACGGATATGAATCAGGATATCAATGATTACAGTGTGTTTGACGGGTATTATTCCCCCATTAAGTACAGTTTTGACGGAAAAACACTTACGATCCATGTATACTGTGAGTTTGTACGGTACATGGAAAACCAGGATGGCAGTTATACGAAAATGGAATCCTTAACAGATGCAAAGTCGGCAGCCAATATCGCTTTATTCAAAAGCGGGGTTGAGACAAGGTATAAGGTGAATGTGGTAAACAGCCGGTATGAATTTCAGGGAATTAATTTTGATACCCAGTTTGAGTTCCATGAAAAGGGAAAAGAGTATTATCATCCGGAACAGGTTTTTAATGAGATCCTGATCGGCGGTGAGTGTCCGGGCAGTGATTATTCCGTACCGGGAAACCACTGGTATATCCATTGGTGGAGGTCATCGAAAGGGATCTCACAGATTTATATGCCGGATATTGAACAGCTTGCTGACAATAACAATCCAGGAAGGAAAAATGTAGAGCGAGAAGATTATGCTTATATTGCGGCACATGAGACAGGGCATATGCTGGGGCTGGGTGATGCGTACACTACCTCGGACGGGCATGACCGGTTTACGGACAACGATGAGACCGGGGTGCTGCATGATGCGAAGCAGCAGCAGTATGACAATATAATGGTCCAGCGTCGATGGAATAAATATATACTGCCCAATGACATAGAGATGATGTTAAAGGCATATGGGATATCAAAGGGAAAAAGTGCATTGGGAATGCAGTGGTACCGGACAAATGAAGCGGCAGGGATAGAGATATCCCCATGTATATTGAATATAGAAGATAAATGTATAGAGGAGGGCAGGAAACGATGAAAAATAATAGAGAATGGAAGAAAGTAACAGGAGTTATTTATATCCTGCTTTTGGCAGCAGTCATTTCATGCGGGTTTTCAAAGAATGCCATGGCAAAATCAAAACCGGTCATGCCGCCGGAAAATGTTTCCGTTCAGATGAAATCTGTCACATCATTAAAGATAAAGTGGAATAAATCTGAAAATGCAGACGGTTATATCATATATAAATATAACAAAAGGGCGAAAAAGTATGTCAGGGTGCATACAGCGAAGAAGAACCAGAGGTCCTGGGTGGATAAGAACTTAAAGACGGGAAAAGTATACCAGTATAAGGTGGCTTCCTATAAAATGGTAAAGGGAAAGAAGAAGCGGAGTAAAAAATCGTATGCAGTATCTGCCATCACACATACAAAGAGATCAAAAAAAGTGAATGCCCTGATTATCTCACTGTATGCGAACAGGGAAAATGAGATGGGGATATGCTCTGAACTTCTGATTTCCGGAAATATCATTGAGGAGGATACGAAGGCATCAGAGTCAGTTGCTATATCCGATAAACTGGTATGGAGTTCCAGTGATGAAAGTATTGCCAAGGTTGACCAGAACGGAAGAGTGACTGCTATGGATAAGGAGGGAACCTGTTATATAACAGCGAGGGCACATAACGGAGTAAAGAAAAAAATTAAAATGAATATAGTAAACTATGCCAGACCCAAGTCTTTTCCGTATTATAATGGTGGTAAAGAATATGTTAACATTATGCTCACAACTTACCGGGAAAATGTATTTAATATAGCGACTTATTTTACAGTAAACAAAAACGAGGACGTATGGGGAACCTTCAAAATGGATGAGGAGGGAAATATAACAGGATATCCTGACCTTGATAATATAGCAGAGATAGAAGAAGATGTGCGGACCATTCTTGCCAATTTCCCGTTAGTGACAGAGATATTCTATAGCAATGAGAGGGTTGAGTTTTTGATGAAATATGATAAATACGGGAGTTCTTACTGCAAGATTGAGTATTGCATTGATGATGACATGTCGGGGGTTGTGAACAGAATTGCACCCCATTGGGCAGCTGTAAACTTTTCTCCTATGTAATTTTGCGTATATAAAAGTAAAGATGTAACCGAATCCTAGTCAGAGATTTTCTGAATGGGGTTCGGTTACAGCATCTGTTTGAAAAATACAGTGCACGGTTCTATTATTAAAATAAATGTATAGAGGAGGTCAGACGATGATGGATAATAAACAGAAATGGGGAAAAGCAGTCCAGATGATATCCCTGCTATTCTTGGCAGCAGTCATTTCATGCGGGTTTTCAAAGAATGCCATGGCAAAACCAAAACCGGTTATGCCGCCGGAAAATGTTTCCGTTCAGATGAAATCTGCCACATCTTTAAAGATAAAGTGGAATAAATCTGAAAATGCAGACGGTTATATCATATATAAATATAACAAAAGGGCGAAAAAGTATGTCAGGGTGCATACAGCGAAGAAGAACCAGAGGTCCTGGGTGGATAAGAACTTAAAGACGGGAAAAGTATACCAGTATAAGGTGGCTTCCTATAAAATGGTAAAGGGAAAGAAGAAGCGGAGCAGGAAGTCGTATGAGGTATCCGCCATCACACACAAAAAGAGATCAAAAAAAGTGAATGCCCTGATTATCTCGCTGTATGCAAACAGTGAAAATGAGATGGGGATATGCTCCGATTTATTGATTTCAGACGATGTTTTAGGAGAGGATACGAAGGCATCAGATCCTGTCGTGATATCTGATAAGTTAGTATGGAGCTCCAGTGATGAAAGTATTGCCAAGGTTGACCAGAACGGAAGGGTGACGGCAATGGAGAAGGAGGGAACCTGTTACATAACAGCGAGGGCGCATAATGGAGTGAAAGAAAAAATCAAGATGAATATAGTAAACTATGCCAGACCCAAGTCTTTTCCGTATTACAGAGGAGAGTATAAGTATGTTAATATAATGCTCACGGACTACCGGGAGAATGTATTTAATATAGCGACTTATTTTACGGTAAATAAAAACGAGGATGTGTGGGGAACCATAAAAATGGATGCGGAGGGAAATATAACAGGATATCCCGACTTTGATAATATAGCAGAGATAGAAGAAGATATCCGGACGATCCTTGCCAATTTCCCATTAGTCACAGAGATATTCTATAGTAGTGAGAGGGTTGAATTTTTGATGAAATATAATAAATATGGAAGTTCTTACTGCAGGATTGATTATTGCATTGATGATGATATGTCTGATGATGTGAACACAATTGCACCCCATTGGGCGGCGGTAAACTTTTCTCCTATGTAATTTTGTGTATATAAAAGTAAAGATGTAACCGGATTCTGGTCGGAAATTTTCGAATGGGGTTCGGTTACAGCATCTGTTTGACAAATACAGTGCACGGTTCTATTATTAAAATAAATGTATAGAGGAGGTCAGACGATGATGGATAATAAAAAGAAATGGGGAAAAGCAGTCCAGATGATATCCATGCTATTCTTGGCGGCAGTCATATCATGCTGTCTTTCAAAGAATGCCATGGCAAAATCAAAACCGGTCATGCCGCCGGAAAATGTTTCCGTTCAGATGAAATCTGTCACATCATTAAAGATAAAGTGGAATAAATCTGAAAATGCAGACGGTTATATCATATATAAATATAACAAAAGGGCGAAAAAGTATGTCAGGGTGCATACAGCGAAGAAGAACCAGAGGTCCTGGGTGGATAAGAACTTAAAGACGGGAAAAGTATACCAGTATAAGGTGGCTTCCTATAAAATGGTAAAGGGGAAGAAGAAGAAAAGCAAAAAATCGTATGCAGTATCTGCCATCACACATACAAAAAGATCAAAAAAAGTGAATGCCCTGATCATCTCACTGTATGCAAACAGTGAAAATGAGATGGGGATATGCTCCGATTTACTGATTTCGGACGATGTTTTAGGAGAGGATACGAAAGCATCAGATCCTGTCGTGATATCTGACAAGTTAGTATGGAGCTCCAGTGATGAAAGTATTGCCAAGGTTGACCAGAACGGAAGGGTGACTGCTATGGAGAAGGAGGGAACCTGTTATATAACAGCGAGGGCACATAATGGAGTAAAAGAGAAAATCAAGATGAATATAGTCAACTATGCCAGACCCAAGTCGTTTCCATATTACAATGGTGGTAAAGAGTATGTTAACATTATGCTCACGGACTACCGAGAGAATGTTTTTAATATAGCGACTTATTTTACGATAAATAAAAATGAGGATGTGTGGGGAACCATAAAAATGGATGATGAGGGGAACATAACAGGATATCCTGATTTTGATAATATAGCAGAGATTGAAGAAGATGTGCGGACCATCCTTGCCAATTTCCCGTTAGTGACAGAGATATTCTATAGCAATGAGAGGGTTGAATTTTTCATGAAATATGATAAATACGGGAGTTCTTACTGCAGGATTGATTATCGTATTGATGATGATATGTCTGATGCGAGTGGCAGACTTGCTCCCCATTGGGCATATACGCAGTTTTCCCCGATGTAATGGAATGTATATGCGAAAGTAGGGAATAACGGAATCATGACTGAAGATTTTTAAAGAGAGGGTGGATGAATAAATTGTATCTTGTATTTTGAATAAATTAGGTACTGTTAAAATGCAATTGGTTTTAAGACCTAAATTATATCAATAAATGCGTAATTTGCAAAAAAATCAAAAAAAATCTGCCATACACATTTAAATAAGAATAAGCGATGACAGGAAAGTATCGTGTTATTCTGTTAAATGCGTATGGCAGTTCTTTTGTTAATTCTTTAGAACCTTGGTTTTCTTTTTGATGCCTGTATTATATTCTTTTGCCAGCCGGTTCATATTCCGGATTACAAAATAATTTGCGATAAAAGGGCCAACCAGGATGAAGGTCCCAAAAAGCTTCCAGCCGAGTACGGTGCCAGGACCGGGATTGATTCGCATTCCCATTCGTTCACCAGTAACCTGAATCCGGTCTTCCAGATAGAAGAACCATACCCAGCGGTAAATCCCCAGAGTGAGAATAGATAAGAACCATACGAGGATATAATTCTTGATTCGCTTATCCTCTCTGTTCATTTCATTCAAATCTCTTGTAAACTGAAACCAGAATACAATGTTATAAATTCCAAAGGTAGGTATGGTAAGCAGTATCAGTTTCCATAATCTACGGTCTTCCTTAATCATGCTTTATTCCCCCTTTTATTCAATAAGTTCATTTTCAAATCATATAAAGGCCTGGATAAATCTACATAAACCTCCTGAGGGTTTACAAGACGTTTGGACTCGTCCCATAACAGGTCTAATTCCCGCTGACAGAATGCCCGGATATCCATGGTTTTTGGAGAGTCATAGACACACTGTCCTTTTTTAAAAATGGGGATTAAGATTTCCTCTATCTCATAGGTTCCACCCTTTAAGGTAGAGCGTTTCCATGTATCAATGGGATGGAAGATCTCTAAGTCCTTGGAGGTATCATATACTTCGTCAGCCAGGGCGATCAGGTCAGCTTTTAATTTGCCGGTCTCTTTGTCAATGAGACGGAATACTGTTTTGTTGCCGGGATTCGTAATCTTGGCTGGGTTTTCTGATATTTTAATCTTTGCAGTAAATTGTTCTTCCCCTTCCTTCTTGATGGCGGCCAATTTGTATACACCGCCAAATGCAGGACAATCCGCAGAAGTAATGAGGTTGGTGCCAACACCCCAGGATGTGATAGCGGCCCCTTGGGTTTTTAAGCTGTCGATCAGGTACTCGTCCAAATCAGAGGAAGCAGAAATGACTGCATCGGGAAATCCGGCGGCATCCAGCATTTTTCTTGCTTTTTTGGAAAGGTATGCAAGGTCGCCGCTGTCTAAGCGGATACCATATTTTTTGGAAGAAATGCCGGCAGCTTTCATTTCCTCAAATACACGAATGGCATTTGGCACACCGGATTTAAGGGTATCATATGTATCTACTAATAAAATGCAGGCATCAGGGTACATATCCGCATAAGTCTTAAATGCCGTATATTCATCTGGGAAACTCATGATCCAGCTGTGGGCATGGGTGCCCGATACCGGAATATCAAAAATTTGTCCGCAAAGGACATTGGAGGTTCCGATACACCCTCCGATTACAGCGGCTCTTGCACCTAAAGTTCCAGCATCCGGTCCCTGGGCACGTCGTAATCCGAATTCCATAATACCATCACCATTTGCAGCAAAACATACACGGGATGCTTTTGTTGCGATCAGGCTCTGATGGTTCAGAATATTCAAAATAGCGGTTTCTACAAGCTGTGCTTCCATAATGGGAGCGATTACCTTGACCAATGGTTCCTGTGGAAAGACAATGCTGCCTTCTGGAATTGCATAGATATCACCAGTAAAATGAAAGCCGGCCAGATATTCCAGAAAGTCATCAGAAAAAATTCCCAGTCCTCTTAAGTAATCAATATCATCATAGGCAAATGATAAATTCTTAACGTATTCAATAATCTGTTCCAAACCTGCTGTTATGGCATAACCATTGCCGGAAGGATTTCTTCGGTAAAAGGCATCAAATACAACGGTATCGTTGCTTTTCTCATTAAAGTATCCCTGCATCATGGTAAGCTCATAAAGATCCGTCAGCAGTGTTAAATTCTGATAAGCCATAAATGCCTCCTTGCATAAAGATAATAAATAGTCTATCATACTTATAAAAGTTAGTAAATGTGTTATTTCTTAAAATTTGATTAAGCAAGGTCAATTTATATTTGTATTTGCAAATAGACAGGTTTTATTATTTGTTAAAAGGAAGATAGCGTAAACCATCTTAATGCAGCAGGGTAATAAATGATCAGGGGGCGATCGGATGGAAGAACAGGATGCGTTATCAGAAAAAACAGACGGGGAAGAATCTAATGAGGATTTGGATTATAAGGCACTGGAAGCCCAAATTAAGCTTATCAAATGGAAATATAATGGTATGGAAAAGGAGATAAAGGCTTTCACTAAAAAAGATTATATTCAGGTAGTCATTGTAATTGTAATCTGTCTGTGTGTTCTTGTGATATGGGCATTGTTTGTGGTATGATAGACTGACTGTGAGGAGAGAAAAGAGGATAATATCTAGATAATGGATGTGAACCTGTTAAAGTTTTTTCGGTGAAATATGCAAAATACGATGATTTGTTTGGAAAATTTGCAGTTGGGAAGGAGTAATGTAGAATGAACTGGCATAACATTAAGGGAAAAATAAGATATGCACTTATATTAAGCAGTATATTCGTGCTTGCCACAACCCAAAAAGTCAAGGCATTACAATGTGGAGTTAAGGAGATAGAAATTGGAACGGTATATAATCAATATGATTTGGACAGTGATGGAATAGCAGATACATTTAAAGCAGCAGTGACGATGGGCTCAAAGACTGCAAAGAAAAGCATAGAAAGCACAGAGGAAACCGGAACCTTGCGTATATATATAAATAACGATGTTGTATTTGAACAGACCAGAAATGGGTATCCATATTGGCAGCTTTCGTTAATTACTTTGCAAAACGGAAGAACATTTGTGGATATTGAAAGTACGGTTGGCAGTGATGATGATTGTATGCATGGATTATATGCACTGAGGAATGGTCAATTAGAAAGTATATGTGATTTTCAGGAGCCGTATTCAAAATATGGAAACTATTATCATGTAACGATTACAAAGGTGTCTGGAAACTATCTGATTGCAGATGCAGGGGCACAATTTTTTACGACCGGTATTACGCATTGGACGATGAAATTCCAGTATATGATATGTAAATGTCAGGAACGTCATGAGAGCTTCGAGCGAACGGCAGACAGTTTTAAAATCCGGTATAAAACCATGCCGGTTAAAAATAAGTGGACGGCGGGAAAGAAGCTTAAGGCATATAAAAAGGCAGGCTCCCGGAAAGCAGTGTATACTGTAAAGAAAGGGGAGACTGTTAAGATCAACAGGGTTGTTTTTAAAAAGAACAAGGTATATTTTCAGATAAAGAATCGAAAAGGGAAAACCGTATATATTCCATGTGCCAGCAAATATAAATATAAGCAGGATTTTAAAGAAGCTATGTTTGCAGGCTGAGTTGACAGGACAATAGTCTTTCCTGTCAAGGGAAAAATTATTTGACAACCCCTGTTTAAAATGCTATATTTTTCTTAAATTTATGTATTAAAGACAATGAAGGAGACAGTACCTTTTTTATGAAACTGTTTTGGAATAGCAAGGATAAATAAACGATGGTATTTCCAAACAAGAGAGTCTGTGATGGTGGAAGGCAGGCAGGAGTAGTAAATCAGGGAATATCACTCCGGAGTTTTGAACTGAACGGTTTTATATAATGGAACCTAATAGGATTCAACGGTTGTTTCCCGTTACAGAAACCATGTATGAAAGCAGAGGATAGCCTTAGCAGAAATTTCGGTATCATTGTAGAGGCTATACATTTTTGCAGAGTACAGCGTATTAGGTGGTATAGCGAATGGTGCCCTTTTCGTCCTGATACAGGATGGGAAGGGCTTTTTATATGAATTTAATTTAGCAGAAAGGAGTAGAAGTATGAAAAAAAGGAGTTTATATTTGCTTGTTGCAGGAATATTAATATTGGGAATATTAGCCTGTGGGAAAGAAAACAGCCTGAATACCCGGGAAATGACAACGACGGAAATAGGGACAGAAGCATTGTCAACGGAAGAGGAAACCACGCAGGTAACAACGGAAGATTCCGATACGCAGGAGACGGACGGCAGTAATAAGGGAAATGTGACAGAAGAATCGGATACCGGAACACAGGAAACCGGCAGCGGGGATATGACTTCGGAGGAGGCTGAGAAGCTTTTATTTCAAACATTGGGTGAAAAGGATGAGGAAACCGATAATACATATTCTTTTGGGTATGTGGATACTTTTACGATTGAAGGGACAGGGTATCATATGTTTGTATGGAGCTGGCTGGTGGATGATCATTCATCGAGACTTGCGGATTTATTTGTTGCTGTAGATGGCAGTGCTATATATGAAGGACTATATAATGGGGAAACAGCAGAGGTGTTTAAGGAGAAGAATTATCTAAAGGATTAACAAAGCAGTATAAATGGAAGGAAGGATATTACAATGTACGAAAAAGTATCAACAAACTTGAATTTTGTAGAACGCGAACAAAAGACGCTTGATTTTTGGAAAGAGAACAAGATTTTTGAGCAGTCCATTGAGGAGAAGGAAGGCAAACCGGTATACACCTTTTATGACGGACCGCCGACGGCCAATGGAAAGCCGCATATTGGTCATGTACTGACCCGTGTTATCAAGGATATGATTCCGAGATACCAGACTATGAAGGGACACAAGATTATCCGTAAGGCGGGCTGGGATACCCATGGATTGCCGGTAGAGTTAGAGGTAGAGAAGCTGCTTGGAATTGATGGTAAGGAACAGATTGAGGAATATGGTCTTGACCCGTTTATCACAAAGTGTAAGGAATCTGTGTGGAAATACAAGGGAATGTGGGAGGAATTTTCCGGAAAGGTTGGATTCTGGGCAGATATGGATGATCCGTATGTAACCTATCACAATGATTTTATCGAGTCCGAGTGGTGGGCACTGAAGAAAATCTGGGACAGGGATTTATTGTATAAAGGCTTTAAGATTGTACCTTACTGTCCTCGCTGTGGAACACCGCTTTCCAGCCATGAAGTGGCACAGGGTTATAAGGCGGTGAAGGAACGTTCCGCTATTGTGCGGTTTAAAGTGATTGGGGAAGATGCCTATTTTCTGGCATGGACAACCACCCCTTGGACACTGCCGTCTAATGTGGCACTCTGTGTGAATCCGGATGAGACCTACTGCAAGGTAAAAGCGGCAGATGGGAATGCTTATTATATGGCCCAGGCACTTCTTGAAAAGGTTTTAGGTAAGCTGGCAGATGCCAAGAATAATGTTCCGGCTTATGAAGTATTGGAAACTTATGTGGGTACGGATCTGGAGCATAAGGAGTATGAGCCTTTATTTGCCTGTGCCGCAGAAGTAGCGGAAAAACAAAAGAAGAAAGGGCATTTTATTACCTGTGACTCCTATGTTACCATGACAGATGGTACCGGTATCGTTCATATCGCACCTGCATTTGGTGAGGATGATGCACAGGTGGGAAGGAAATATGACCTTCCATTTGTACAGTTTGTGGATGGTAAGGGTAACTTAACGGAGGAAACCCCATTTGCCGGATTGTTTGTAAAGGATGCAGACCCGAAGGTGTTAGTGGATCTGGATAACAGGGGGCTGCTGTTTGATGCACCGAAGTTCGAGCATGACTATCCGTTCTGCTGGAGATGTGATACACCGCTTATTTACTATGCAAGAGATACATGGTTTGTAAAAATGACAGAGGTCCGTGAGGACTTGATTCGCAATAATGATACTGTAAACTGGATTCCGGAGTCTATCGGAAAAGGACGGTTTGGCGACTGGTTAAAGAACGTGCAGGACTGGGGAATTTCCCGTAACCGTTACTGGGGAACTCCGCTTAATATCTGGGAATGTGAGTGTGGAAAGCGTCACGCCATCGGTTCTATCGCAGAGCTTAAGGAAATGAGTGATAACTGTCCGGAGGATATCGAACTGCACCGCCCGTACATTGATGCCGTGACGATTAAATGTCCGGACTGTGGGAAGGAAATGAAGAGAGTGCCGGAGGTAATTGACTGCTGGTTTGATTCCGGTGCCATGCCGTTTGCACAGTGGCATTATCCATTTGAAAATGAGGATATTTTCAAGGAGAATTTCCCTGCGGACTTTATTTCCGAAGCAGTTGACCAGACCAGAGGGTGGTTTTATTCCCTGATGGCGATTTCGACCCTGATCTTCAATGAGGCACCATACAAGAATGTCATCGTTCTTGGTCATGTACAGGATAAAGACGGTCAGAAGATGAGTAAATCAAAAGGAAATGCGGTAGACCCGATGGAGGCATTAAACCAGTATGGAGCAGATGCCATCCGCTGGTATTTCTATACGAATTCTGCACCATGGCTGCCAAACCGGTTCCATGAGGATGCGGTAGTGGAGGGTCAGCGTAAATTCATGGGTACATTGTGGAATACTTATGCATTTTATGTGCTGTATGCGAATATTGACAATTTTGACCCGACAAAATATACCTTGGAGTATGATAAGCTTCCGGTTATGGATAAATGGCTGCTTTCCAAGCTTAACACGGTTGTGAAGACGGTGGATGAGAATCTTGGCAGTTACCGGATTCCTGAGGCTGCTAGAGCCATGAGTGAGTTCGTGGATGATATGAGTAACTGGTATGTAAGACGTTCCCGTGAGCGTTTCTGGGCAAAGGGAATGGAACAGGATAAGATTAATGCATATATGACTCTTTATACTGCCCTTGTTACCATTTGTAAGGTAGCGGCTCCGATGATTCCGTTTATGACAGAGGATATTTATCAGAATCTGGTGATGAGCGTAGACAAGACAGCTCCGAAGAGTATCCATTTGTGTGATTTCCCTGTCTGTGATGAAAAGCTTGTGGATAAAGAGCTTGAGGCGGATATGGACGAGGTACTTAAGATTGTTGTATTAGGACGTGCAGCAAGAAACAGTGCTAATATCAAGAACAGACAGCCAATCGGCAATATGTATGTAAAGGCGGAAAAAGAGCTTTCGGATTTCTATAAGGAAATTATTGAGGATGAGTTAAATGTGAAAGCAGTCACATTTAAGGAGGATGTATCGGAATTCAGTTCATACAGTTTTAAACCGCAGTTAAAAACAGTCGGTCCGAAATACGGTAAGCAGTTAAACGGAATCCGGGAATATTTGTCAAATGTTAATGGCAATGAAGCGATGAATACCTTAAAGAATGAGGGTGCATTGAAGTTTGATGTGAATGGAGTTTCCGTATCCCTTGCAGAGGAGGATTTACTGATTGAGCTTGCCAAGTCTGATGATTATGTGACGGAAGCAGATGCATTGGTTACTGTAGTACTAGATATCCAGCTGACGGAAGAGCTGTTAGAGGAAGGCTTTGTTCGTGAAATCATTTCCAAGGTACAGACCATGCGGAAGGAAGCTGGCTTTGAGGTAATGGATCAGATTACGATTTCGGTTGCCGGAAATGATAAGATTGCCGGAATTATGAAGAAAAATGAGGAAACAATCTTCAGTGATGTGCTGGCTACTGGTATCGAGTATGACGAGGCAAAGGGTTATACCAAGAACTGGAATATTAATGGTGAGAAAGTTGATTTGGGCGTTACGAAGAATTGAAATAAAAAGGTGTAGTAGTTTAGGCAGAAGAAAGATTCTGCTGGGGAAATACGGAACCGAAGCATAATTGAATAAAAGAATACAGCATAAAATCCCTCCAGGGGGCAGCCGATAAATATCAGGCTGTCCTTTGGGGGATTTTTGTATGGAGGCTCTGCCGTGGGAAAGATTACAGGCTATCGGGTATCTGACAGGACAGAAGACTAGATGTTTTTTTTGTTGCAAATTGTCAAAAAATGTCGAGTGATACCTCACAAAGCATTTGGCTATAAGTGGTATAATAAGTGTGAATTGTAGTTAGGAGAAGGAAAGATGTTTTTATGTGCTTGAGAAAGGGAAATGATGCTATATGAAAAGGCAATTTATTTGGCTGATTTTGATATTTTTATTCTTATTATTAGCAGGAGTTTTTTGGATGCTGCATAGCAATCAAGATACCATGCAGCAGGTAGGGATGGATCGAGTGCTTGAGACAGTACATAATGGTGAGGATATAATAGTTTATTATGGACAGGAAGATTGTGGAGAATGCAGGGAGTTTTCTAAGATTATTGATAAAATTATGGTGGAAAAAAATGTGGCAGTCAGTTATCTTGATGCAGATAAAATGAGTGAAGATGAAAAAGAAAAATTTATACAGTTTGAAATAACAATGACTCCTGCACTTATCATTGTAACGAAAGGAAGGGTATACATATATCGAAATTTGGACAATAAGGAAGATATAGAGATGGCAGTGACCCAGATTAATATTGAAGAAGAAAGGTTTGATGAATTAAAAGAGATTGATTATGAGGGGTTGGATAGGAAAACAGAAACAAATATAGACTTTTTCTTATATATTGGCAGGGAGGATTGCCGAGACTGTCAAAAATTTTATCCGATAGTGGAGCAATATATTTCTGAAAATCCAGGAATGGGTATTTATTATTTTAATATTAAAACATATAGAGATTTGGCAGATTCTGACAATGAAAAAGATGCTTCAGTCTATGATGAAATAAAAGAACGATATCAAATTGATTGGGTTCCGTCGGTTTACCATATTAGAAATGGTATTATTGTTGATAAATATGAGTTTTTAAATGAAGAATACTATGAATTGAATGCAGAAGAACAACAGGCATCTGAAAAAATGTATATACAGGAATTTGAAGATTGGATGTGCCGGGAATGTTTCAGTATTAAGTAAGGATAATTTACAGATATGAAGAAGAGAAAGAAAATATTATCAGCTGTAATTATAATAATATTAATAAGTATTGTTTTAGGGATTCTATTTATAACAAATGTTAAATCATCTATACAAAATGTAGAGGTATGTCATGGGGCGGATTTAAAAGATATCGTTTTAGTATCAGTATCGGGAGAAGAGGAATATTTTAACGAGGATTGCTTTGTTTTTTATATGTCGGATACTTGTTCACCATGTATTGAAAAATTAGAATTAATTGAAAGATTGTCCCAATTAAAATGTTTACAGCAGATCAATATATATTGTGTCTGGAAAGATGAAATGCCGAAAGAGGCACAGGAAGGGGATATAGTAACAAATTTATCATTAAAAGGAAAATATAAATTTTGTGATTTTTTTCCATTCTATTTTTGTTATGAAGGAGGAAAAGTTTCTTTTATGACGGAGGATTACCACAAATTGATAAAAAAAATAATGGAAAAAGCAGATGAAAATAAGGTAAAAATGGATTTGTTTTATACATTATTAAAACAATCTGATATAGAGCATACCTGTATTATTTTTGTAGCAGGAAATGATAACCATTTTGATGATTATAAGAAAATACAAACTAATGGTATTACTTTTACCAATATTATACAAGTAAAAGATTATCGTGATGGTATTGGAATATATGATGAATTTGATTTGTATAAAACAGTGTTTGATATAACTGATTATCCGTCAGTTTTATATTATGACGGGGAATTAAAGGTGGAGGCTATGGAGGGTTTGCAATAAATGGTAATGTAATGTAAAGTAGATTATGAAAATTTACGAGGAGGATAATGGTATGAGAAAAAAATTGATAGGTGTATGTTTGATATTAGCCATGGTAGGTGGGGTTTTTACAAATTCATTCATTGCAAATGCAAAATGTTCAAGCTGGACAGAATATGCGAAAGGGGAAACTTATTGTAATCCTGCAAAGGGTTGTGGTTTTCTTGGAAAATATAGTACCAGAATGTATTCGTCTCTTCAGACCCGTTACTGCAGTAAAAATAATAAGCAGGTTAAGGAAAATCGTATTGTAGCAATTAAGACCGGATGTTGCGAGTAACGAAATAAAGTTTGCAGACTCTTTATAGCTGAGGAGAAGAATTATGAGAAGATTTTTATTGTTTTTTATAATCGCCATTTTTTTGTGTGGATGTAACGGAAAAGAAAAGGCACCGACTTGGGAATCCTATACCAATCTGAGAATGAAGGTAAAAAAGGGTATATTTATTCAAGATACTAATTTGAAAAAGCCCGGTGCATTATTTGCAGCGGAAAAAGTTCTTTATATTATCGACAAAGAAGAAAAGTGTGTGTTTTGCTATGATTATGATGGGAGGTTGCTTAATCGTTTTGGAAAACTCGGAAATGGAAAGGGAGAATTTGATGAACCGGCAGCGATTACTGTAGATGAGCAGTACATATATGTTGCAGATGAAAAAACCGGCAGGATTCAGTTTTTTGATTTTGATGGCAATTATCAGAAGGAAGTTTATATTGAAGATTTGGATGATATCAGTGTACGGATTCTGGATATAGAATCAGATGGAACAAATTTATATGTATCAGCAGGAAGTATGGACGAAAAAAGGTTAGGTGTATACCAGCTTGATCAGAATGAAACTGTTAAGAGGATTGGAAAGACAGAGATTGGATGTTTTGGAAGGAATGTAAACACAAATGAGATTTTTTTTGCGAATGCATATGAATATTTCGAGAAAGATGATATGTTTGGCTACCAAGGAGGAAAAAGCTTTCTAGCCCGGATTACTGATGGGAAATTAAAAAGAATGTTTTTATTGCCGGAAGGATATTTACCCGCAAAACTGTATATAGAGGATGATAAGATATATATTTTTTCAGAAGCTCTAATGGAAGTAGATGTATTTGATTATAGTGGTAATTATATTGAAACTTTATTTGCAGAAACGGCAGAAACGGAAAATAGAGGAGTTTCGTGTATGGCAGTCAGGGATAATGTGATTTATTTGTCTGATACTGAAAATAATCTTATTTATAAGGTGGGGTTAAATGAATGAAATATTATATAGATGTCATGTACAAATTAAATAAAGAAAATATAATGTGTATTTTGTTTGATATCATAAGTCTGGCATTAGGTCTGGTGATAGGGGTTATTTTTCTGGCAGAAGCAAATCTGATGATGAAGGACAGGGAATCTGACGATAAACTGTTAAATAAAGAGCAATTTGTGATATATGAGCCGGATAATGGTGCAGGGAAGATACAGAGTGATGAGCTTTTTGAAATTAAAGATGGAACAAAGGAAATCCAGGAAATTTTAGTTGAAAATCGTTTGAGTGATTATGTCTTAAAATATAATAATACATTCTGTATGGATGTGGCTGTCATATCTGTTTCTGATAATTTTGGAGCATACATTAAACCAGAGGCCATAAAGGGGAAAATGGTCGGACAGACAAATGAAATTTTGATAGGGGAGGATATTGAGAAACAATATAATATCCATTTAGGCGATATTGTGGAAATAGATATTTATACTTTTTCAGTTTGTGGAATCGTGCAGGCTGCAAAATATAAAAATGCAGTGATATGTTTGCATAGTGGGCTTGATGGAGTACAATACGCTGATTGTGTTTATTATTTGAAGACCAGTGAAGAAGGGAGAAAAGTGTTTGATAATGAATTGAAGAAGAGGGGGTATGCAGATGATGTAAATTATGTAAAAGTAAGGGAACTGGGACAGGAAGTTTTTAAACTGAAACGGGGTGGTGGAGATTATATATGCTATTCCCCAGAAGAAGCTTCATATAAGGAGGATGAATATTTTAAGTCGGGATGGAAACCGTCTATTCTGATTGCAATGGTTTCTCTGTGTTATGCCTTGTTGAATATTATGAATGTAGAGTTGTTTTTTGCCATGAAGCAGAAAAAATTTATTGCAGTCATGCAGGCTTTGGGAGCATTAAAGTGGAAAATGGTGCTGTCAAAAGTGTTCTATTCATTATTCATTTCTTTTTTTTCTAGTATTTTGGCGGTTTCTCTAACCTGGGGGCTTCAGAAGACAGAATTTAGATATCTGGTTAATATGGATATAGATGCCAGACTGATTGTGGCTGTGATTGTATTTTCTCAAATCGCTTATGCTTTATTTTGTTATATATTATATGACAGAATTTATAGAAAAAGCGTTGTTAACATATTGTTAGATGGATAAGCAGGGAATCAATTTGTGGGGATAAAGAGCCAGGAATGGGGATAGCATGTATATTTGGCACTTATCGCAGCAAACAGAGTTTGCAGAGCAAAATTGATACAGTATATCGGAGGAGATATATGAATATTTTTATATTAAAGCAAATTATTACATATATTAGGAGAAATTTTAAAGTATATTTTTGTGTTGTTATTCAGTTTACAATTATAATCTATTTATTGAATATTTTCCTAAGTGCATATTTTAATATAAAAAAAGAGCAGGATGATTTGGAAAAGCTTGGGAAAGAACAGGAATATATGATAGAAGCATCTGACCCGTTTTTTGATATTGAACAATTTGATTTAATGCAATGGGATGATGATGAGCTTGTCTTAAATGACGATGCCGCTTTTCCCTTTTCAGAGGATAGTATTCATAAGATGGAAGAGCGATATAAGGATTATCTGTTTAATATTGAGGTGACAATAGAGTTATTCTATTTAGGACAGTATGCCGAAGAGGAGGAAGACTCTCTAAAGGTGGTATATCGTTCTGATTGTGGAACGGTTAAAATGAGTAAAGAGACAGAGAAAATATTGTATGATGTGAATCAGGAGACAACTATAAATTCCAAAGATTTTCCCCATTCATTATCAGAAGGGATTCTCGCCACAATACAAGGGGATATATATGATATTGAATATACTGAGGAGAATAATCATACGGTTATCATTCCGTTTAGTGCCTATAATGGATTGTTTCATAAAAAGGATATGAAGGGTATCATCCTTTCCATCATACCTGTAAACGATAAAAAAGTTACAGCTGATATGTTAAGTGATATTGTTCGGTTATTAGAAGAGGATAATGATAATGAATATTACTTTAATATTGGTAATGAAACAATAGATTTTATGCTTAACGTGCATCATGCAAATAATGAAGTCAGGATTTTTGCTCCAATCAGTGGAATATTAATTTTATTGGTTATGATAGGAGGCATTGGAATATTCTCTTTAGTAATCAATAAGAGGAAAAAGGAAATTGCAATATGCTACGCATTGGGGGAATGTAAGAGTCAATTATGCATAAAAAGTATATTGGAGATCAGTATATTGCTTGTTTTGTCCTATTTAATAGGGATTCTATTCAGTTGTTTTTGTATGCTACGGGGAATATCTGTTGCAACAGTTGAGGTGGAACCAAACTGGAAGTCGGCGGTTTTATTGTTGGGAATAGCTCTTTTAGTAATTATCATTACGGTCATTCCTGTTATCAGATTAATTAAAAAGTATTCACCATGTGAGATATTAAGTGCATTATAAACTATTCTGGTTTAGTGCATAAAGTTTAGTTGTTACAAACCAGTTATAAATAAACTATTGCATAGGATTATACATTAAAGGATTTTTATAATGTATCGGGAGGCGGATTATGATAAAAATTAATCATTTAAATAAAACATATAATAACGGAATAAAAGTTCAGGCTCTTAGAGAAGTTAATTTAGTGATAGAGCAGGGGGAATTTATATTAATTGTCGGAAAATCAGGCTCAGGAAAGTCAACGCTTTTAAATGTTATAGGATGTATGGATGGATATGATTCAGGTGAATATTTATTTTTAAATCAGGATGTTAAAAGTTTATCAAGCCGTGAATTGGCACAATTCCGGAATCGTAAAATAGGCTTTGTATTTCAGTCATTTCAATTGATTAATGAACTAACGGTTGGTGAAAATATTGAAATGGCAATGGGGATAGCAGGAATACCCAGAAATGAACGCAAAAAACGTGTGACGGAACTATTGGAAATGGTGGAATTAAAGGAAAAAGAAAAAAACAGACCACTTCAGTTATCGGGAGGACAACAGCAAAGGGTTGCAATAGCCAGGGCACTGGCAAATAATCCGGATGTGCTGTTGTGCGATGAGCCTACAGGAAATTTGGATGAAAAGAACGGAATAAAAATTATGGAACTGTTAAAAGCATTAAACAAAAAAGGTGCTACCATTATTATGGTAACACATGATTTAACATTGAAGCAGTATGCGGATAGAATAGTTGAAATGAAAGACGGAATGATTTTGTAATAAGCGAAGATAGCATTTATGTGAAATAGGGCATGGATGCTATTTTTTTGTGCAATTTAATGTGCTCTAAAAATTGTCAAATAATGCCGTTCATTGTCAAAATTTGCCGCTTCATTGACAAACTTAAGTATTTTCTCTCTTTTTTTGTATAATGAAGATAATAGAAATGTAAAGTCTGCAAAGGAGAATAGAATTGAAGAAAATAATTATATGTTTTGTATGTGTAATCAGTATAATTTGCAGTTTTGTTTTTGGATTTTACTATTGTAAAGAGAAAGTGATTCGTGGGGAAGATAGTTTTATACAAAAACAGATTGACCGGATTGCAATTGTAAATCTGGATGAAGGAATCGAGATTGGCAATAGCAGGATTTCATATTCCGGTCAGCTTTTAAAATCAGTGGCAGATTATGTTTATGTTGGTCTGAACGAGGCAAAAGCGGGTCTGAATGCAGATATGTATGCTGCATATATCATTATTCCAGCTGATTTTTCAGAATGTATAGAAAGTATTAATGGTGTTCCCCAGCAGGCGAAAGTGGAGTATACAATAAACACAGGGCTGACAGATAGGAATCGTTTAGAGGTAGAGGAAAAGTTGTCCCTATTTAAAGAAATGTTAAATACCAATACGGCTTATGTGTACTTAAGCTCTGTTTTAAGTGAGCTGCATAGTGCACAGGATTCGGCATCTGTTATTTTGGAGCATGATCAGGAGGATTTAAACAATATAAAAAACATTAATCCAGAGGAAATTTTTAATATGATTGAATTTTCCGGAATCAATGAGGTGGACAATCAGATACAAAATGTGGATTTATCCCCATATATAAAAAAGAATTCCACTGAAGTGGAAAATATTGCAGCTGAAATTAATAATGGGATAACAGAGGGAAAGCAAAAATATCAAAATGTTACCAAACAGTATAATCAGGTATCTACAGATATCAGTACTGTGCAGGGGATATTATCCAGCTATAATCCACTGACGGATGCGGAAGGAAATGAGGTATACCGTCAGGCTTTGGATAATCTGGATGCGGCAATTGATCAGTATAACGAAGATTTAGATATGGAAGGAATAGAGGGTGCGTCGGAAATAAAAGAGATGATAGAAGATATATCAAACGAATATCTTAATATGGAATTGGGAAAAGCACAGAAGACGACGGATGATAAATTAGAGGATATTCAGAAAAATAATCAGAAATTAATAGATGAGAAAATAAGCGTTTGGTCAAAAGCACAGAAAGAATATTATAGTAATTTAAATAGTGAATTAAATAAGAGGTCAAATGTATATGCAAGTAATATGATAGAAAACATTAATAATAGTTTAATTACTTTTAATCAAAAATATAATAGTCTAATAAATCTCATTGTGCCAGAATTAGAGAAATTAACCGAAAAAAACAAGGTGAAAGAAGCCATAACGCAATGTAATGTGGCTATAAATAATTTAGAAAATTCCTGTGGCGAAATTCGACCTTTTGAAATGAATTTTAATGAATATAAATATCCTGATTATGAAAATTATATAATTATATTACCCCAGGTAGAAAAATTATATGAAGAAGAGAAAGAAGAAGAAAGTACAGAAGAGGATAGTGGAACTGATGAATCATTAGAAAGCACACAGAATACAGATATTCCGTCAGAAGATGAGGATGAGACAGAAAAAATATCAATTGATATTGATGAGAATATGGAACCGGAAAAGGATTTATCTGAGTTTATACAAAAAAAAGATGAGGATATTGAGGGAATTGTTGACAGTGTAAAGTCTAACTTCCAATTATCCAAATCTGATATCTCAGATATTATTGATGAAGAGCTCATTGGAAGTATAGAAACGGAAAATAAAAAAGAGGTAGATGATTATAAAAATGTAACGACTCAATTGTTAAACAGTATGCAGGAGTACGATGGTAAGGTAACGGCTTTCAATCCTTATGATTATATCAAACAGACAGAGATAGTGAAGCATCAGACAGCACTGACAAAAAACATTCTGGCATTAGGGAATGCAATGAATGAGAAAAACGAGGAATATCTTGAGTTTGTCAATAAAGTGCATCAGACAGCAAATGAAAATGTAAATACTTTGCAAAACGATATGCTTAAGGCAAATAATTCTTCAAAAAAGGAATTAAATACCGTTATTACTAAGCTGAAAGAGGAAAAAGACAGAATCTGTCAGGAGGATAATGAAATTTTAGGAGTGTTTGCAAAAAAAATGGAATATTCAAGGATGGGCTCTCTGCAATATACGGATATGTACAAATTCATGGTTCATCCAATTGGTGTTATCGATCAGTCAGAGGCAGGGGAAATCCAAAATTCGGATAATGCGGAAAAATTGAAGTTGGATTATAAATGGATTATTTTAATTTCTATTTTGGTTTTGCTGCTGTTTGCAGGAATCAGTTTATTGATAAGGGTTATTCACGACAGAAAGGAATTAAAAGCATTTGAAAGAGAAGGATATGAATAGGATTAAATTAAATATGGATGCCTTGATTAATGATAAGGGAACCTATTCATCCGTTACCGATCTGTATGATGTGCATATCTTTACGGATGCTGCAATGCAGGAGTTCTGGCAAAAAAAAGAAAAAGTTAACGATCATTATAGTGGAATACAAAATAATGTTTTCTTAGCAGAAAAACAAGAGGCGGATCATCTTGAGAATATCCTGTTTTTGGATACAGTGGCATTGTCCAAAAAACAGGATGTTACCGGTACTTCCCTGGAATGGAATCAGGGACTGCTGGCATGCGGTATATTAGTGTTTATTGTCTTTTTGCTGGGAATGTTTCGTTATAATACATACAGGAAGATAAGGAGAAAAAAGGATGCAGATTACGGTAACATTTATCAGTAACGGAAACAGTATTGATTTATTGATCAATCAAAAACAGAAGATAAAAGATACATTGGATGTAATAGAAGAGGTACAAGGATTACCGGATGTAGCGATGGCAGATATCCATTATGTAAAATCCCTTCGGATGAAGAAAAGATTATCAGTTTTTTCTTCCTATGCGGATGAAGGTATTTTTTCGGGAGATATTTTGGAAGTCTGTACTTAAGCTAAGATATTATTTTTCATTCTAAGATAAATAATATAAAACCATGAAAGGAGGATTTGAGTATGGCTGATTTGAATCTGAAAAAGCAGGAGATGAATAGTGCGGTTAAGAGTTTAAAGAACCAGGTTAAAACTTTTCGTCAGACAACGTCAACAATGAATAAAAATGTTGGAACCTTATGTGATAACTGGAAAGCTCAGGCCAGCTCCGTTTACAGGGAAGACTATCAAAAACTTACCAAAAACTTTGATAAGACAGTTGAAGTAGTTGAAAAACTGATTGCTTCCACTGAGAAGTATATGGCTGATATGGACAAACTGGATGCAGCATATTCTAAGAGCAAAGTAAGCAGTTGATTCCTGTGGGCAATGAGTCAAGTGGGCATGCTTGTATGTACATTTGGTGATTGCCGCTAAGGGTTGACAATCAGGGGCTGTTGCACGAAGAAAGGTTCCTTTAGTTGTGGTGCAGCAGCCTTTATCTGCTTTGCAGATATACCATTTATAACAAAGTATAAGGAGAGGCTACATGAGTGTAGAAGCAAAAAAGGTAACAAATGAATATAGGCAATCTGAATTGAACGCAAGAGATGAATATGATTTAAACAAAATATGTAAGGCGAGTGGGATTTTTTTATCTTGTGAATATGAAATGGAAGGTGAATTGGTTGCGATCACCTATGATATAGAAGAAAAACAGGAGTATCAGATGATTTCTAAAGAGAATCGTCTGACAAAACTAAAAGCATTGATAGATGTGGGAGAATTTTATCGGTATAGAGCACATTTCCTGTTTCCCATCACTCCGGATAATTTGTACTATGATATGTATGGCAAAGTATTTGTGAAGTTCCGTGATATTTGTGATGAAAGAAATCACTCATATAATGAAAATTTTATAAAAGAGTATAAGGCATTGATTGGCTGTACGCTGTCAGATAAGTATCACTATGATGACTATTTTCAGGGTGGAATGGATCTGTTAAAAAAGGACAAATATCTGACAAAGCTTATGGATATAGAGGATTGGGATGAGCTGGTTTCCTTGTTAAAACAGGAGGCAGAACGTGTCAGTACATACAATCATGAAAGAAAAATAGAGGTAGATAAGGGATCTTATAAATTTAAGAGGGCTATGACAGCAATAAGCTTCTTTCTGATCATGATTTTAGTGTTTTTGGGCGGTTATTATTTCCTTTGGATAAAACCATATCATGAAGGAGTCATTCAGGCACAGAATGCGTATCTGGATTTAAATTATACCGAAGTAGTGGACTCTTTACGGGGAATTTCGAAAGAGAGATTAGACAGTCATCAGAAATATATTCTGGCTGTATCATATGTGAAATGCGAGAACCTGACAGAGGAGCAGAAAACAAATATTTTAACTGCGGTTGAGATTCAGGGGAACGAAAAAATATTAGACTATTGGATTAGCATTGGAAGACTGGATATAGAGAGTTCTAAAAATATAGCACAGCAGATATCGGATGATCAGCTGTTGGTTTATGCCTATTTAAAAGAGAAATATATTTTGGAAGCGGACACCGATTTATCAGGAGATGAAAAGACGGCAAGGTTAAAGACGCTGGATGATCAGATACAGGCACTTACAAAAGATGAAAGCATAAGTGGTACGGAGGATACGGAAGAATAGTGTAAAGTTGATTTATAAAACGGAAAGTATTTGCGGATAAATCTGCTTTGCAGGCAGTTAGAATGGGTTAAATCAAAATACAGGGGAATAAATATGGAATTTTTATTGATCAAACAAGAGAAGGAATATGTAGAATTACCAGCGGAAGAGAAGGTATGTTATAAAGGACAGACGATAGAACAGAAGACTTTCGTACCCTATGAATGGGAAGCTCTTCCTAATGGCATGATGGTTTTTTTAAAAAAGGATAACGATAGATTTTTTTTAAGAAATGGGGAAATTACTGTTGATGCGGGTACAGGGAATGTTGTGATTCCTAATATGAATATCAGGGTGATTTTTAAGGAAAACAGGGCAATATTTTATAAACAGGATGCAAAGTTTCCAGATGAAATATATCTAAACGGAAAAAGCAAAATTTTTGAGAATACAGTCCTTGATTTGGAATATACCGATGGGGATATATTTCTTATTTCTAATATAGAATTTACCTTATGGAAAGATAAAATAAAAATCAATGGAAATCCGGACAGATATAAAGCAGATTTGGAAGAGTGGGTATATCATGAATCGTTGACAGAGGAAACGATTCATTACAGGCGTTCTCCGCGTTTGATTATGAATGTTCCTGATGAACGTGTTGTAATTCATACGCCGCCTGATAAAGCTCATTTTTCCAAGCGGGGAATCTTACAAATGATATTGCCGCCACTTGTTATGATCATATTGACTGTTGCAATGAGTATGCTTTCCAGCGGGGGTGCTTACGTACTGATTACAGCGGCAATGACAGGCATGACCATGATCTTTTCCATTGTACAGTATTTTAATGAAAAAAAGGATTGTAAGGAAAAGAATAAAAAAAGACGTCAGTATTATGAAAATTATCTATTGGGAAAAAGAAAGGAATTATTTGCACTTAATACAAAGGAAATATCAGCCTATCGTTATAATTATCCCGATTTGCCTGAAATTGAAAATATGGTGAGAAATTATGACAGCAGGTTATATGAAAAAAATTATAACGATGACGATTTCTTACGGATTATGATAGGCACTTGTGATGATACTGCCAGCTATCATATAGAATTTGAAGCTCCGGATATGAATATGGAAGAGGATGAGCTTCTTAAAGAAGCAGAACAGATTGTAAATGAATTTTCACAGGTAAATGATAAACCGGTGGTCATAGATTTAAAGAAGGCACATCTGGGCATTGTCGGTGAAAAGAAACTGATTCATGAACAGTTAAAAATATATATTACGCAGCTAGCGTTTTTTCATAGTTATCATGATTTACAGATCATTAATATTTTTGACTCCAAATATAATGATGATTTTTTATGGATGAATTGGTTTCCTCATGTAAAGATTCATGCAATCAATGTATATGGAAGCATTAATTCCGAGAGAATGCGGGATCAGATTCTGGGGAGTCTTCAGCAGATATTAAAGGAAAGACAGATTAAAAATGAGGAGAAAAAAAAGGAAGCACGCTATACACCGCACTTTCTTTTTGTCATTGATGAGCCCAAGCTGATCATTGAACATGCGATTATGGAGTTTCTTGGAAAAACAGATTTGAATCTGGGATTTTCCATTATTTATACAACATATCTGCGGTCCAACCTGCCGGAGAATATAGGAACCGTAATTATGCTGGAAGATTCGCAGTATGGAACCTTACTTCTGCAAGAGAAGAAAGTAGTTGAAAGACAGATAAAGCTTAAAAGCTGTGCTGATGTTGATCTTCCGTGGATTGCACGCAATATTAGTGCCTTGCAGCATGAAAAGGGAATGACTTCACATATTCCGAACAGCATTACGTTCTTTGATATGTATGGGATAGGCAGACCGGAGGAATTACAGGTCGAAAAGCGTTGGAAGGCGAATCAGGCTTATAAAACGCTGGCAGTTCCGTTAGGTGTTCGTGCAGTTGATGATTATGTCTATCTGAATCTGCATGAAAAAGCCCACGGACCTCATGGTCTGGTTGCGGGAACAACGGGTTCCGGTAAGTCGGAAATTATCCAGTCGTATATTTTATCCCTTATCGTTAATTTTCATCCATATGAGGTCGGTTTTTTATTGATTGATTATAAAGGCGGGGGGATGGCTGGATTGTTTAAAGATATGCCGCATCTTTTGGGAACCATTACAAATCTGGATGGCAGTGAAAGCCAGCGTGCCATGGCATCTATAAAGAGTGAATTGGCAAGGCGGCAGAGAATATTCAGTAATCATAATGTGAATCATATAGATTCCTATAATAAATTATTTAAGAGTGGAGAAGCAAAAGAACCGATTCCTCATTTATTTTTGATTAGTGATGAGTTTGCAGAATTAAAGAAAGAACAGCCGGATTTTATGGCAGAATTAGTATCTACGGCAAGAATAGGGCGAAGTCTGGGGGTACATCTGATTCTGGCTACCCAGAAACCATCGGGAGTGGTGGATGACCAGATTTGGACAAATTCTAAATTTAAGCTTGCCCTAAAGGTACAGGACGAAGCGGACAGCCGTGAAATATTGAAAACAGCGGATGCAGCAAGTATTACCCAGCCCGGACGTGCCTATCTTCAGGTGGGTAATAATGAGGTATATGAACTGTTCCAGTCTGCATGGAGCGGGGCAGTTTATAGTAAAGAAGGGGAGACTGAACAGGCAGATACAAGGGTATACCGTATTAATGAATTGGGACAGGGAGAGCTTCTGAATATGGACTTAAGCGATCAGAAGGAAGATATATCGGTTAAGGCTACCCAGCTGGATGTCACGATTGCGTATGTGAAAGAGACATTTGAAAAGGAAGGAGTTCCATTTGTCAGAAAACCGTGGCTTCCGTCCCTGAAAACGATGATGGTAAGCCCATATGCAAAGGATATAGAGGATACTGCCCATAAAGAAAATATTGATTTAAGGATTGCTTTGGGAATGGTGGATATACCAGAAGAACAGGCACAGGAGGAGCTTATTGTTGATTTGATGAAAGAAGGACATATTGCATATTTTGCATCTGCCGGGTATGGAAAATCAACCATGCTGCTGACTTCTGTATTAAGCCTTGCAATAAAAAATGCAGTTGATTTCCTGAATTTTTATATTCTTGATTTTGGAAACAGTGCGTTGATTCCTCTTAGCCATTTACCGCATACTGCTGATTATATGCAGTTTGATGACAGTGTTAAGCTTGGAAAGCTGATTCGGATTCTTCAGGAAGAGATGAAGACCAGAAAGAAGCTGTTTGCAGAAAAAATGGCACAGAATTTTGATGTGTATAACCAGACAGCAGTTGAGCCGCTGAAAGCAATAGTGGTTGTTGTGGATAATTTTGATGTAGTGACGGAATTGGGTTATGACGAGGAGGAATTTTTTACCAAGCTGTCCAGAGACGGTTCCGGTCTTGGAATTTACATGATTGTTTCTGCAACAAGAAGCGGAGGGATACGCTTTGCTACGCTGAACAATATCAAAGTAAAAATAGCAGGATTTATGTTTGATGATTCGGAAGCTTCTGCAATTGTAGGTAAAAGTGAATATAAGCTGCCAGAGATACAGGGTCGTGCACTGATTCCATACCATAACGTAAACATTATGCAGATTTATGCAATGGCTGACCTGTCGGATGAGGTGGAGTATATTGCAGAGATTAAAAACATTGTAAGAAAAATAGAAGAAAATAGCGGAGGAAAACATGCACCAGCAATTCCGATGCTGCCAGAACAGTTTACATCGGATATGTTTACCAGATACAGTGGTGGTAATTATGATATTATGCTGGGGCTGGAAAAGGAGGATGTGGAGATAAGGGGAATATATCGTATGATGTCTCCATTTGTTATCATCGGAGAAGCAGCGAAGGGAAAGACCAATATATTAAAAGTTATTTTCGAACAGATTACAGCAAAAGGAACCGTCTATTTAGTAGATTCCAAGGAATTAAGCTTCTATTCCAATAGTGGAAATACATCTATCCATTATTACCAGCCTGGGAGTGAGATAGAAGATTTAATAGAGGAATTGGGTGAGTTTGTAGAAGAAAGAAGTGCACAATTTAAGGAGGCTTTAGAAGGGGGAACAGTGATTCAGCCAAAAGAGTTTTATATGGAGAAGGAACCTTATTTTCTGTTAGTGGATGATGCAGATGATTTGATTGAAATGCTGGGAGATGATGCAGACGAATATGCCGAAACGTTGAAAAAAGCAGTAGAGTGTGGACTGATGCTGATAGTCAATGTTAATTCATCTGGATTACGGGGATATGATGATGTTTCTGCATGGATAAAAACATCAGTATTCGGGCTTGTGCTGAGTGACCAGGGTCTGAATGGGATTTTTCCTGTTGCTTATGACAGAGAATATCCGGTTTTCGGTGATGGTCTGTTATTTAAAAATGGTACATATGAGCGGATTCGACTCCCACAATGTATGGAGGTATGAAAGTTATATATATTGCTGCAGGGCTTGGTAGATTTCACAATCCCGATTTTATTGATTTTGCAAACACATAAAACTTTTTATTGAAAGAAAGGAAAATGCCTATGGGAAGTAAGGAAAATACAGCGTTAAAAAATCAGTTGGACAGTCTAATATCGGGGAAAACGAAGGAGATAAATACTTGCAATGCCATTAAAGATCGTCTGAATATAGAAAGAGGAAATCTGGAGAACTATAAAAGAAAATGGATTCTTCAATACAAGAAGCACTGCGCTTCACAGATCGCCAGTGAAGTAGTGATAAAAAATGTGTTTGAAGGGGAAATTGCAGACAAATTGCAAAAGACATATGGGGATCAGGTGGATAATATGCAGGAATCAAAAGAAAAAATGGATATTTTATGCGGAAAACTGGACTCACAGATTCAGAAATTAGACTCACATATATTGAAGCTTCAGGGGGAGATTTCATCAGCAAAGACAAAGATCAATTTAATGGATTAAAGTAAAATATAAGAAATTACGGGATGCAAAACTTTGGAGGATTAAAATATGTGGAGAGTAAATTTAAAAAAAGATGAATATAACAAATTACAAAAAGAGCTGTCAGATTACCATGAAAAAGAACTTGCCAATATAAAACAAGGAATAACAGATGTTAAAGAGCTGTTGGAAGGGGAAAGCTTTCAGCTTGACCAGACGACCAGAAATCTGCTGCAATTATTGGGAACAATAGAGACCGGTATCATACCGCTGATAGAGGACACATTTAAAAATACTGAACAGTCTGTTGATACGGTAATTACGAGCTTCAATAATATTGATACTATTTGTTAGGGGGAAAAAGTAGTGGGGAATACAAAGATTCAATTATTGATTGTAAAAGCAAAGACCAGCAAAATGAAAAGGCAGGTAAAGGCAGATATTTTGAATTACAACAAAATAAAAGTAAAAAGCATAAGGCAATGCATGAAAGAGTCAAAAGGAGAAACAGTATCAGCCCTAAAGGAACAGCTGAATCAGGAAGCAAAGCTGGTAAATGGAATGGGAGATCTTATGATGGAGTTGTTGGAGTATATTGATCAGGCATGTAATGATTTTGACCAACTGGATAAAAAATACGCATCCAGAAAAATACAGGGATAGGAGAAGGAGAAGAACAATGGCAAAATTAGATAAGAACAAGGCATTCAGCCAGAATGAAATTCGGCAGCTTATGAACATAGGGAAACTGACGCTGGAGACAGCCCGCAGTGTCAGTGAGGACACGGAAAAGTGCCTGGCAGACATTTCGGTACAGCTTAACCGGGTTCCGGCAGCAGCAAAGGAGGGCGGGACCGGGAGCGCTGTGACCAGTTTGAAAAATAAGATCAGGCAGGGAAAATATGAACAGGAGAAAAAGAGACTTTCCGGAGCCTTAAAGAAGCTGGAGGAGGCAGTGCCTAAGTATGACAGGCAGTGTGCAGGGCAGTTAAAAAGGCTGGCATCAGCCTGTGACCGGATTTATACCCGTATCACGGACCTGGACCGGTTTCTTCAAAAGGGGACGGCAAACCTGCCTGGCGACCAGTTTTTGGAGGAGCTTACGGCATGCCAGAAGGTCTGGGAAGAGGAGGGGGAAAAGCTCAGCCAGCTGTTAGCATCGGTCAAAGCCGGGCTGAAAGGGCTGGAGGTTTCCAGCTGCCAGTATTCTTCCGATCCGGTTAACCTGTCTACAGGAAACTTTATCTATGACAAGACCGACCTGAGGATAAAGGGGGAGCCTGGTCTTTGCTTCCGCCGGTTTTATAATGCCCTGGAGGAGAGAAAAGGTGTGATGGGAACCGGCTGGATTCATAATTATGAGGTACATATTAAAGAGGGAGAAGAATGGGTAAGCCTTTATCTGGAGGACGGAAAAGAGGAGCATTATGAAGAAGGAGAAGAAGGGATTTTTAAAAGCCTGCGGGGAAGTCTGGGGTGTCTTAAGCGGGAAGGGGAAGGATTCCGGTATGAGAAGGCAGACGGGGACATATACCGTTTTGACAAAGATGGAAAATGTATTTTGTTAGAGGACGTCAGAGGAAATGGGACAGAGCTCTCCTATGACGGAGAAGGCCGTCTGGTCTGTGCCAGGGAAAGAGGGGAGGGGGAAGCATCTTCCTCTCTTTCTTATGCCTATGATGGGGATGGACAGCTTATCCGGGTATCAGACCATACCGGAAGGACAGTCCGGATGTCCTATGAAAAAGAAAAGCTGGTGCATGTGGAAGCCCTGGAGGGAACCTGTTATGACTACCGGTATGATGAAGAAGGAAGGCTTGCCGTAGTAACCAATGCAGCAGGGATCGTTACGGTAAAGAATACATATGACAGGGATGGAAGGACAAAAAGACAGGTATTTCCGGATGGAAGCCGGATGAAATACCGGTATCTGGAAGAGGAAGGGCAGGTGGAGCTTACGGAACGGAACGGAGCCAGGACCATATACTGCCACGATTCCCTTTACCGTAATACGAAAATCATTTATGAGGATGGAGAGGAAAGCTTTACCTATGACCGGAATAACCGCAGGACATCCCATACGGATAAAAACGGAAACCGCACGGTATATGGGTGGGATGCCAGAGGGCATCTGGCAAAGGTGGTGGATGCCCTGGGGAACCGCACCACGATGACCTATAATGAGAAGGGCAGACTGCTGAAGGTGTCGGTAAACGGGAAGGAAAAGGTAAGGAATCATTATGATGGGGCAGGAAACCTGATAAAGACTACTGATGGGGAAGGGAACTGTACGGAATTTACTTATGATGAAAAGAAGAGACCGATCCATATCCTGCAGGCGGATGGGGGAGAGACCAGTATCACCTATGATGAAAAGGGGAATATCTTAAAAATCCGGAACGCTGCGGGTTTGGAGACCTGCTATGCATATGATGCCTTAAACCGTGTGGTAAAGAGTACGGACGGAAATGGGAACGCTACTTTATACAGCTACAATGAAAAGGATGAGCTGGTCAGGGTCACCAATGCAGAGGGAAAGACGAGAAGTTATTTTTACAACCATGGGAAAAAGGCCACAAAGATCGTGGATTATGACGGGAGCATAACGGAGACCGCATATAACTGTCTGAACCGTCCGGAAGCGGTAACGGATGCGGAGGGAAACCGGACAGAATATACCTATGACTGTATGTGGAATATATCCTGCGTACGTGACGCCGCAGGCGGGGAGACGAAGTATTTCTATGACCGGAACAACCGGCTGGAAGCCGTGGAGGACGCAGAAGGCAGATGTGTCTGTTTTTCCTATGATGCCTGCGGAAACCGGACCGAAACGGAGGGAAAAGGAGGGGAGAAGACACAATTTTCCTATGATGCCTTAAACCGGATGGTGAAAATGACAGAACCGGACGGGACAGTCACAGAAATTTCCTATAATGAAGTAGGAAATGTGACGGAAGTAAAAGATAGTATTGGAAATATGCGGAAAATCATGTATAATGAAGTTGGTAGGAAAACAGTGGAAACAGATGGCAGTGGGAGGACTGTCCGGTATGGGTATGATGCAGTGGGGAATCTCATTTCGGTGACGGATGCAGCAGGGAGAAGGACAGAGTACCACTATGAAAAAGGGGGACTTTTAAAGCAGACCACCTACCCGGACGGCACATGGGAGCGTTATTCCCATGACGGATGCGGCAATGTTACGAAAAAGGAGAGGGCAGACGGATATAGTATTTTTTATGCTTATGATTGTTTGAACCGTCTGATCAAAATGGAGAGCAGCACCGGACAGGGGAAATACTGGGAGTATGATGCAGTGGGAAACGTGACAGCGGTAACAGATGCATCGGGAAACCGTACAGCGTATCGGTATGACCGTACCGGGAAGCTCACCGGGGTAACAGATGCAGAAGGCGGGGAGGCACGATACTGTTATGACGGTAACGGAATGCTGGCAGAGCTTATGCAGTTTTCACCGGATGATGCAGGGGAAGGGCAGCATATTACCCGCTATACAAGGGACCGTCTGGGACAGGTGACCGCCATAACGGATGCCATGGGAAGAACAGAACATTTTGTTTATGATGCGTCCGGCAGGCTGGAGAGCAGGACGGACCGGGACGGTTTCACCACGTCCTATGCCTACACGGTATCCGGGCAGACAGCACGGATCACCTATGGGGACGGGAAGCAGGCAGAGTTTGTGTATAATGACTTAAGGAGACTTTCGGAGGTAAAGGACTGGCTGGGAACCATGTCTTTTGCTTATGATGGAGAAGGCAGGATTATCCGTGCCACGGACTATCGGGGAAAGGAAGTGCAGTACCGTTATGGAGAATCCGGGGAACGGGAGGCTGTCATTTATCCGGATGGAAAGGAGGTCATCTATGGTTATGATGGGCTGCTGCGCCTTGCCAGTGTGGAGAGCGGCAGCCAGAGGGCAGAGTATGCCTATGACGCCTATGGGCGGCTTTCGTCAAGGAGAACCAGTGACGGGATTCTGACCGAATATGGCTATGATGCCGCAGGCCTTACGGCATCCCTTGTCCATACCGGTGCAGACGGCATCCTGGAATCGTACCGGTACGGGTATGATGCAGCAGGAAACCGGATCCGTGAGGAGCGTTACCGGAAAGACCTGGAGGAGGAGACGGGAACCTATACCTATGGATATGACAGGCTGCACCGCCTGATCCGGACGGCAAAGGACGGAGAGGTGTTAAGAAGCTGCCGGTATGACAGTTTTGGCAACCGGACTGACAGGCTGGAAGGGGAAAAACATACCCGTTATACGTATAATGCCCTGAACCAGTTAGTCTATGATACGGACGGCACGGCAGAGCACCACTATGAATATGACGGACGGGGGAACCTGATCCGCACGCTGGAAAACGGAAACCTGGCACATGCATATGCATTCGGGGCGATGAACCGGATGAACCGGGCTGTGGACAGCATGGGAAATGTGGCAGAGTATCTTTATAATGGTCTGGGGCACCGGACCGGGATGCGGGAAGGAAAGGCAGAACCGGCGGGATTAAGAGGAGTACCGGATTTTAAGGAAAATGGTTTTCTGCCGGACAGGCCGGATGCAGGAAGAGGGCAGGATTCCGGAGTGGATGGTCTTCTGCCGGACATACCGGAAACATGGAATAAGGAGACAGAATACATACTGGATTTCACGAAGGGCTATCACAACCTGTTACAGAGAGAAGAGGATGGAAATGTCCAGAGCTATGTCTGGGACAGCGGAGCTTTGTTTATGGAAGAAAACGGAGAGAGCTACCGCTACTTAAATGATATGCAGGGAAGTACCATGCGGTTATTGAACCATGGAGGGGAGGATATGATATCCTACCAGTATGATGAGTTTGGAACGGACCTTTCGGGAAATCAGGGGAAGTTCCAGCCCTTTGGCTATACGGGTTATCAGAGGGATGCAGTCGCCGGAACTTACTATGCCCAGGCAAGGGAGTATGATGCAGGAAGCGGGCGGTTTACCAGTGAGGATGTGGTGAAAGGAAGTGCCGCTGATCCGGAGACGTTGAATGCGTATGGGTACTGCTGGGGGAATCCGGTGAAGTATGTGGACAGGGATGGAGCGTTTCCGACTTTTTCAGATGTAAAAAAGAAAGCGGAAGATTTCGTGGATAAGGTGGATGAGGCGGTAAGTGAAGCAATTGAATGGTCTCATAAGATTTGGGAACAGGAGATTGTGGGTGAAGATACAATTCATTATGAGACTAAAGTTGGAAACGATGTAACATATGAAGTGTCTACACATAAAGGTGGAAATATAGTAGTAATTAAAAGAGATGAAGCTGGTAATTTTAAAGGCTGGTCAGTAAATGCCAAAGTGAAATTTGGGGATACCGGGGTCAGTGCAAGTGCAAAGCTTTCCGGAAAGGGGCTTAACCCGAAAACATGGAAGTATACAGAGAGTGTTAAGCGTTCGGATAAGGAAACCGGGATCTCATATGGTGTTGGAAGATATACGGATGCCAAGGGAACCGGGTACAGTGTATCAATGGGTGGAACAAGTGGAAATATGCCATTACCATTACCAGATGGTACACAGATAGATGATTACGGCAGTTTAAACTGGTCTCTTTCTTATAACAAAGAGAACGTAAACTGGAATGACATGCTGGGAGCGGCCGCAACGGCTGTTTCGATAGCCGGTGCAATGGCATTGCTTATATGGCTGGTCTCAAATGATGCCAGTGGTGTGGGAGTGTTGGATGATGCAGCAATTCCGGGAGTGATTGCAGCTCTGGCAGAATTATTTGCAAAGTTTGGTCAGTATTTACCGCAGTTTGCAAACGGTCTTACATGTGGACTGGAATAGGGTATCTGTTTTAGAACACCAGCAGATAAAAACGGTACTATTTATACGTGGATTATTGGTATAAAAAGATGCAGTCAGATAATTAATATGAAAAGAGTTTAAATGTTGAAAGGGAGCTGATTATGAAACGAGTATTAAAAGTAATAGGTGCAGTATGCCTGGGGATTTTTATCTGGATGATATTGATGGTATGTTTTTTTCAGATTTGGAAGGCAAAAACAGATAGTATGGTAGAAGAATTAGGTATAACCGCAACAGAAGCTTCATCAGATTTGGCTGATAATAAAGTGAAAGATGATGATGAAGAGAATACAAACCTGACAGTCAATGTGACTGGAAATTCCTTTCCGCTGAAAGGTCAAGAGGAGATTTATTTTGATAGTATGCAAGAGGCAGTAAACGCTAATTATCTTAACTCTGATAAAGAATATTTATATCAACGTAATCTCGATAATGTTATCAAGGAATTTGAAATCGATAATTATATAATTGTATGTTATAATGCAATAAAAAGTTCTAGAGAAGAGGCTTTTATAATGTCATATTTTAAAATTAAAGAAGAAGGGGCAGAAAAAAAATATGCCTATGTTTGTAGTGAGATACAAGAGAGAAAACATAATAAAAAACGAAAAAATGAGTTAGAAGAATTGATCCAAAACGCAATAATGGGTTCAAAGTTTCGGATGATAAATTCTATAATGGACGAAAAAGGATTTATTTGTGGAACGATAAATAAAAATTTTCTGGAAAAAGGAGAAAATGTATTTAACATGGAAATTGAAGGACAGAAGCCAGATGAGATTATAGAGTTTGAATCATTGGGGGATAAAAGTTATTTTTGGTATTTCAATGATTTTCAAAGCGATAGGTCTATTAGTGAACTAAAGGTTACTTTCGAAAAATAAATTTTTACAATTTTGTTGAATTATATAAAACAGATAGGTATCTTTCGAAGTTTTCAATAGCTTTGTGCGTGCACGAGAGTAATAGCATCTGTTTTGAAATACTATCAGATGAAAACGGTACCGCTTATACATAGGTTAATAATATGAAAAGAGTTTAAATGTTGAAAGGGAGCTGATTATGAAACGAGTATTAAAAGTAATAGGTGCAGTATGCCTGGGGATTTTTATCTGGATGATATTGATGGTATGTTTTTTTCAGATTTGGAAGGCAAAAACAGATAGTATGGTAGAAGAATTAGGTATAACCGCAACAGAAGCTTCATCAGATTTGGCTGATGATAATGAAGAGAATACAAACCTGACAGTCAATGTGAGCGGAAATCCCTTTTCAACAAAGGAAAGCGGGAAAGAAAATATTTATTATGACAGTATGCAGGAGGCATTGCTGAATTCAACAATTTCCTTAGAACTAGAAGAGCAGTACCGGCGAAATATTGATGAAGAGATAAAATTATTTGAAAATGACAAATATGCATTACTTTTTTACCGTTCCATAAAAGATAAAAAGGAAGAGGCATTTAATTGCGTTCGATTTAATGTAGATATGGAAAATGGGAAAAAAATGTATCAATTTGAACAGATGAGAGGTGAAACTGCCCGGTATAATTCTATTTATCTAGATAATGCAAGAGAAGTAATTGAAAACAATATAATTGCTTCAGAAATAATAGGGAGTATTGGTATAAATCCAGAGGAGGAACGTTTTATTTCTGGAGAAGTATGCAAGGACTTTTTTGAAGAAGGAGAAAGCATAGAAAATTTAAAGATAGAAGGGCAAAAACCGGATGAGATTATAGAATATGAGTCATTTGGTAGAACGTGGTATTTCTGGTATTATAACGACTTACAGAGTGATAAAAAATATGATGAGTTGGAGTTTACAATCAAAAAAGATTAGCACTTCGCCATTTATCCGGATGGAAAGGAGGTCATCTATGGCTATGATGCGGCAGGGCTTACGGCATCCCTTGTCCATACCGGTACAGACGGAATCCTGGAATCGTACCGGTACGGGTATGATGCAGCAGGAAACCGGATCCGTGAGGAGCGTTACCGGAAAGACCTGGAGGAGGAGACGGGAACCTATACCTATGGATATGACAGGCTGCACCGCCTGATCCGGACGGCAAAGGACGGAGAGGTGTTAAGAAGCTGCCGGTATGACAGTTTTGGCAACCGGACTGACAGGCTGGAAGGGGAAAAACATACCCGTTATACGTATAATGCCCTGAACCAGTTAGTCTATGATACGGACGGCACGGCAGAGCACCACTATGAATATGACGGACGGGGGAACCTGATCCGCACGCTGGAAAACGGAAACCTGGCACATGCATATGCATTCGGGGCGATGAACCGGATGAACCGGGCTGTGGACAGCATGGGAAATGTGGCAGAGTATCTTTATAATGGTCTGGGGCACCGGACCGGGATGCGGGAAGGAAAGGCAGAACCGGCGGGATTAAGAGGAGTACCGGATTTTAAGGAAAATGGTTTTCTGCCGGACAGGCCGGATGCAGGAAGAGGGCAGGATTCCGGAGTGGATGGTCTTCTGCCGGACATACCGGAAACATGGAATAAGGAGACAGAATACATACTGGATTTCACGAAGGGCTATCACAACCTGTTACAGAGAGAAGAGGATGGAAATGTCCAGAGCTATGTCTGGGACAGCGGAGCTTTGTTTATGGAAGAAAACGGAGAGAGCTACCGCTACTTAAATGATATGCAGGGAAGTACCATGCGGTTATTGAACCATGGAGGGGAGGATATGATATCCTACCAGTATGATGAGTTTGGAACGGACCTTTCGGGAAATCAGGGGAAGTTCCAGCCCTTTGGCTATACGGGTTATCAGAGGGATGCAGTCGCCGGAACTTACTATGCCCAGGCGAGGGAATATGATGCAGGAAGCGGGCGGTTTACCAGTGAGGATGTGGTGAAGGGGAGTGCCGCTTATCCGGAAACGTTGAATGCGTATGGGTACTGCTGGGGGAATCCGGTGATGTTTGTGGACAGGGATGGAAGGGAATCGCAGTATACAAAAGATGGAAGGGCAGCACATCAAGCATTACAAGAATATTTCTTAAAAGAATGTGCACAGACAGGTCAGGAAGGATATAAAGAATATACAATAGATGGATGTCAATATGATGGTACTTTATATAAGAATACTACGGGGAAAGGAAGAGCTGATATTATCTTAATAGATGGTAATACAGCAGAGGTATATGAAATAAAACCGTATTTAGGAACAGAACAAGGGAAACAACAATTGGAAGCGTATATACAAGGTATTAATAAAACTACTCATTATCAAGGTGTAAAAGGAACTATATTTAATCCAAATGGATTGATATTAGATTATCCAGGAAATCCAAAAAAAGAAATTTGGTATAAAACAGATTACAATCTACGTGGAGGAATTATACAGTATAATATTCGTAACAAGAAAGACCAGGAAAGACCTAGGATAGAAGTTTGGGGAAGGAAGTTTAATGATAATTCAAAAAATAAAAATGAGGAATCAGGAGGACGGAAGCCAGAAGAACAAGATGAAGATATTGCAGCGATTGTAGGGTTAATATTTGTCCTAGTATTTTGTGTGGCTGATGATGCTTTTGGGGTTGTAGCGGATGATGCAATAGCAGCTTCAGCATTAATGGCATTGGTAGCTATTATAAGTGATAAAATTGACAAATTGTTTAAAAAAGAGGATGAATGCGCAAGTTAAAGGAGAAAGATATATGGAAGAGTTTGTTTTGAGAGAATTAACGCAAAAGGAGCGTGAAAAATTGGATAGTTTTATCGCTGACGAAAGTACAGAACTATATCAATATTTCCTAGCAATTATAACTACAGATTTGATACCCGAAGGAGAAGTATCATGGGAAAAAGCATTGGAAAAGGTAGTGGAGGGTCATACACTAGATTTGCCGTATTCTATTTGTGGCGTAATTGATGCATGGATCCGTTTATGTATGGAATATAAGAGTTATGGATTAGTGAATACACTTGATCAACGAAAAACGAGAGGATTAAAGAATAATATGGATGTGGTGATAAATGGTTTTGTTAATTGTATATATTATTATGTGAGCATAGGGGGTACAGGCAAGAAACAGAGTGATTTAGAAAGAAATTATACAATGACAGTAATGAAAGGTGTACCTAAATGGACAGATGAGCATGTTGATGCGGATCCGGAAGTAATGTACCGTTTTATTTTGACATCTTTGGAAAATATAGGATTCCATTTGAAGGTACACAGTAATAACACAAGACATATAAATTTAGAAATGTTTAGAGGAGTAGCATTTGAATGAGAAATAAATATATATTTAGAATATTAGAAGATGATAGTAAATGTAATGGCTCTAGCAAGGCGTTTGGCTTTGACATGAACATGAAGAATATAGCTGAGATTTGGGGAAGCTTAATTGCACTATTTGGTCAGACAAAATATGTATCTGAAGAAATGGAAGAAGTATTTGAGTATTATTTAGAGGCTGTTGATAATGAAAATGAAACATTGATTTTTTCAATATATCATGGTGCAACAGGGTTGGCAATTGGTATGCATAAGGAATATTTGAATTCTGATAAAGCAAAAGAGATGATCAATGAGTTTATGGAGAAGTTAAAGAAAACAATTCCTGCGGATTTTAATCATGTTGGGTATTATCGGGATTATGGTTGTAAGGTAGAACTGGGTGTGGTCAATGGAAAAGGATATGCTAGGTATATAGAACTGGATGACGATGATTATTAGGTGTAATGTGGGAACCTGATCCGCACGCTCTTTATAATGGTCTAGGGCACCGAACCGGGATATACCGGGGCAGAGAGAATGCCGGATTTCTTAGCGGATGGTCTTATGCCGGACATACCGGAAACATGGAATAAGGAGACAGAATACATACTGGATTTCACGAAGGGCTACCACAACCTGTTACAGAGAGAAGAGGACGGAAATGTCCAGAGCTATGTCTGGGACAGCGGCGCTTTGTTTATGGAGGAAGAAGGGGAAAGTTACAGTTACTTAAATGACCTTTCAGGAAGCGTGATGCGGCTGTCCGGCAATGGAAGGGACAGTGTGGCATCTTACCGCTATGATGAGTTTGGAACGGACCTTTCAGGAAACCAGGGACGGTTCCAGCCTTTTGGCTATACAGGATACCAGAGGGATGCGGTCGCAGGGACGTACTATGCCCAGGCGAGGGAATATGATGCAGGAAGCGGGCGGTTTACCAGTGAGGATGTGGTGAAGGGGAGTGCCGCTTATCCGGAAACGTTGAATGCTTATGGGTACTGCTGGGGGAATCCGGTGAAGTATGTGGACAGGGATGGAAGAGAACCGCAGTTTGTATCCGGGGATGATGATTATTATACAGGTGATGTAGAAGACGGACTGCCAGTTGTCAAGAAAAAAGAACAGTATTTTGTACCGGCGGATAATTATACACATGTAGGATATGATGAAAATGGTATTCCAATTATAAAAAAGAAGAATAATACTAATCCAAACACTGGGAAGGATACTATCAGCAACAGCAAATACTTAGATGAATCAAAAATACCTGAATATCTTATATCAGGAGGAGAAATTGCGAATACAGGTATGGAAAAATTTCTTGTAAATGGATGTAAAACAGCAAAAAGGCCTAATAATATAGGCGCAGGACAATGGAATAAAATAGTAACGGAAGATATAGATTCCATAACAAAAACTACATCAAAAATTGATGGGGGATTAAAAACTGCGGGAAAATTGTGTACAGTTGCAACAACTGGACTTGAGATTTATACAGATTGTAAAGAAAATAAGGAGAAAAATGCAGGTTGGGAGGAATATACTGCTGATATAGTAGTGGATTTGGAATTTGTTGTTTTGGGAGCCGCTATTGGAAGTATTGTACCGGGAGCTGGAACATTGGTTGGAGCTATTTTAGGTTTTGTTGTTGGTCTGTTGTATTTTGGTGCAACAGAGGTTATAACATATAAAGAAAAAAGCCTAAAAGATTGGAATAAGGAGGGTGTAAAAAGTACAATAGAGTTTTTAGAAGAGGAAATTGGAGGTTGGGTGAATGGAGCTGAATGTATTGACTAACAAAAAGGAATTTGAAATTATAGAAATTTTAAAGAGTAACAGAAATGTTAAAATGGATTCTTATTATACTATTAAGTTTCAAAATAGGGAAAGGCAAAACACTATATTTGTTGAAAGAGGAGTAAGTACTGGTTACCCGACTTCCACGAAGTGGAGATTGGATATTAAAGATAACAATGTAATTGCAAAAAAAGGGAAAACACTCAATCAGTTTATTTCTTTGACATTTGCCCTCATATATTTTATTTTGGCAAATATGGTATTTATTGTTGTCTTTCTATTATTTCTTGTCTCTGTAATTAAAGGAAATGTAAATAATATAACAATGCCTGGGATTATTTGTATTTCATTTATAGAAATTCTTTCTATAGTTGTTATGTTGGGGTATAAATATATTTATTGTAAAAAACCGCAAGAAGTTTTAGAAAGATACTTAAAAGAAGTTTTAGTAAATAGATAGTGTGTTTGATTTATTTACCAGGGCTATTATGATATTACCGTGAATGGATGTGTTGAATAAAACAACGGATATGTTAGAACCGGCTGCCATTAAGTCAAAGACCAGACCCAAAAATATCGGAAAAGGTGCATGGGATAAAAAAATAGCAAAAGAGATAGTCGAACAATCTAAATTTCATAAAGGGTTAGGAAAGGTATTGGATAAGGCAGGAGAAATTGGGGTAGTGCTTGATGGTGTTAAAAGCGTATATAACAATATAAAAGCAGGAACCAGCTGGCCTAAGATATTGATTGATTTAGGTGTGGATATGTTGGTTAGTTTAGGACTGTTAAGTTTGGGAAGTATTATCACAAGTCTGACAACGGCTCTTTTTGCATTAGCAGGTACATTTACCTTGCCGATAATTGGAACGGTGGGAGCAGGTGCTGTGGGAGCTGTAGTGGGAACAATAGTTTCCATTTTATTAATAGGAAAAATAGGAAACGAGTTATATAAAAAGGATGACAATGGTAAATCCATTGTAGATCAGATAAAGGATTTTATATGGGATTTTGCAAATGGGGAATTGACAAATGGGAGCAGTTGTCCTGCTAATGAATAATCGTTGTTAATTTAGCCTGCAAATAAAAAGTCAAGGCTAAATTGATGAACATTGAAAATTTTATACAGGTTGAAAAATGGGTATCAAAATAAGACCACCACATCTGTGCCGGTCTGAAAACCATAGGGATAATTATTAAGATTCAGGAAGAGATGCAAGATACTCTTTCACTCGACCATAGTAGATGCGTAGAAACTTGTTAGCACCGGCAGTCATATAGACATAATAAGGTTTGCCTTGGGCACGTTTCTTGTCTAAAAACTGATATACAGCATCGTCTTGTGGTTTGGTTTTAATCAAAGCATCCATCACCTGAAATAGTGTTTTTCTAAGGCTGGAAGAACCCCGTTTTGAAGTTGGAACACTTTTTTGTTCATAGGTTCCGGATTCATTAACACCAGGGTCTACACCGGCAAAGGCAGTAATAGCACCTTTGTGAGTGAAACGGGAAACATCCCCAATCTCAGCCATCAGCTGGGGCCCAAGTGAAGGACCAACACCTTTCATTGCCAGAACAATAGGATATTCTGGAAGTTTGGATGCAGTTTCATTCATGAGAGTGCGTAGTGACTCAACGGTTGAAGAGGCACTGTTAAGCTGGTCAACAGCCTGCCTGATAATGAGTTTTGTAATGTCATCCTTTGGAAGTACAGGAACAAGTTCCTTTGCTTTTCCATATATTTCTTCAGCCTTTGACTGACTGAAGTTGTACTTCTTGCGTTTGCACCAGTTTTGGTAATGCTCTATAAAAGCATTTTGAGACATTTTACGGACACAGTCCACATGCCAGTATGTAGATGCAAAATCAACCCATTTCTGGCTGCCGTCACTGCGGGCAGGGCTGTCAAAGTAAGCATTAACACCGGGATAGGTTTGGTCAAGGATGCCAATAAGGTTATTCTTCATAGCCGTCTTATGTTTCATGTAAAAGCCAAACTGACGGTTCATGGTTTTAAGCTGATTACGTAATTCATCCATAACACTATACTGTTTGAGATTTTGCCATTTGTCAAGTGCATATCGGGCAATTTTAACGGCATCAGCTTTATCAGATTTGACCTTACGAAGGGAATCATTGTCAAAATCCTTGATAAGCTTGGGGTTAATGGCACTGACGAAAAGGTTTGCTTGCGAAAGTTGGCGGGCAAGGACTTCGTAATAACGTCCTGTATGTTCCATTACAATTCGAGATTCGCCTTCAACAGAGTTGATGAGTTCTACAAGTGAATTGATATCACTGGTTGTGTGTTTGATTTCAAAGGGAGGGGAAACAATTTCACCGAAAGGACGCATAATTGCAACCATACTTTTACCCTTAGAAACATCGATACCTACTGCATTCATAAATTTGTCACTCCTTAAGAATTATTGCAATGGATAAATACCAGTTTTACTCATTGCCTATTCCATCTACTGTGGTGTGACACGAATGCACCTATGGCGATTCAACCTGCATAAAACGAACGCTGCGAATGAGGAGCTGGTTATCAGTCTGTTTTACGGACGCTAAGTCCAGGAAAGGAACCGACATACCGATTGCTCCATCATTATACAGCTTAAGCAACAAGATGGGTAATTCCTTACTGGCTGTAAGGGATATTAACCATAAATATATTGTAGTAGAAAGGGGATTTTTAATGAAAATAAGGACAATTCAAATATGGTTGATTTTTTGTGGTGTAATAGAAGTTTTAATTTGTAGTATTTCTGGGGGACGTGGTTATAGTATTTTGCAGTTTGAATTAATTAAGTGTGTTTTTTATTTTATTTTTTATATAATTTTTAATATTATTATGACGATTAAAAAGTGGGAAAAAGATACTATATTAAGAATGAATGGAGGGGTAAGTTTAGCATTATCGTCATTATCAGGTGCTATATTTGCAACATTTTTTATAAAAGCAGAAAATGGAGGTATAGGATGGATAATATTTCTTATAGTTTATATAGGAACGCTTACACTATTTTATTGGATGTGGAAAAAGGGTGAAGTAGTAGATGAGGAATCGGAAAAAAGTGTAGGAAATGGTAGAAAAATAATTTATACAACCGGATTGTTATCTGCAATATTTTTTGGACGTATAGCATCAGATGATGCCATGGTAATAGCTGAATGGATAGGATTGTTACTTTTAATTTGGCTATTTGCATTTTCAAGTCTTCTCTTTTTTATAAGATGTAGATATGATTTTAATAAAATAAATCAGAATAATTAGGCTAAATGTTTAGGACGGTAAGCCCTGTTTATGGAGGAAGAAGGGGAAAGTTACAGTTACCTGAATGACCTGTCAGGAAGCGTGATGCGGCTGTCCGGCAATGGAAGGGACAGTGCGGCATCTTACCGGTATGATGAGTTTGGAAAGGACCTTTCAGGGAACCAGGGACAGTTCCAGCCTTTTGGCTATACAGGATACCAGAGGGATGCGGTGGCAGGGACTTACTATGCCCAGGCGAGAGAATATGATGCAGGAAGCGGGCGGTTTACCAGTGAGGATGTGGTGAAGGGAAATGCTGTTTATCCGGAGACACTGAATGCGTATGGGTACTGCTGGGGGAATCCCTTGGTTTTTGTGGACAGGGATGGAAGGGAACCTAAGTTTTTGCCAGGAGATGATTATGAAACAATAGGAACAGATGAAAATGGAGTACCGGTCATAAAGAAAAAGGAACAGTATTTTGTACCGGCTGATGATTATGATGAGAATGGGATGCCTATTCTACCTTCAATAAATCAATCTATAGAAGCAGGTGATGTAGATTTACTGGATAGTACATATGATACGATGACAGATGGTTTAGGTGTAATGAATGAAACAGGTAATTATATTATACCTAAATACATACAAAATCAACCAAGACCAAAAAATATAGGAAAAGGGATTTGGAATAAAGGGATAACAAGAGAACTGGCAGAGCAGTCTAAATTTTATTCAAAAGCAAGTAAGGTGCTGGAAAAACTAGGGTATATTGGGATTGGTGTTGATGTTTTTATAGGAATATATAAAAATATAGAAGCAGGAACCAGTTGGCAACGAACCCTATCTGATGCGGTTGTTGATTTGACGATTAGTTTGTTTATTTTTGCTGTTGCACCATTTTTGGCAGAGATAACTGCAGGAGTAATAGGGGGAGTGATAGGGGCAGTGATAGGATTTCTTTTTGGTTCAGTTGTCGGTTCGGCTGCTGGAGCTATAATAGGTTCCACATTGGCAATGGTAATTTTTACAATTGTATATGCATATTTTTTAGATAAATTACTTAATGATTGCAAAATGGATAATGGGAAAACATTTAAGGAAAATTTGAAAGATACCACTTGGGAGGCAATTAACAGAATAGATAATTTTGTAGAGGATATGTGTGAATGTATAGATTAGGCGATGAAAATAGTTATTGTTCTTTGCTAGAATAATTATCATATTAGGAGGGCTGAATAATGATGGATCAGGTAGAATTTAAAGATAAATTAAAAATGCAGATAGGGATGTTTTTTCTTTATTATATTACTGAATTTTTTATTTTTTTTCTCTTGTTTGAATTTGCAATATCTGATTGGAAAACAGGGGTTATTAACGATATTGTTATTACGGTTGTTGGATTTCTTTTAGTAATAATGTTATCGCTTATAAAAAGCTGCCGTGATAAAAGGGGACTTTCTAATTTTATGATGGGTGAAAGTATAGTTTTTTCATTAAATCAATTATATTTTATACTGAAATTTCATTATAATCAATATGGTAAATGGAGTATGGGAATTATAGGCATATATGTTGTGTTTGCGATAGTATTGTTTATAGTAATTAAAGATTTTTATAAGAGAATGTTTGTAAAGCAAGAAATAGAAAAGGAGAAAAATACAAAATTCAAAGTGGGTGTGATAAGTATAGCAGCACTTTTTGGTATGGGAATATCAAGGATAGGTAAATCCAATAGTGAAGTGTCAAATTGGTTTGGAATTCTGATGAGCTTAATTTTTAGCCTTGCATGGCTGGCTCTGGCTTGGTTTTTGTTTCAGGGAAGAAAAGTATACCTTGATAATTCACAATGTAATGTTAAAACAGAAAAATTATGATTCGTTTTTTAAATCAAGATTGTTGGGAATTAATAATGTTGATCTGATAGAGGGCTCATATGATATCACCGTGGGTGGAATGGATGTACTGAATAAAACAACAGATTTAGTAGAACCGGCTGCCATTAAGTCAAAGACCAGACCCCAAAATATCGGAAAAGGTGCATGGGATAAAAAAATAGCAAAAGAGATAGCCGAACAATCTAAATTTCATAAAGGGCTAGGAAAGGTATTAGATAAGGCAGGAGAAATCGGGGTAGTGCTCGATGGTGTTAAAAGCGTATATAACAATATAAAAGCAGGAACCAGCTGGCCTAAGATATTGATTGATTTAGGTGTGGATATGTTGGTTAGTTTAGGACTGTTAAGTTTGGGAGGTCTTATTGTAAGCCTGACAACCACTGCTTTTGCAGCAATGGGTACAATTCCATTGCCAGGAATAGGAACAGTGGGAGGAGCTGCTGTGCCCTCTAGCGTAGGGTAGTTGTCACCCATCATTCAGGCTGATATGATAGTTATCAGTAGGATAGGTAATTGGTATGAGATATGCTAAATATCTAACGGAAATGAAGGAAGTCATCATAGTAAGAATGCTTGAAGGTGATGAGACTTTGACAAACATCCAGAGAGATACAGAAGTAGAGATTAATACTCTGTAAGATGGAAGAAAAAGGAGCGAAGGAAAAATTAGAAAAAGAGCTTGTCAGAAAAGATTTTGGTAGAGCAATAATACTATTAGTGTTACATTCAGATAAAGGAAGTCTGATGAAAGGAGTTGCCAGCGAAAAACGGTATACTTCAGGGATTATGCCATCAAAAAGCAGAGTAAGTAATGATAATTCATACGTAGAGATTTTGCTTAAGGTGTTAAAATATGTATATGATTTTCAGTTACAGAGATTTGCATCTTTAGAAGAAACAAGACCTTAGGTTAAGATTTTTGTGAACTGGTGAAAATTTGCACCGTTATATTGAGATAAATTATGTTACGCAGCGCAGAGATATACGGGCTAAGATCAGAAGGTTTTAAAAATAAGAAATGAAGTACGTATTGCACAAGTAAAAACATCTAGAGCGGTGGTATAAAGATATCAGGACTTAAAACTGCTTTGCTGAAAAATGGTTAAATCCAAGCCAAGTAAAAGGGACTAAAATGAGAAAAAAGACTTATAGACTTTACTTTATAGAAAGGAAATTTGGTCAGGATGACGACTGTCTAAGAAAACTAATAATAATTTTGAAGGGAATGTTATGATATGCAGAAAAATTTTGAGGTAAAACATAATTTAAGAGGGGCATTCTTTTTAGCTTTTGCTGTTTCAGGGAGTTTGTCTATTGTTTTTTTAGTTTTAATAGGGTTGCAGGTTCCATATATAAAAGATATTCCAATTCTGAATATATTTTTACCAATATTATTTATTGGGATATATATAATGTGGTCCAATTATTATTTACGGAAAATAATCGTAAACAATGAAAAATGTATATATGTTAATATGTTTGGTCAAAAGAAAGAATTTAGATTTGATGATATAAAAAAAATAAAAGGTGATAGCAATAATGTAATTTTATATGATAATAAACAGATGAGAATTTGTAAACTTGAAGAAAATATGGAAAATCTGGAGGAACTTCAGTATTTTGTGTATATAAAAAAGGGAGTAGTCGCTAAATGTTCTCTAAAAGAATTGGAGGATAAAGTAGAAAAGAATTATTCGAATTTTACCAACTGTTTAAAAAGTTTTTTTTCAGATAAGGAGAGTTTAGGGATTATACTAGAATATGGATTTCAAATAGAAGAAAAAGAAAATAAAATTTTTTATATTTTGAAATTTAGGGCTAAGAACGGAGAAGGATATTTAGCACAAAATTTTTTAAAAATGGGATATCGGGAATATAAAATTGTATTTATTGGATATAATCAGGATCGGGAGATGATATTCTATTGCGAGAAGGAGAAATTAAATGATTACATTAAAAAGTTATATAGAAATTTCGCTCGATTAGGTAAAAGGAAAAGAGTTTTAAAAAAATGTAGTTTTGCTCCCTATGAAAGGATGGAACAGATTAATATTTAAATTCCATAAACGGCAGGAGGGCTGGATATGAAAAAGGTAACCATAATACTATTTAGGATAGCATACATATTTATATTAATAGTGGTTATTTTTGTAGTCATTTTTGATAATATTAACAGAATGAGAGGAAAACTTTCCGTAACAGTAAATGGAAAAGAGTATTTGCCGCATTCTTTGGAGTGTCAATATGTAGATAAGGGAACGGAAGAGAAAATAATATATAAAAATAAATCTTCCAGGTTATGTTTTAAAAATAGCGGATCGGCTTATGGCATGTATGAATATTCTTTTGATGTTAATAACGAAGAAATCAATATAAGACCGAAGGTTTTTGTGTTCAAAACAAATTGGTGGAAAATACAGAATGTTAATTTAGATGTTAATGTATATAAAGACGGTACAATTTGGAATGCCGATATTTCAGCTGAAGTGAATGGATATACTTATAATAAGACATTTAACGATATTGAAAACAATGCAATGGAGTATCGAATTGAATAATAAAATATTTGAATAAGTTATGTGATTATCATTTATCCAATTAAAAGAGTTTATATAGATGAGTATGATCATCGATATCTATATCCGAAAAATTTTATAGATGAATATGATGTGAAACGTGGAGATTTTGTTCCGGATACCATAGGATATAAAACATTGTATTTTTTTCAAGCAGAATACTACTTAAATAGTGAAGCAGGGTATATGCTTGTCTCACTGAAAAGAAAAAATGAAGAAAGTCGTCATAGTGAGAATGCCTAGAGGTGATGAGACTTTGGCAGACATCCAGAGAGATATAGAAGTGGGGATTAATACTCTGTAAGATGGAGGTATAAGACTATGCATCAGAAAGGCATATCAGTAACTATGAAGTATAAGAATGCAGACGAATAGGGAGGTACGATTATGAATGATATTGTGAAACAGGCTCGGCTTCGGGATATTAGTATCAAAATCATCCAATATAGTTCAGCAAAAAGTGAAATAGAGAGCATAAAGCGTGATTGTGCAAAAGAACACGAAAACTGGAAGACTGATTTTAACCGATTGGCAAATAGCAGAGAATTATCAGAAGTAAAAAGAAAGAATGTTTTTGAGGGGAATATGGCGGATATACTGCATAGAGAGGTTGGCGATGCCATTTCGCAGATTAAAAAGGGGGTAGCAGGAGCAGAAACATTAGAAAGTGTACTGGGGATACAAATTAAGAAATTGGAAGGGAAAATACAGGATTTGAAAGCAGAAAAACAAAGGTTGGAACAGAGCTCGGTTTAAGGAGGGATGTATGGTATGGCTAAAAAAGTGGGTTTGAAGGAAAAGGAGTATCTGGAACTGGCACAGCAGGTAAAAAAGGTACATAAATCCAGTCTGACAGCAGTGAATCAAGCACTTATCAAAATAGAGGCATTGAATTGTGTTGACGGTGGTTTCTATACAAAAGAGATTACACCGAGGATATCCGAAATTCTTCAGGAGATCAGGAGTATGACGCAGATATTGGAGGATGCTTTTTCTGTACACGAACAGATAATAGATAGTTTTCAGAACACAATTGCGAATTATGATGTATACCGATAGGAGAGAATATGGCAGATATTAATATTGATTATAACAAGATAGATAAAATAATTTCAGAACTCAACAAAACATTAAACCAGAATATAGGGGATATAAATTCTATATATAATAAAATTTCTCATACTCTGTCTGAGTCTGTGGGAAAGGAGGCAGATGCACTTCAGAAACTTTCGAAAGCTGAAAACAGGCTGATGAAGGCAATGAAAGAAACACTGTCCTGTTTGGGTAAAAATATACATACTGCGGCGAATGAGTTGGAGAAAATTGATACAGCATATGCAAAGGGGATAAAAATAACAAAGGAATAGAAAGGCGGCAGGGATACGATGGACCGGATATTTAAAAAAAGCGAGATTGAACTGATATGCAGGGAAATCAAAGAGGTATTGAAAAAGTCACAGGATTCTATGGAGAATATGCTGTCTATAGCCGGCAGGGCAGAACGGGCACTCTCAAAGCTTCCGGCAGAAGTGCGGGAAAACAGGGCAGAGCAGGTTGCCAGGCAGTTGCAGGCACATATTAACGGGATGGATTTGGACTCCGTCATTTCCAAGCTGGAGAAGTGCAAAAATAATATAGATGCAAAGATTCTGCCGGCGGACAGTCAGTATGCAAAACAGACAGATGCGTTAAGAGGTGATATAGAGAGGCTGGAAAAGGCAGTACGACAGATACATAGATTTCTGAAGGATGTACCGCTCACTAGTAGTCCCGTGAATTTTGCTGTAAATTTTGAATTGATGAAGTTTCGATATAAGGAATTAGTAGAAGACACTTCAAAGGCCATTAATAAACTGCTGATGAATATTAAGGGGGAAGAAGTAAAGAGTGTATGGTTTTCCAAGGATCCGGTAAACTTAAGCACAGGGAATTTTATCTATGCCCATACAGATTTGGCAGTCAAGGGAGAAACCCCTTTGATATTCCGCAGATTTTATAATTCGCTGAATCAACGAAAGGGAATATTGGGAAGGGACTGGAACCATAATAATGAGATTTTTTTGGAAAAGAACGGCAGTGAGGTCATTCTTAATCTGGAGGACGGAAAAGAGGAACGTTTTTTGTCTGTTTCTGGTGGCGGGTATCTGTCTGTCTATCAGGGAACCGGCACATTGGCACAGACAGAAAAAGGATATGAATATACGACAAGGGAACAGAGAACGTATTGTTTTGATGCGGAAGGGTATTGTATCAGCCAGATGGGTTTAAAGGGAGGCTGTCTTAAGTACATTTATGAACAGGAAGGAGATAAAAAAAGGCTGAGCAGGATAGAAAGCACAGCGGGGCAGTATTTTGAACTTTCTTATGACGAGGAGGGGTTTCTTCAAACCCTTACAGACCATACAGGAAGGAAAATCTCCTATGAGATACGGGAAGGGTTTCTTCTTGCAGCCGGTACTCCCAACGGGGACTGTTACTGTTATGGGTATACCTCGTCGGGTAAACTGAAATATACAAAGAATCCCGAAGGGACGGTAACAGTGAAAAACACCTTTGATGAAAGGATGCGTACCATAAAACAGCGTTTTCCTGATGGCAGCAAGATGACCTATGAGTATGATGATGAAAAACAGGAAACCCGGTTGACCGAACGCAACGGAAGCCAGATTGTATATGTTCATGATGACCAGTTCCGGGATGTTAAACACATATACAGTGACGGAGAAGAGCGTTTTGAATACAACAAACGCGGACAGAGGACACTGTTTGTAGACAAGCTGGGTAACCAGACGCGGTATGACTATGATGAACGGGGAAACCGTACCCGGATTATAAATCCAGTGGGGAATGAGATGGTACTTCAGTACGGACTGTTTAATCAGGTGGCCAGCGTGGAGGTTGACGGAGTAAGGAAAGTGCAGAATCAATTTGATGAAAAAGGAAATCTTACCGAGTCTGAGGATGCTGAGGGAAATGTGTTCCGATTTCATTATCAGGAACAGGGAGGAGCGGACCAGATCCTGCAGCCGGACGGAGGTGTGGTCACATTGGAGCGGGATGCAGGAGGCAATATTACCTGTCTGACAGATCCGGAGGGCTTCCGCCATCTGTTTGTTTATGATGAGCTGAATCAGGTGGTAGAGACTGTAGACGGAAACGGAAACAGTACTTCCTACGAATATGATAACAGCGGAAATATTATCCGTGTCACAAACCCGGACGGGAATACAAGAACTTATACCTATAATAAAAATAACAAGGTGACAAAAATCGTGGACTTTGATGGAAGTACCATCACCCGGGAGTATAATGCTCTGAACCTTCCCTGTAAAGTGACAGACAAAATGGGGCGCACGACACTCCTTGCCTATGACTCCATGTGGAATGTAGCGGAGGTTACACAGCCGGATGGGGCAAAGACTGCTTTTCTTTATGATGAACATAATAACCTGACCCGCATATGCAATGCCAGCGGGGACATGGTGTATTATACCTATGATGCTGTGGGACACCGTACCAGTAAGACGGATGAACTGGGAAACACGGCAAGATTTTTCTATGATGCTGCAGGTCGTCTGGTCAAGGTGCAGGCACCAGAGGGCGGCTGTACCGAGTATGGATATGATGCGGAAGGGAATGTATTATGGATACGGGATGCTCTTGGCAATGAAGTGCATCTGGAATATGATAAAAATGGAAAGCTGACCCAGGAGACAAACCCATTAGGAGAGAGCAGAACATATACCTATGACTGCATGGGGCATCTCTCCTCGGTTACTAACGAAACCGGACAGACTACTGTATATGAATATGGAAAATGCGGACATCTGCTTCGTGTAATCTATCCAGAGGGAAAAAGTGCAGATTATACCTATGACGGCAATGGAAATGTAAAGACCTATACGAATCCAAAAGGATATCAGCTGACGTATACCTATGATGCTCTTGACCGTGTGATAAGGATTGAAAACAGCAGCGGGGAGATGAAACAGTATACCTATGACTGTATGGACCGCGTTGTGTCCATGACGGACAGCAGCGGAGCCGTGACACAGTATGCGTATTCCTTAACCGGAAAACTACTGAAAGTGACAGATCCGTTGGGGAATGAGACAGTGTATGAGTATGATGACCGGGACAGACTGGTTACTGTATGCCAGTACGGAAAAGGAATGGATCCGGAGCTTGGAAAAGTACAGGAAATGAACCAAAACTACCGTGTTACCCGTTATGAGCATGACCGGATGGGGAATATAACAAAGGTGACAGATGGGCTGGGACAAGCAGAGACTTATGAATATGATAAGGTGGGGCGTCTGGCTGCAAAGGTGGACAAGGAGGGCTATCTGACAAAATACGGATATACCCCGTCCGGTAACCTTTCACAGATCCAGTATGCGGATGGAAGGGAAGTAAAGCTCAGCTATAATGCGATCCGGCAGCTGATACAGATGGAAGACTGGCTGGGAACCACCGCAGTTGCCAGTGACGCCATGGGGCATGTGACAAATGTGTCGTTCCCGGATGGGAAGGAGGTTTCCTATACCTACGGGCCAAGGGGCGAGCGTACCGGGATCACCTATCCGGACGGGAAGCAGGTACAGTATGAATACAATGAATTCACAAGACTGGAGAAGCTGATACAGGGAGAACAGGTTATTTCCTATGGGTATGATGACGCCGGATTTCTGTCAGGGAAGGTCTTTCCAAACGGAACAGAGACGGAATATTCCTATGATGAAAGGGGAAGGCTTCTGGAACTAATCCACCGGGACAGCATGGGAGAGCTGGACAGCTGCCGGTATGCCTACGACCTGGCGGGAAACCGGAGCCGTGTGACAAGGATGCGCAGGGGAATGGAAGAAGAAAGCGGCAGCTATGAATACCGGTATGACTTGCTGGGAAGACTGACGGAAGTGATGAAGGATGGAATGCAGCAGCGTTCCTATACATATGATCCCTTTGGAAACCGCAGCAGCATGACAGAGAATGGTGCCAGGACGCAGTATGCCTACAATGAAGGAAACCAGTTAGTATTAAAGACAGAAAATGCACTGGAGACCGCGTATGCGTATGATCGGCGGGGGAATCTGGAACAGGTGTCAGTAAACGGCTCCATCATCAGCCGTTATGTGTATGATGTGACAAACCGTCTGGCAGAAGCGGAGGGACAGGACCGGGGAAGGGCACGGTATCAGTATAACGGGTTTGGACAGCGTACCGGAAAGACTACAAAAGAGGGAAAGGAGACCGTATACCTTCCGGACCCGACAAGACAATATCATAACCTGCTGCAAAAGACAGAGGAGGGAACAAAGCAGACCTACCTGTGGGACGGCGGCGTGGCGGCACTGTTGGAAGAAGGCTCACAGGAACCACAGTATTATCTGAAGGATGAACTGGGAAGTCCCCTCCGCCTGCTGTATCCGGATGGGGAAGTGCATGAAAGCTACGCTTATGATGAGTTTGGAAGGGAGATGCACTCCAAGCAGAGAAGCACAGAGCCTGTCCAGCCTTTCGGGTTTACCGGCTACCAGTACGACCGGACGGCAACCACATATTTTGCCCAGATGAGGGAATACCAGCCGGAGACAGGGCGGTTTGCGGCACAGGATATCATTCCGGGATTTCGGAATATACCGTTTACGATGAACCGCTATACGTACTGTTATAATAACCCAATTCTTCTTGTGGACCGGAACGGAATGTTCCCATCTATGGATACGATTACCGACACCCTGTCAGACTGGGGAGACAGTGTCAGCAATACACTGGATGACTGGGGAGACGCCTTTGCAGATGGAGTGGACAGTATAGCGGAAGCATCATCCGATGTTGTAGCAAATGTAACAGGATGGATTACAGACATCGGAAACCAGTATTCGGATGTTACAGAACAGATAAAAGAAAAATTGAAAGATCCTGTGCATATAATCTGTAAAGAAATATCAAAGGGTACCGGATTTACTTATGCAACACAGCAGGGTTATGCAGATGGATTTTTAGAATCGGTGGATTTCCACCGGGATAAGGCAGGGGTTTTCCATACCTCCCCGGACTGCTGGCAGCAGCATATGGGATACTGTGATTTGTATGACTGGGTATTTGATGTAGCAACGGATATGAAGAAAAATAAATATCCGGTAACGGTGGATGGTGAACAATACTGCATCTGGATGTGGAAAGGAGACTACCTGAATCTGGGTGCAGGTGCGGAAACAGGAATCTATAAGGGCGGAGAGCCGTTCTGGGATGTGGCAGTGGATGATGCGATGCCGATGACACTGACAACGTATGATAAGGATGGAAATACCATAATGTGTTACATGCCGGATGACCCGCAGTGGTGGATTACAGGCTTCGATTCAATGACACAGGATATTGATCCGGACAATTTAACAGTGATTGGAAGCATAGATATGAGTTCCTATCCAGAGTTGTGGAAAGCTTTTAAGAAAATCTATAGTACAGATAAGTATAAGGATATCTTTTGTTTTGATGAAGAAAATCAGACAGTATATTATAATTGGTGAGGTGGATTGATTTGAAAAAAATAAAAGTAGTCTTATGTTGCGTTATTTTATGTATGAATCTAGGAGGATGTATTAAACCAATGAGTAGAGGAGAACGATTAACAAAGGAATTAGGTTCAGATCAACAAATATCTGACCGGATGATGGAGGATATAGCAGCAGCTTTGGATGCTGGGGATGCAGATGCATTGAAGGAGTTATTTTCCGCATCTGCACTAGAAGAAGCCACGGATATAGACCAGCAAATATCTAACCTTTTACAATTTTATCAGGGGAAAAAACAAAGTTTTGAAGGTTTTGCAAGTTCCAGTACACATACAAAATATGGTGAAGATATAGAAAAACAGCTTATTGGTCACTATCAATTAACTACAGATAAAGAAACTTATCGGGTTATGTATGACTATACTGTTGTTGATAAGGACAATTCCGATGCAGAAGGACTGAGTCAATTAGAGTTTCTTACGGATGGAATTTATCAGAGGGATGATTTTAATTATTTGTCTGGGAGTGAAGGATATGAAGGACCGGGAGTGTATATTCAGGAATAAATTGGTATAAGTTAAGGTTATTTTTAATAAGTGTGAATAGTTTATGACTGGGAAGCAGACACATATTTTGCCCAGATGAGGGAATACCAGCCGGAGACAGGGCGGTTTGCGGCACAGGATATGATTCCGGATTTTAAGGATATGCCGTTTACAATGAATGAAGTGCTATAACCGTTATACCTACGGTTATAATAATCCCATCCTGCTTGTGAACCGTAACGGAATGTTCCCGTGATTAGAAACGGTAACCGATACCCTGTCGGACTGGGGAGACAGTGTCAGCAATACACTGGATAAATGGGGAGATGCCTTTGCAGACGGCGTGGACAGTATAGCAGAAGCATCATCCGATGTTGTAGCAAATGTAACAGGATGGATTACAGACATCGGAAACCAGTATTCGGATGTTACAGAACAGATAAAAGAAAAATTGAAAGATCCTGTGCATATAATCTGTAAAGAAATATCAAAGGGTACCGGATTTACTTATGCAACACAGCAGGGTTATGCAGATGGATTTTTAGAATCGGTGGATTTCCACCGGGATAAGGCAGGGGTTTTCCATACCTCCCCGGACTGCTGGCAGCAGCATATGGGATACTGTGATTTGTATGACTGGGTATTTGATGTAGCAACGGATATGAAGAAAAATAAATATCCGGTAACGGTGGATGGTGAACAATACTGCATCTGGATGTGGAAAGGAGACTACCTGAATCTGGGTGCAGGTGCGGAAACAGGAATCTATAAGGGCGGAGAGCCGTTCTGGGATGTGGCAGTGGATGATGCGATGCCGATGACACTGACAACGTATGATAAGGATGGAAATACCATTATGTGTTATATGCCGGATGACCCGCAGTGGTGGATTACAGGCTTTGATTCAATGACACAGGATATTGATCCGGACAATTTAACAGTGATTGGAAGCATTGATATGAGTTCTTATCCAGAGTTGTGGGAAGCATTCAAAATAAGATATAAAGGGAGAGCTAAAGAATTTTGTTTTGATGAAGAAAATCAAACAGTGTATTATAATTGGTGAGGAGACTTATAATGAAAAAAATAAAATTAGTCTTATGTTGCGTTATTTTATGTATGAATTTAGGAGGATGTATTAAACCAATGGGTAGAGGAGAACGATTAACAAAAGAACTAGGTTCAGAACAGCAGATAGCAGATCAGATGATGGAGGATATAGCAGTGGCTTTGGATAATGGAGATGGAGATGCATTGAAGGAGTTATTTTCCGCATCTGCACTAGAAGAAGCCACGGATATAGATCGGCAAATATCTGACCTTTTACAATTTTATCAGGGGAAAAAACAAAGTTTTGAAGGTGACGCAAGTTCCAGCACACATACAAAATATGGTGAGGATATAGAAAAATCATTTTCCGGAGATTATGCTTTAGTTACTAATGAAAAAACTTATAGAATAGCCTACGAATATAGATTAATTGATAAAGAAAATCCAGATAAAGAGGGATTAAGTGTGTTAGAGTTTGTAACTGAAGAGACATATCAATCGGCAATAAATTCTGAAGAAGGGTATTATCAGTGGCAATATCCAAACAGCGGTGCTGGAGTATATATTAAAGAATGAGTTAAGTAACTCCATTCATCTGGTGTACCAAAACGGAGAAATCTGTGAAAGTTATGCTAATGATGAGATTGGACTGGAGTGGCATTACATAGGGGAAAACGGAATTTGTCCAGCCTTTCGGGTTTACCGGCTATCAGTACGACCGGACGGCAGCCACATATTTTGCCCAGATGCGGGAATACCAGCCAAAGACAGGGCGGTTTACGGCACAGGATATCATACCGGGCTTTAAGGATATGCCGTTTACAATGAACCGCTATACCTACTGTTATAATAATCCCATTCTGCTTGTGGACCGTAACGGAATGTTTCCGTCACTGGATACCGTAACTGATACTCTGTCGGACTGGGGGGACACGGTCAGTGATACACTGGATG
>CAJUFL010000023.1 GCA_910585605.1 uncultured Lachnospiraceae bacterium | reverse complement strand
AATATTTTCAGGGGAATATCTCATTTTGTTTTGTACTAATTAGATGCTAACACTAATATGACCGGAACACGGAAAGAGGAAAGTTCGCAAAACAGATGAATGCGTAGAAATTTGTCGAAATCGGGCGATAATATTATGATGAGGCCCCTTATAAGTGGTACGGATTGCCATTTGCTGGGGCTTTATGCATTTTTCATAATAAGAATTGAAAAGTGATTAGATAGTATATTTTGCTTGAATGTTTAAAGAATAGCAAGTATAATTATGAAAAAGACATTTTTATATGAAAGATATTATACGAGGGAGAAATATTTATGAAGTTGAAAAAAACAATATTACATACATTATTTATTATTGCTATTGCTATGCAACTTTTATTCAGTAGTCATTTGACTTATGCAAGTGACAATGAAATTCAAAATATCACATTGTATGGCAGCGGGACGGAAGATGAACCTTATTTGATTTCAACAGTGAATGATCTTAAATTGATACGGAATGATACAGCAGCATGTTATAAATTGATAAATGATATTGAATTTGACAGTGATGATCAATGGGAATTAATTGATGATTTTTCAGGTGAATTAGATGGAGAAGGTTTTTCAATTATAGGATTGAATTTAGATGTAGATGTTGATTCTAAGAATATATCTGATGTATATTATGGTATGTTTAAGAAGAATAACGGTGTTATCCATAATATTAAAATTGTCAATAGCGAGATGACAGTAAGAGAGAGAAGCTTATTTGCCGGCCAGACAGGATATGGTTATATAGGAGTTTTAGCAGGTTTTAATAGTGGAAATATTAATAATATAATTGTTGAGAATGCAAAAATAGTGAGTTTTGAAGGAGAAGGTTACAGGGGGGTACATATAGGTATTGTAACTGGATGCAGTAACGGAACATTAGAAAACATCGGAATAAGAAATTCTGATGTTTCCTATAAAGGGGGAAGTTCTTTGTGCTTAGGAGGAATTGCCGGAGGAGGACGTGTTATATCTGAATGTTATGTTTCAGGAGGAAGTATCATAGCTGAATCTGATTCGGACTATACCATGTATGTAGGAGGAATCGTTGGTGAGATCGGTAAAGAAATAACTGATTGTTATAACACAAGTAATATTAGTATATCAGGCAGAGAATCTAATATGCATGGAAATTTTGTTGGAGGAATTGCAGGAAGGGCTTATGGAGCAGAAAGAGTGATACGATGTCTTAGTCTTGGAGAATTAAAAGGAGATGGATATATACGTGAAAACATTGCAGCAATAACAACAGGTTATTCCGGTGTGATTCAGGATTGTTATTATGCTGATGATATAATAGAGAATGTTGATTATACATCAGATACACGAGGAATTCCTTTAAAGCGCGAGTTTTTTGCTGACAAAACAAATTTGGAGAAATTAGACTTTAATGGAGTTTGGGTTATAGATACAGATTCAGGAATACCATATCCTCAATTATATAATAATATGGAAAGTGAGACGGAGTCTGTATCTTTGACAGATGAAAGAAATATATTTGAAATATTTCAAGGTGAAGATTTTACTTTAGAAGATTCAACAATAGCAGTAACATACAAAAATGGAAATACAGGTTTTATCAAAGTTGAGCAATATATGCTGTCAGATTATGATAATTCAATTATTGGAGAACAAAACGTTTTTATATCATATGGAAATTCACGATGTCCGCTTATTCTCCGAGTAAAAGAAATAGAAGTTTCAGATATTAGTTTTGAGACAAACAGCCTAATAATGAATCTTGGTACCCAATATTTTTTGAATGTTAATATTTTGCCTGATAACGCTACAAATAAAATGGTTGATTGGACATCATCAGATAGCTCAATTGTTGATGTAGATGAAAATGGTACTATAAAGGCAAAAAAAGAAGGAAGAGCTGTAGTAAAGGCAACTTCTTCCAATGGTTTGCAGGCAGAATGCGAGGTTATAGTTGAATTAAAAAAAACCTGTTTAGAGTTAGATCGTATAAATGTATATTTAAATGTTGGAGATAGTTCTTCTTTATCAGTTATATCAGATTTAGGCGATACATACGAAATATATACATGGAGTACGAGTAATAGTAATATTGCTACAGTTTCGCAAGAGGGTTCTATAACAGCTAACGGGATTGGTGAATGCGTCATTGAGGTGAGTGATATAACGGGATCATCTGCGTATTGTACGGTTTGTGTGGTTGATAATGTGATAATAAACGATAAAGAAGATTTGCTTGATATTGGGGATGATAATGAGGGTTTGTGTATATTAAATGATAACATCCATTTAGACTCAGATTTTCTCCAAATAGATAATCAGTCAAATATAACATTAGATTTAAATGGGCATACGATTACAGGAAAAGGGCAGTCAGTCATAACAAATAATGGTAATTTGAAGATTGTGGATAGTTTTGGTTCTGGTTTGATTAAATTAACTGGAAAATCAAGCGCAAAGAATTATTCAGCAATTCGTAATAATTCTGGATCAATATTAACGATTGATGCAGGACGGATTCAAATTGATTATGAGTGTTCAGACAGTCTTAATATAGTGATAGTGAGTGGCATTTATAATTATGGGCATGTAAGTTTTCATGGAGGCGAGATTTGGGTTTCTTCTAATATAGATGCTGACAAGGCCAGTCAGCAGGTGTATGGTATTTTTAACAATGAAAATGGAATACTTTCTATGTCAGGAGGAAATATCGAAATCTCTACGAACGCTGATGTAGCATCTATAGATGCTGAAATCAGTACAGTAGCATATGGTATCCTTAATCAGACGGATTTTCAGTTAGAAATGACAGGCGGACGGGTGGATGTACAACATGACATTACATCGAATGCAAAGAAAAATATAGCACTTGTGTCAGGAATAGCAAACAATTCATCTAAAGGCAGCATTAGTATTGTGGATGGCATTATAGAATCCCAGTTAATAGGTAATGCGAATTATGTTTCGGGCGGTGTCAGCGGTATCTGTAATCTATCCAATGGAATGATTTTTTTTGATGGCGGACATATAGATGTAAGATCGCATATAAGTAAAGAATTATCTGTAGCTGGTATTATGAATAATTCAACTGGAAAAATTATAGTTGGAAATAGTTCGGATGCGTCAAATACGAATCCGAGTATTCATACACAATCTGATGTCAAATTAGATATTGGTATAGCTGCAGGTAAAGGAGAAGTTGCTGTTCGGCATGGGGTAATTAAGGCTGAGATTGGAATTGACTCTGAAAAGGATATAATAATTGGGACAGATAATAATATTATAAAATCAGATGATTTATATATTGAGAGTAGGTCATATATATTTTTGTCAAGGGCAAAAATTAATATTTATGACGGAACATTTTCAGGAGAAATAGATTTGATCCCGCAAGGTGATGTAATAAATGTACCCAAAGGATATATGCTGGATGGATTAAAGGATAATAGAATAAACAACGGAACATTGAAGCCTATAACATACACAATTATTTATAATTTGAATGGCGGTAAAAATGATATAAGTAATCCAAATACATATAATATTGCAAATGGTAAGATTGTATTAGCTATTCCAACCAAGGCAGGTTATAAGTTTGGGGGATGGTATATTGATTCACGATATATAAATAAAATAGATGAAATTAATTGTGATGTATGTCAGAATGTTATGCTATATGCGAAATGGGAAAAGAATATAACAGACAAGGAAAATCAAAGCATAGAATTAGGTACAATAATTAGAGATTTGTCAAATAATTGTGAGGTGCGAGTAACATCTACTGGTAATCATGTCCCTACGGTGTCATATGTAAAACCAATCAATACCAGTAAAACAATCAATATACCAAAAGAAATTACATATGGTAGTAAAAAATATAAGGTAACCAGTATTGCGAGTAATGCATTTAAAAATAATAGAAAAATAACTAAAGTTACTATTGGTAGCAATGTGATAAGTATTGGTAACGGTGCATTTTATGGTTGTACCAAGTTAAAGAAGTTAAGTATAGGAGTAAATGTAACTGCCATTGGAGATAGGTCATTTTATAAGTGCACTTCATTAACAAAGATTATTATTCCGGCAAATGTAACCAAGATTGGAAAACAGGCTTTTTATGGATGTAAGAAGTTAAAATCCATCACTATTAAAACCACAGAACTTACTAGTAGGAAAGTAGGAAGTAAGGCATTTAAGAATATTAATAAAAGTGCTACTGTAAAAGTTCCGGCAAAGAAGTTGAGTGCATATAAGAAATTGCTTAAGAAAAAAGGAATAGCAGGAAAAAAGCAACAGATTAAAAAGTAAATTGTAGTGGGCATATTAATCAGAACCACCGGCTTAGACCAACATCATAAACTTAAGAATCTCTGCTGCACATTTAGATCATTTTATAAAATATCTTTTTTATAGCAGATTATGTTAAAAGAAAAAATGCCCATAATTTCCCCTTAAAAGGAGTATGGGCATTTCAAAAACTATTCTTTGGGTGTCCCAAAGTTTGTGTAAACCTTCAAACTGATGTAAGATAAAATTACTCAGTTTGGAGGTTTTATTATGGCAAGAAAAAAAGAAAGTCCACAAAAAGCAGCAATGAGAGAAATGATGCGTGATTATCTGAAAAATAATGACATCAGCATCAAAAGCGGAACAGATGTCAACTCTGTCATGCGTGACATGATGTCTGTTCTTTTGGAAGGCGTCCTGGATGAAGAACTGGACGACGAACTCGGTTATTCCAAGTACGATTACCGGAACAAAGATACGGATAACAGCCGTACTGAAACGGTGAGTATGAACCGCAGCTCATTAAAAAGTACCAGAACACTGTGACGCAGGATATGGAAGAGAAAATACTCTCCATGTACGCCAAAGGCATGACCACTGGTGATATTGAGTCCCATATAAAAGAACTCTACGACCTGGATATCTCGGACAGCACCATCAGTCGGATTACAGGCAAAATACTTCCCATTGTGAAAGAATGGCAGGAACGTCCATTGGAGGAAGTCTATGTAGCGGTATTTATGGATGCCATTCATTACCATGTCCGCAGGGAAGGGCGTATTGTAAAACGGGCAGTTTACATAGCGCTTGGCATTGACATGAGCGGAAAAAAGGATGTCCTTGGCATGTATGTGGGTGAAAATGCAAGCGCAAAATTCTGGTTATCCATTATGAATGGCCTAAAGAACCGGGGTGTAGAAGATATCCTCATTGCCTGTGTGGATGGGCTTTCCGGTTTTCCACAGGCGATAGAGGCAGTGTACCCGCAGACGGAAATCCAGCAGTGCATTATCCACCAGATACGCAATTCCACCAAATTTGTATCCTATAAAGATATCAAGAAACTAATGGCAGATTTAAAGCGTCTATATGCTGCGCCTACCGAAGATACTGCATTAAATGAGCTGGAACTGTTCAAAGATAACTGGGATTCCAAATATCCGAAAATATATAAATCCTGGCATGACAACTGGGCAACACTGTCCACATACTTTAAATACCCAGAAGCGGTAAGGCGCTTAATCTATACCACAAATGCCATTGAAGGATTTAACCGGCAGTTGCGGAAAGTAACAAAATCCAAGACCGTATTCCCATCCGATGACAGCTTGCTAAAAATGCTGTGAGGGTGGTAGAACTGTTGGTTCTGGTCGTGTGGTTTCTATCATTGAGTGATTAATAGATTATTCAGTAAATTCAAGGGCTTTCCGAAATTCGGAAAGTCCTTTTTGCGTGTAGAAAAACAAATTATAAATGGTGTTTTGCCCTTGTTTTTGAGACATCGGTGCCTTACGGGCATAAACGGTTAATATCCTTTTCTAGAGGCAGAGCAAGACTCCCAGCTTACCTGGTAGTCTTGACTCTTTTTATGGAAGCTGTTATTAACGATTTACCTTTACTTTTACCTTTTTATACAGACCATTCTGGGCAATACAGTATATCGTGCAGCTGCCACGTTTTTTTCCAATTACGACACCTTTCTTTGATACCGTTGCAACAGACGGATTAGATGAGACATAACGCACCTTTTTCCCGGTTTTTCTTATCTTTTTTCCTGTCACGTTCACACGAAGCCTAATTTTCTTACCAGACTTCACACTCATATGTGTCTTCTTTATCACTATCTTTGAAGGATTGCCATATTTTCCTCCTGTTGTCGTGCTATAGACAGGCAGGGATTGGGCTAAGATTACTCGTTTCCCGTCCACTTTTTTATATGCTTTGATATAATATTTATACTGTGTTCCTTTTTTTAACTTTTTATGTTTCCACCTAACTGACCTATTGTTAACTGTTTGGAGACGTTTATATTTTCCATTAGATTTTGCCCCATATATTTCATATCCATCTGCTGATTTCACAGGATTCCATCGGAGCGTATGTGTAGTTTTGGCAGAAGATACTTTGCAAAGAAGCAGCTTGGGGGTAGGTTCTTGTTTATTATTTCCGGGCGTAACTGTTTCAGCTCCCGGATTACTATTTTCAGTATCTGTTTTTTCAGGCAGCTTCGTATCAGTATCGCTTGGCTTCTCAGGCTGTTCCGTATCGGTGCCGCCCGGTTTTTCAGGCTGTTCCGTATCAGTGTCGTCGGGCTTTTCGGGTTGCTCCGTATCAGTATCGCCCGGCTTCTCAGGCTGTTCCGTATCAGTGTCGTCGGGCTTTTCGGGTTGCTCCGTATCAGTATCGCCCGGTTTTTCGGGCTGTTCCGTATCAGTGTCGTCGGGCTTTTCGGGTTGTTCCGTATCAGTATCGTCCGGTTTTTCCGGTGCTGTGCCAGCACCGTAGATGGATTCCCTGAAATCCTCTGTCTGAATTAAATATGCTTTAAATATTTCCTGTTTCAGACGCTCAACCTCTGTCGCGTGGGCACGGATATTATTAGAACTGTCCGGCAATACATTGACTTCTATTAAATCATTCTCTATTGTTTCTTTCATCAGCAGACGCAGTTCTTCAAAATCATTGATTGTAACGGACTGATTTTTCCACATAATGGTGACTGGCTTTATTTCACTGATTTTTTTAATCCTTCTCTGAAACATCGCTATCTTAAAATCTGCCATTGTCTCATAGGTACTGCCAAATATTTTCTTGAGGATATATTGATCTGACAGGATTGTCTGATCCGATTTGGCAGATTCTTTATACTGGTTGGATATATAAGGAACCATGCCATTGTAATATCCATACTCAGCAAGCAGTTCAAACGCCTGTCGGCGTATCGTAACATCACCACTGACTCCATAGTTATTCTGTACCGCAGCATAGTTAGCACTGAAGAGTGGCACAACATAATAGCCATTTCTTGCCATGGTTCCTGTTGTCTTTGTTCCATTTACTTCATAGCGGGATACGATAATACTGTTACGGATTAAGTCATCGATGGTATTCAGCTTCTCCGCTTCCTCCAGAGTCAGTTCCCTTACCGAATCGAGATTATGACTGGAGCCGTCCTCACCTTGATTATACCTATCATCTGAATCCTCTATCTGCTCAAGCTTGTGGAACCACTTCATTTTCTCTTCTGCACTTTTCGTAAACATAACATCTGCTTCTGCGTAATCCAGTGTATAAATGACATCCAGAATACCATTCATATAGCTCTGCAAATCTGTTTCATCCTGAAAACGATCAGGCAGGCCATTATGGTATCGGTCATTGACTGCCTGACGGTCATAGATTAGGTTCAGATTAAAAGCAGGCGGATCATTCAGTTCATATGGTTCAAACATCCCCCTTGTGTATACTTCTGCCAGCATACCGTCCCGTGAACCATACCCATTCAGCATTACCTCAGAAACAAGCATATGTGTCAGTTCATGAGCATATGTTGCCAATCCTCGTTCCGTCAAAGCTTTTGATACATAGTAACGGATACGGGTACCTTCTGCCACACCATCAGCAAACATATATGTACCATATAAATTCAGAGGAGTAAAAAATTCCCTGACACCCAGGGCAGCATTCTTCCCAAATTTATCCGACCACTGGACAGTCGTATCGGGATCTATTCGCAGACTATCCAAAACGATACGATTGGACGAAAGCAGTCCCTTCTTTTCCGGTTTTGCAATCCGATACCAAACATTGATAAAAGCCTTCTGCTGCTTAGCCGTCTGTTCTAATTGCTGCCGGAATTTTTCACGCAGTTCATCATAACGTGCAGGGTCTGTTTCCCTTAAATTTCTGTCTATATAACAATCCACTATTCCATATGTGATGGTAGCAGAGTTCGCAATCATGTAAATGCTGTCCTCCGACACTGTAAGCAGCGGTAAAATATAAGCACGGGTAGTTGCATCATCATACAGTCTTTTATATATTCCGGTATTATTGCTGTCCCAGGCAGATGATTTTTCCAGTATATATGCAGGACTTTCCTGCAAAAACCACTCGTTCATTTCAGTATCCGGTATCCATTTTTGCCTGTTCTCTTCCAGAAAAGCTTCCAGTGTTGCAGAGGAAGTAACTGACCAAAACAGCTTTCCATAACCAAATACATTGGCATTATTAGAAATCTTTAATGTATCGCCCCCGGAACCTCCGATATATATCAGCCAGTCTAAAACATCTTCTATCTGCCCATACATATACGGTTCTGACTCGTAAAGAAGAACATCCTTAATGTTATGCTCTCCCATATCGAAGTCATACAGTCGCTCAAGATAGGTAAGCCCCAACAGCAGTTTTTCTTTATTCTGTTGTATCTTATTAATAAAAAAATCTGCACCTTTGCTTTTGGCATCAGCAGTATTGTCAACCACCCTCTGGATGATTGCTCCTATTTCTGCCTGCACCTCTGCAAATGCATTTTCAAAAGACATCACCTTTACATTATCCTGATTCAGTTCCATTACAGCTTGTTCATCGCTGATATCTGCGGGACTCTTTCCCTCCCGCTTGGCAATCTCAGTTTTTTTATTCAGCTTTTCCGACATAGAATAACGGGATGGTGCCAGTAATTGACCTATTGTTTCGTCATTTTCGTAGTCAACTGCCTGTAGGTCTTTTGTCGTGTTCTGACTTACCGTTTCTCCACAACTCGCCGCTGAAGCAGTCAACGATGGAATACATAACACCATCATGATAAATACTGCTGCTGTTGCTATTCTAATATTTTTCATCTGGTATCCCCTCCTTTTTGTATAATATCTTTCGATATGGAATAGGTACTTGAGGTTAACAAATCCTTTTTTATACGAATATTGTAAAATTTTTATGTGGTCGTGTCAAACAATACCTTTTAATACAGAGTGATTTTATCCTTGTGTTTATTAATTCTTTTCAGCAGGTGACCGGTTATGCCATTTTCTAAATGGAATCAATAATAAAAGGAAGGCAGGTGTGCATAACAATAGAATAGTAAAAAATAAAGGAACAAAAAAGAGAATAAATGTTACAACGAATGCAAGTTTTTTGTCTGGTGGATGATGATTTTAAGAAAAAGTCCTTTGGAAAGACAGTTTATGAATTACGTGATGTAAAATTAATAAATTTGAAAATTAAATGCAGAATAACAAATGTTATGGTATGATGATTCATATGAGTTAAAGTGGTAAATTGATATATTATAATTGTTGGAGGAATGATGTTATAGCGAGGGGACCTGTATGGATAGAAGCATATGAGGAATATCTAATAAGTAGAAAATTGGCAACAAGAGACATGACAACTAAATTAACCGATGATGAATTGGCAGATTATTATTATAAAGTAGTTAAGGAAAAAATATGGAAGATGATGCTGATAAATTTGTTCATAAATGGTGTGTCACATATAAATAATTGATATTAACCAAAGTAAATAAAATGGGGATACGAAGGAAGGAGAATGATATGGTAGAGGAGGGTTTAATAAAGATAGGAAATATTAACGAATTATTTGATGCTTATGATTTATTTAGCGGGACAGGTAGGGAACAGATTAGAAGAAATATTGCAACCCAGTATCCCGGAATATTAAAAGTTGAAGCGAAAAAAGTAGAGAAATATCTTAGTGAGTTTTATGAATATTGTGTTATTTATGGGTGTAAACTAGCTGAAAAATATGGTATACCATGTTTGCCAGATTCTGATGAAGCTGAAAAAGAGATAGAGAACTATATTAGATATTGTAAAGAAAAATATCCGCAGATAGACGATACTAAAATTAGAGAATTATTTAGCATAGTTTGCTGGTTGCAAAATAGATGATGAAAAAACTGCGAGTTTATATTTTGTCGAGCAATCGGCGGGATATTTTTAACGTTATGACAGGTGAAATGATCTGCTGTGTCTTTTGATAATGAAACAGAAGCAGTAATTGATAAGGAAATTGCCAATCGCCTTTTGATTACAGGGACGGTGAAGAATTATATTACTTCTATTCTGGCAAAGGAGAATTTGTCACATCGTACGGCATTGGCAGTGTACTATCTAACGGGGAAGAAACAGGGTTGATTGTCTCATACAAAATTTCCATCACATCATCACTTGCACATGGAATATCCGGTTCGATAAGATTATCAGGATTGTTCCCATCTATACGGAAAAATTCTTTGGTTGAAATCTGCATAAACAGCTTAGAATTTGGCAGTGTGAACATAGCGATATCGCCGTAACCGTTCGGTGTATTTCCGGGGGCTTCACCGATGATCGTGCCCATATGGTTATCCTTTATATACTGAGGAAACAGCATGGCAGAACTGAAGGAATTGGCAGATGTCAGTATGTATACATTTCCGGTAAATGTTAAGTCATGATATTTTTTATTTTCTATGGTACTGTTTCCGGAAGGAATCTGAAACCACCCAAACCGCCATTTATAAGAGCCTGTATTCCATGTATCTGCATCCAGATAACGTATAAATTCATCTGCTACCAGGGAATTGCCCCCGCCGTTGTCACGCAGGTCTACTGCAACATTATGAATTCCTGCTTCTTTGATCTTTGTGAACATTTCCTGCAGGCAAGCCGTGTATTCATCATTGTAGTTGCAGGAATTTAGTGTAAGAATGGCAAGATTCTTTGTTGGGTCAATTTCATAATATACAAATGGTTCTTCTTCCTGTTCCATATCTGTTATCTGATTATAATCCACATACGCGTCATAGGTGAGGAAATCTTTCGTGTGATAGGTATAGTCTTTTGCTGTCCCGTCTGCTGACTCATAGGTATAAGTGATACCTTCATCGGCAGAAAAACCAAGATATTGTAATCCCTCCAGGGAGGACAGATCGTTTTTCAGCCTTTTCAGCTGCCAGCTTTCTACTTCGTAGCTGTACAGATCTTCGGTCTGTTTTAACAGGTCTGCCAGTGAGATTCCATTGATTGCTGTTATGGTATCATTTTTTTGATTAAATTGGTAAATATCTTTCATATAATGGGGGTCTTCTGCCCGATATTTTACATAGGAATGTGCATCCTTCATCACTGAAAAAATATATTCGGTTTTTTGCGACAGTTCACATATGGATATCGTTTCTGCTTTATTGAAATCAGCAAGTACGGCTTCGTAACGCTGCTTTACTTGTGCCGGAATATCTTTATAAAATGCAGGATGAAGCTTTTTAAGGTAATGCATTGCATATTCCAAATCTTCTTCTGCTTCTTTTTTTGTCAGCATGGTATTTATCGGCAGCGGGCAATCAGAAATATTTTCTTTAAAATTAATACTATTCCAGTATGGATTGCAATAATTTCCCAATATGGAAATTATAATTACCAGCAGGCTTAAGGCTGTAAGCACAATTCTTCTTATAGGTTTCTGGACAACCTGCTTGAAACAAAGAATAAATGTTATAAAAAATGCGGAACACGAAAAAATGGTCGCATAATCTGGAATCTGTATAAAAAATACACCTGCTGGGACGATGGCGGCAGCTGCGATGCCGATGATTATATGGAGTATGATGTATAATCTGTTTTTGGTTTTCATTTCGCTCTCCCTTGCCTGCTGGTAAGCATTTTCATTACGAAGATTTTATATCCTCTTACCCATTTGATAAATGATTATAATGGATAGGAAAAAGATAGTCAAATGCATATCAGCAATTACTGATACAAATTTAATTGCTACGGCTGGAAGTGATGTGTTATACTACCAGTATAATAACTATGATGATGTCATTAGTGTTCTTGACCAGATAGGCTGATTGAAACGAATATGTACATAATGTCTTTGCTAATTTTATAACAAGGAAGGAAATATTCAATAAATCAAAAATCGGTCTAATAATGGAATTTGGATTCCTGATAAAATGAATTTATAAAAGACGACTGGAAAATGCATATAATTATACAAACTGGAAGGAGAGGGAAAATATGGGAAGATGCTGTATCCAATAAAACTAAGTTTTTTGTTTCTCCACTGAAGGGTTAGTGAGTGTGTATAACATGTATGATCATGGGAGTAATCATAAACCTAGTGAGGTAAGATCCCAAATGGACTCCTGTGGGATGCTGGTGGAACAAAAAGGTAATAAAATAATATACAGATGTAATGATGAGGGTTTGAACCTAAGTTTGATGCACTAGTTTTTTCAATAGAAATACTTTGATTAGTCTGGATAATTAGATAAAGAATGGTGATTAAAATATGAAAATACCTAAATATTTATTTTCAACATGTGATATGTTATCAGCGGCATTTTTGGAAGAAAGCAGACTGAATTTATCTAGATAAAAAATAGAACAGAGTTTTGCTTATTAATAGGAATTATGAAAGATGAAGATTTTTGTGTATGAGATTTGTGGAGAAAATGTGGTTTTCATTTCTGAATTCGGTATAGCTGTGGGAATATGGAAGGATCACATTCCACCACAAAAGAAAGAATATTATGTTGAGATAGCTATTGAAGAGGAATTTTCCTTTGAGAGCATAGAAGTGGCAGATAAACGGGAACCTATAATAAAAGAAGTGGATAATGATATAGTATTGGCAGGTGAACTTGAAGAATATGAAGAGGATGGATGTGCCACTTTACGGCTTGGTCCAAGCCTAATATTAATTGATACGGTTTATCATAAGGATTTTTTATCATTGGTTGGTAAATATATTTGCGTAAAAGCGCATGACATATATATTTATGATGAACATATTGATTGGTAGCAGATGAAGAAATCTGAAAGGCTATCTGTAACGTAAAGGGAATTGAAAATCAACAATTGTGCATTATGCTATTGTAGTAAAAAATATTCTGAAAAACTCATTAAATATATTGAAAGCAGGCTCAGGGAATGAAATACATAGAAAAGGAATCGAGAAAACATTATATTGATAATTTGCGGAATCTGACCATTTTGCTTTTGTTTCCCGTACATACATTCATGATTTGGAATGATTTTGGGTCAGGTTTCTATATATGGGAGGAAGAAAATAAAATCTTAAGCACATTGATCGTGCTGGTTAATCCATGGTTTATGCCGGTTCTTTTTGTACTGGCAGGGATGAGTGCCAGATATGCATTGGAGAAAAGGACAAATACGGAATTTATTAGGCAGAGAATCGGGAAACTGCTGATTCCGTTTATTAGCGGAATTATTGTTCTTGTACCGTTTCAGACTCTGTATGCAAGAAAATATTTTGATTGTTATAAAGGAACCTTATTGGATAACTGGAAATATTTTTTCACACATTTTACGGACTTAAGCGGTTATGACGGTGCATTTACACCGGGGCATTTGTGGTTTATTCTTTTTTTGTTTCTGATATCTTTATTTTCACTGGCAGTATTTCATTTTCTTCCATACAAGAAACTGAACATAAGAATTGAAAGGATACCAACTGCGGGAATTTTGTGCTTGTTTATTCCGGTATGGATTATGTATCATCTGGGGAATTTTGGAGGCTTTAGTCTTGGAAAAAATCTTGCATTATATCTGATCGGGTATTATGTGTTAAGCAATGATTCTGTGATGGAAAGGCTGGAAAGAAACATAAGGTGGCTTGCCATTTTGTGCCTGATGGGAACGATTGTATTGGTGACGTTATATTATAGGTTTTCTTATTATGGTGATTTGTGGATAAATTATATTGGTTGGAATACAATTTTGGTCTTGCTGGTTTTAGGGAAGAGATATTTGAATAAGAGAACAGGCTTTACAAAATATTTTAATGAAGCTTCTTATCCAATCTATATCCTGCACCAGTCTATTCTGATCGTACTTGCCTATTATATTGTCAGGGTGTGCGATAACATGGTGATGAAAGTGTTTGGAATCTGGGGCGGGAGCTTCATATTAACATTGTCAGCGTACCATATGGTGAAAAAAATACCCTTTGTCAGGAAAATGATAGGAATGAAATAAAGAAAATGTAACCTGTCCCCAGGGTATATATGGTGACGCAGGAATATAGGAATTTGTTAAAGGAATGGCAGAAGTTTAACAATTTTGTATCCTGTATAGAAAAACACTTCTCTTGCACCAAACTTAAATTTTTCAAAAGAACTTCTATACATGGAAGTTCCGGTTGGGGAGGTATAGGCATTAAGTCCTACGTCTTTTGCCAGCAGCATTGCTCTTTTCATATGTAACGGATCACTGACAATCAAAGCTGTATCATAGTGCTGGTGATTCATAATAATTTTAGCATTTTCCAGATTCTCTTCTGTTATGGTGGAAGTTTCTTCAAGCAATATGTCGTCTGCAGGGATACCTTGTTCGACAGCATATTGTTTTCCAATGTAAGAATCGGAATAATGGTGTCCTTTACCATATCCTCCGGTAATGATTAGTTTTTTGACATACCCTTTTTGATATAGCAGGATTCCGTGATTTATTCTTTCCCTGAAAACCGGGGATACCCCTTCATCATTAGCAGCAGCACCTAAGATAATGGCGACATCCGCAGTTCGGGTTTCTACCTTCGTTGAATAGTCCCATATACTGATTGCATTAACAGTTAAATAAAAAATAGCTAATACTGATAGAACAAATATAAAATAGATTTTTTTTGGTTTTTTAATATTCTTCACAGATATCGCCTCCCACGTATTTTTATTATTATAGCAGACAGGTAAAAGGCATTCTACTTATTTTTTTCAAAGGGATACAAACTGTAGAAATGATTTTATTATTGTGTGTGGACATATCTATAAAGTAATGCAGTTATTCTTGTACTATGTTAGTAATCATGTTAAAATAAATAGTTGGCAGAATGTTTAAAATAGGATGTTGCAGAAGTTATAGAATATATATGGAATATAGAAAATACGGGGACAGTTGTGATATAATTTTAATCATTTACACAGACTGTTGTAGGAAAGAGGAATATACATAATGGGGAGGAAATTATTATGAAAAGAAAGAAATTATTACAGGATATCATTTATGTGATAATTCTTTTGGCTGTGATAGTGATTTTGTTTTGCTGGTATACGACACAAAACAGCAAACGTATAATAGAACGGAACAAAAATTATGCGGTAGATTCGGCAAGGCTGAAGGCCGGACAGATAGATGAAGAGTTAAGTAATGCTTTAAGCCGGATTTATACATATGCATACTTTGTGGGGGAGAGTCTGACCGAACCGATGGTTACTGCACAGATGCTTGAACAGATGGAGAAGAATTCACAGTTTGATGCCTTGATGTTTACGGATGCTGACGGCAATGACTATGCTTCAGACGGGCGGACTGCTGATGTGGCAGACAGGGACTTTTATTTGAACGGTATGGAGGGAGAAAGTGGTATCTCCATTATATTTGATTCCTATTTCTTTGATGAGACAATGGCTAATTTTTATGCACCTGTCCGTTATAAAGGTGAAATTATAGGGGTTTTAAGAGGAGCATTTCTGGCAGAGGAATACTTAAAAAATATGCTTACTACCACGTACTTTGGAGAGAAGGCAGGTGTGTATTTTTGTACGCCGGATGGTAGGGTAATTGCCAGTTCCGATGATACGGGATATACCGAGAATTTGATTGATATGCTGGAGGAAACCGGTGTTATTGACGAACATACGGCTAAGGATGCGAAAGGCATTTTTGAACATGGCGGGGAAGGTGCATTTGTCTGTGATTCCAACAGTAAAACGGATAATATCTGTGTAACATACCTTCCGGAAAATGAATATGTTCTTGTCCAGACATTTCCGAAGAATGTGACGCAGACTATGATAAAGGATGAAAATCTTGTGGGAATTCAGCTGGAAACCATGCTGCTTATACTATTTGCTATTTATATTATTACGCTCCTGATCCGGGCAGGGCGCAATAAGAAACTGCTGGAAGAGGAAAACAGAGAGATGGGGTATATTATCAGTGGAGTGAACACACTGTTTTCCCGTTTTTCCATGATTGATTTTGAGGAAGATACCTATCAGTATCTTGCAGGAACGAAGCCGGAGGACAATACACTTGAGACCAGTGGGCGTTATGAAGATTTATTGCAGCATTTATGTGCAAATACAGTTACGGAAAGTGAAGGTCAGGATTTTGCAGCATTTATGAATAAAAATGCTGTTATTGAAGCAATGGAGGGGCATAACGATTTACGCTATGAATATCACGTGATGAGAAATGGTCATGCCGAATGGGAGCATGCGAATCTGATTTGTCTGGAGCGTAAGGACGGAAAAGCAAAAAAGGTCTTATTCATTCGTCAGAATATTACCGAAATAAAGGAAAAGGAACTGCGTATCCAGGCAGAAATGGCTCTTGCAAACCGTAAGGAGAGACAATATCAGATAGCCATTACCTCTAATGCTTTTTGTACGTTTGAATTTAACCTGACAAAAGATCTGATAGAACAGGATATTATACGTGTGATAGACGGACAGCAGATATCTCTACTCAAAAAATCAGGACTGGGAGTTCCCTGTAAGGCTTCTGAGTGTTTTGAACAGTGGAAGAGGTTTGTTTTAAAGGAATCCATGGATGATTACAGTACCATGGTAAATATCGAATATTTGAAAGAGCGTTTTGAACAGGGTGACCGGGAAGTGGTAGTTGATTACTGGGGACAGGTTTCTGATGAGACACAGATGTGTGTGAGACAGTCCTTTGTTATGACGAAGGATGATGATACGGATGATATTATGGTTATGGTCGTATCCAAAGAGATTACGGAACAGGTTCAGAAGCAGAGAGAACAGACTCAGGCGCTTCAGGATGCGTTAATGCAGGCACAGCATGCGAATAAGGCGAAATCCACATTTTTGTCCAATATGTCCCATGATATCCGTACACCGATGAATGCAATCATAGGATTTGCAACGATTGCAGCCAGTCATATTGATAATAAGGCTCAGGTTCAGGACTGTCTTCAGAAGGTACTTTCTTCCAGCAATCATTTATTAAGCTTGATTAATGATATTCTTGATATGAGCAGAATCGAGAGTGGTAAGGTGCAGATCAAAGAACAGGAGTGTAATATTTCTGAATTGATGCATAATCTGGTTAATATTATCCAGCCACAGGTAAAGGCAAAGCAGTTAGAACTGTTTATTGATACGTTTGAGGTTGCCAATGAAGATGTGATAGCGGATGCATTAAAGCTTAATCAGGTATTTATCAATCTTTTAAGTAATGCAGTGAAATATACGCCTGCCGGAGGAACCATTACGTTCCGTATTATGCAGAAAACAACATTCCGCCACGGATATGGAGATTATATATTCATCATCAAGGATAACGGTATCGGAATGTCATCAGAGTTTGTGCAGCATATTTTTGAACCCTTTGAGAGGGAGACAACGGTGACGCAGAACGGTATTCAGGGGACAGGGCTCGGAATGGCGATTACGAGAAATATTGTTGAAATGATGAACGGTACGATCAGCGTTGAGAGTAAAGTCGGTAAGGGAAGTACCTTTACGGTAGAGCTTGGGCTGAAGCTTCAGGACACTGAAAAGAATGCAGAGCAGATTAAGGAACTGAAAGGACTGCGGTCATTGGTTGTAGATGATGATCTCAATACCTGTGACAGTGTAAGCAAAATGCTGAAGCAGCTGGGGTTGCGTTCTGAGTGGACAACCTCTGGCAGAGAGGCAGTTTATCGTGCAAAAAGTGCATGGGAAGAGGGAGATTCTTATCACACCTATATCATTGACTGGCAGATGCCGGGACTTAGCGGGGTGGAGACAGCGAGAAAAATCAGGGAGGTGGTTGGAGCGGAAGCACCGATCATTATTCTGACTGCATATGACTGGACGGATATTGAGGAAGAGGCGAGAGATGCAGGTGTCACTGCTTTTTGTGCAAAACCGCTCTTTATGTCCGATTTGAAATCCGTACTGCTTGCCGCCAATAATCTGGTAGATAAAAAGGAAGAAGTTGCAGAATGGACTTTAGCTGATTTTGGTGGAAAGCGTATCCTGCTGGTAGAAGATATTGAGTTAAACAGAGAGATTGCAGAAGTCATATTAACGGAATCAGGTTTCCTTGTAGAAACGGCACCAGACGGGACGGATGCAGTATCCATGATGGAAAAGGCAGAGGAAAACTATTACGATGCTATTTTGATGGATATTCAGATGCCGATTATGAACGGTTATGAAGCAACCCGGACAATCCGGAATATGCCAAGAAAAGATGTCAAGGATTTACCGATTATCGCCATGACTGCCAATGCATTGGAGGAGGATAAGGAGGCAGCATTGAAAAACGGGATGAATGCCCATATTGCGAAGCCACTTAATATGGAGATTTTTATATCCGTGCTTAAAAAGTTTCTTGGCTGATTGGGAGAGCAGTGATGGAAAAAAGCATACTGAAAGAAAACACGGTTCATGGAACCAATGTTTACCCGTTTGCAGTTTATTACTGGGACGGAACGGCTCAGTCAGTGGTGCCGCTTCACTGGCATCAGGAGACGGAGATTATTTATTTAAAACGGGGAATATTTTCATTTACTATTAATATGAAGGAATATGTACAGGAAGCACCGGCGTTGATCTTTGTCGGTTCGGAGGAAATACATTCTATTCAGATTGATATGGGGAATATGGAAAGTGCACTGGTATTTGACATGGGAATGCTGAGTTTTGAAAATTATGACGGAATCCAGTATAAAGTGATCCGTCCTTTATTGGAAGGGGAGACGGTATTTCCACAGATGATTTTGCCGGAAGACGGACTATGGGAGGAAGTTATTACAATATATGAGGGTATTTTTCAGGATGCATTAAATAAAGAGCTTAGTTCCTATCTGCGTGTGAAGGCAGGACTTTATCAGCTTCTGGCATCCTTATATGAGAACGGTTATCTGAAAAATACCGAAGGAATCAGGGAGACGGATTCCTTCCGCCTGGATACATTGCGAAAGGTTCTGGCACATATCCGGGAAAATTATTGCAGGGCACTGGCTGTTGATGAAATAGCTGGGATAGCAGGAATGAATCCCCAGTATTTTTGCAGGTTTTTTAAGTATAATACAGGTAAAACTGTCACAGAATATATAAATGATATTAGAATTAATAAGGCGGCACACAGGCTTTTGGCAACTGAAGACAAAATTATAGATATTGCCGGTGAGTGTGGCTATGACAACATGGGGTATTTTATTAAAAGATTCCGTCAGAGCAAAGGTGTGGCACCATCGGAATATAGAAAAAGGAATAAAGAGAATAACAGGTCAATATAGTGTAACTATTTAGCAAAATAAGAGAAGAAACCTTCTGAAAATGTAAGTATAATGTAATTACATTTTATACATATACAAAGTCAGGAGGTTTTATTATGCAGAAAAAATGGTGGCACGGTAAAGTAGCATATCAGATTTATCCAAAGAGTTTTATGGACGGTAATGGGGATGGGATTGGTGATCTGAAGGGTATTATTAGTAAGCTTGACTATTTGAAAGAGTTAGGAGTTGATATTATCTGGCTTTCCCCGGTCTACCAGTCTCCATTTGTTGACCAGGGATATGATATTTCGGATTATTATAAGATTGCGGAAGAATTTGGGACCATGGAAGAGTTTGACTTATTGCTTTGTGAGGCAGGTAAGAGAGATTTGCAGATTGTAATGGATCTGGTGATCAACCACTGTTCCGATCAGCATGAATGGTTTCAAAAAGCACTGAAGGAGCCGGAGGGGGAATATGCGGATTATTTCTATTTTAGAAGAGGGAAGAACGGAAATCCTCCAAGCAATTACCGTTCATATTTCGGTGGCAGTGCATGGGAACAGGTTCCGGGAACTGATAAATACTATCTGCATATGTTTGCGAAAGAACAGCCGGATTTGAACTGGGAAAATCCCGTGGTAAGGCAGAAGCTGTTTGAAATGATAAACTGGTGGCTGGATAAAGGAATTGCCGGATTCAGGATTGATGCAATCATTAATATAAAGAAGCATCTGGATTTTCCGGATTTTGAGGCGGATGGTCCGGATGGGCTTTGTGCCTGCACTAAGATGGTGGAAAGCGTAGACGGTGTGGGTGAATTTTTAGAAGAGTTAAAAGAGAATACATTTTCCAGATATGATGCTTTTACAGTGGGAGAAGTGTTTAATATGAAAGAGGAGGCACTGGAGGAGTTTGTCGGAGAAGACGGATATTTCAGCAGTATGTTTGATTTTGCATCCCATGTTCTGTCGGAGGGGAAAAACGGGTGGTATGATGCCAAAGATATAGAATTTAAGGAATGGAAACAGGCAGTTATTGATTCACAGATGAATTGTCAGGGGAAGGCATACCTTTCCAATATCATAGAAAATCATGACGAACCAAGAGGTGCAAGCCGTTATCTGCCAGATTATGCAAGAAATCCGGCAGGGATTAAAATGCTGGGGACAGTAAATGTACTGCTCCGGGGGATTCCGTTTATTTATCAGGGGCAGGAAATCGGTATGACAAACTGCCGGATGCGGGATATCAGTGAATATGATGATCTGGATACCCATAACCAGTATGAACGGGCATTAAGTGCGGGGCTTACAAAGGAGGAGGCACTGGAAGTATGTTATAAGTACAGCAGGGATAATGCCAGAACACCTATGCAGTGGAATGATGAAGCAAATGCAGGCTTTACAAAGGGCATTCCATGGATGAGGGTAAATGATAATTATAAAGAAGTGAATGTGGAAGCACAAAGACGGGATGCCGATTCCGTACTTTCTTATTATAAAAAGCTGATTGCATTGAGAAAGTCAGAGGAGTGGAAAGAAGTATTTGTGTATGGGGAATTTTGTCCGTTGTTTGAAGAAAGTGAAAAAGTATTTGCTTTTAGCCGGATATTGGGAGAGAAAAAGGTGATGGTTCTGGCAAATTTCGGGCGGGATGCAGAGATCGTGGCACTTCCGTCAGAGATTGACAAGGTTTTGTTGGGCAACAGGGAATGCATTGGGGATATAAAAGATACGGTATCCCTGGAAGCATGTGAAGTTCTGGTTTTTTCTCTAAAATAATAGTATCCCGCAAATCCTATTACTAATCAAAAAAAGGTTGTCAATGTATCCGATATAAGATATAACTTGTATTAGATATTGTGGCAGCCTTTTTTCAGTCAGGGTCAGTGTAAAATATTAGAAAGCAGGAGGAGAAATTGTGAATCATGCTGAAAGAACAAATCCCTTAGGGGAAGAAAGCATTAATCGTCTGCTTAGGCAGTTTGCAGTTCCGAGTATCGTTTCCATGCTGGTTGGTTCCCTTTATAATATTGTGGATCAGTTTTTTATTGGACAGCGTGTAGGAGAGCTTGGAAATGCGGCAACTAATATTGCATTTCCGTTATCAACTTCTTGCCTGGCGATTGCATTGCTTCTTGGTGTCGGCGGAGCTTCTTCTTTTAATATCGCCATGGGAAGGGGGGGACAGAAAAAAGGCAGTGTATTATCTGGGGAATGCGGCTGTCCTGCTTTTTAGCTGTGGTCTGGTGCTCTGCTTTTTTACAGAGTTATTTTTAGAACATATGCTGCGTTTTTTCGGTTCTCCTGATAATGTATTAGAGTATGCTATGACATATACAAGAATAACGGCATTTGGATTTCCGTTTTTGATCTTATCTACGGGTGGAGGCCATCTGATCCGGGCGGATGGCAGACCGAAGATGACAATGGTCTGCAATCTTACCGGAGCAGTTGTTAATACGATATTGGATGCAATATTTGTGTTTGGTCTGAATCTTGGTATGGCAGGAGCGGCATATGCAACGATCATCGGACAGTGTATATCAGGCTGTATGGCAATCTGGTTTCTTGGTCATTGCAAGACGGTGAAGATATGCCGAAAGCATTTGATGGTAAAGGCAGGGAATGTGGGGAGGATTGCTTCTCTTGGAATGGCACCTTGCAGTAACCAGCTTGCCATGATGATAGTGCAGATTATCATGAATAAATCATTAAAATACTATGGTGCCCTGTCCGTATATGGTGAGTCCATTCCTATTGCCTGTTCTGGAATCATTTCCAAGGTAAATATGGTTTTTATGGCATTCGTGATCGGTATCTCACAGGGATTGCAGCCTATTGTAAGCTTTAATTATGGTGCAGGAAAGTACCACCGGGTAAAAGAAGCCTACCTGAAAGCGATTTTGTGCGGTGGTGTGCTTGCGGTGGCGGCGTTTTTAATGTTTCAGATTTGTCCCAGACAGATCATCTCGGTTTTTGGGGATGGCTCGGAGGAATACTATGAATTTGCAGTTAATTATTTTCACATTTTTTTGTTTTTTACTTTTGTGAATTTTCTTCAGCCTATCAGTTCCAATTTTTTTACTGCTATCGGAAAGCCTAAAAGAGGAAGTTTTCTTGCATTGACCAGGCAGATTATCTTTTTGCTTCCGTTATTGATCATTTTTCCGATGATGATAGGTATAGATGGAATTATGTATGCAGGACCCATTGCAGATTTTCTTGCGGCTTTGGTATCAGGTGGAATGGCTGCATTAGAACTGCGTAGAAAAGAGTACCGTTTGTAAAAATAATAAAAAATTTTAAATTCACGTATACATTCCTTCATTTGACAAATACTAGAGTAAGAATTTATTAAACACATTAAATGGAGGAATTGACTCATGAAAGCAACAGGAATTGTACGCCGAATAGACGAACTTGGAAGGATTGTGGTACCAAAGGAGATTCGCAGGACGCTTCGGATCAGAGAAGGAGATCCGCTGGAGATCTTTACGGACAAGGATGGGGAGATTATCCTTAAAAAGTATTCTCCAATTGGGGAACTCAGTATTTTTGCACAGGAATATGTTGATGCAACTGCACAGATTCTGGGATGCCCGGTATGTGTGACAGACCGTGACCAGATTATTGCGGTATCTGGAATGCCAAAAAAAGATTTAATAGGAAAACCTCTTCATAAGGAATTAGAAGAAGCCATTAATGACAGGGAAGCAATTATGGCGAAAAAGGGTGAAAAGAAATATATCCAGATTACCGGTGAAAATGATGATATGTATGAAGGACAGATTGTACAGACTATTATCTGTGAAGGAGATGCCATTGGGGCAGTGATCGTCCTTAATAAAGACAGCAAAAATCCATTAACGGAAACGGAGAGAAAGGCAGCAGTGATCGCTGCGAACTTCCTCGGAAAGCAGATGGAAGGGTAAAAAATTGTAAAAAGCAGGAAAATCAATGCTTTGAGGATTCCTTTGTCCTCCAAGGGACAAAAAGATACAGCATAATTATGCACAAAATAGTTGGCGAAATATGTAGAAAAACAACAAATGCTGGTGGCAAATTGAATAGATTTTGACGGTTTATACGCTGGAAAATTCTACTATTTTGTACAAAAAAACGAAGAATATGGTTAATTGCTTGACAAATGGGGGGTAAGCTAGTATAACTACTTTAGGACTTGCCTTTTGGAGGTAAGGATATAAGCAATACTATATAATATTTAAGAGGAGGAACTATTCCTATGAACAAAACTGAGTTAGTTGCAGCTATGGCTGACAAGACCGAATTATCTAAGAAAGATGCTGAGAAGGCTTTAAAGGCATTCACAGATGTAGTAGCAGAAGAGTTAACAAAAGGAGAGAAAGTTCAGTTAGTCGGATTTGGTACTTTTGAAGTTGTTGACAGACCGGCTAGAGAGGGTAGAAATCCTAAGACAGGTAAGTCTATGAAGATTCCTGCTTCTAAGGCGCCTAAGTTCAAAGCTGGTAAGGCTTTAAAGGATGTTGTTAACAAATAATTATTCCGGTGGAGTATTTTGATTTTGTTAAGAGTGAAAAGGCTGTTGCTTTCGGCAACAGCCTTTTCATTGTTATCAGGTAATAAGGAGAGAATATATGAGATTAGATAAGTATTTAAAGGTATCCAGAATTATTAAAAGAAGAACGGTTGCAAATGATGCCTGTGATGCTGGAAGAGTTATGGTGAATGGAAAAGTCGCAAAGGCTTCTGCTGATGTTAAAGAAGGGGACCGGCTTGATATTGAGTTTGGAAACAGAAAAGTTTCTGTTGAAGTAACCCGGATTGTAGAATCTACCAAAAAAGAAGATGCGAAGGAGATGTTTAAGTATCTGTGATTCTGATATGCATTTTTCAATGGTTATCATCATAGAATGAATAAAACAGATGGTTGACCAACTTGGAAGGTGGGTATATGGAAGAAGTTCGCAATATGAAAACGCATAAAATAACATTGAATAACCGTGGTGCCGGAGTGATAACCGGAGTAAATGCAGTGATATCTTTTGACCTTAATGAGATATTATTAGAGACGGAACAGGGAATGCTGTTGATTAAAGGGACAGACCTCAATGTGACGAAGCTTACACTGGAAAAAGGAGAGGTAGAGGTGGACGGAAGAGTAGATTCTTTCACCTATTCCGATTTAAAACCCGGATTGAAGGCTGAAAACGGATTTTTTGACCGCTTGTTTAAGTAGGTGGTTGTATGGCAGCATTGATCTATGATGAGGTAGAGTTATTTGTAGTCTGTCTGGCACTTGGAATGGTGCTGGCATTTGTGTATGACTGTGTACGTATTTTTCGCCTTTTTTTTAACCACAAAGACTGGCTGGTGGATGTAGAAGATCTGGCATTCTGGCTTTTTACGGCATGGCTGGTTTTTCGTACGTTATTCCTTTATAACCGTGGAGCTCTACGCGGTTATGCGTTTTTAGGAATGTTTATAGGAGTTGTTTTTTATGTACTTACGTTAAGCCGTCTCCTGCTCTTTTTGGCAGGCAGGCTGGTTCCATACTGGAAAAGTGTGAAAAATTTTCTCAGGAAACCCTTTGTGAGCGTTAACCGTTTTTTTAGAAAAATGTTGAAAAATCTTGCGGCAGAAGTTAAAATGGCTGTTAAGGGGAGATAATGAGAAACAGGTGAGGAAATTGAGCAGGAAAAGAAGAAGGAAAAAGAGAAAACAGAATAGTAAGGGGATTTCCATTATTGTCTTCGTTGTAATCATATTTTGTGCCACTGTCGGAATACGGACATATGCATTAAAGAACCAGAGTGAAGAGCTGGCTAAAAGGCAGGCAGCTTTAGAAAAGCAGATGGAGAGTGAGGAACAGCGTACCAAGGAGTTGGAAGAGCTGGAAAAATATATGAAGACTAAGAAATATGTGGAAGAGGTTGCTAAGGAAAAATTGGGTCTGGTATATCCTGATGAGATACTGATTGAGCCGGAGAATAAGTAATATGTCGTAAGTTGCGGTAAATGGTGCCTGAATGTGACAGTTTCTGCCTGGTCAATCCGGTATATTTTATCCCACTTTAGATTGTGGGAGGTATTCTTTATGCAATATAAGATAGAACGTATGGGGATACATATCCTTGCATTTTTGGTGGCTAGATGTCAGATGTTTGGAATGTATCCTTTTGTTGTGCCGTTTTTTATGGCGGCGTATTTACAGGACAGAAGCTCTGTCAGCTTGTTTGCTGCCGTTATGCTTGGAATTTTCAGCAGGTTCGGGACGACAGCTCTTTTAAAATATGCAATGATCCTGCTGTTTCTTTTGGGACTTCTTCAAAATACAGACAGGAAAAAGATATTTGAGAATAATTATCAGATTGCTGCGGCATCGGGGTGTATTCTATGGGCAGTCAGTATGCCTTATCAGTATCTGATTACCGGAGAGGATTCTAGTCTTTTGTATTCATTGTTGGAAGGTGTGATCGCTTCTTGTTTCGTGCTGGTTTTTGAACAGGGATTTGCTTCGTTTCGGGCAGGGACAAGCAGGATGTTTGCGAGTAATGAAAGGTTTGTAGGAGTGTTTGCATTGATGGTGGCGGCATTGTTTGGCTGTCCGGAAGTACAGACTCCGATACAGCTTTTATTTGTGCTTTGCGGATATTTACTGCTGTATAATACCTGCCGTTTTGACAGCAGCGTAGGAATTGCTACAGGAAGCATAACCGGACTGGTACTGGCATTCCGCATGGGAAATGTGTCGTATCTCGCAGTCATGATAATGCTTGCCAGTATTATTGTTATTTTACGGGAACTGGGAAAGGCAGGTCTGATGTTGTCTTTTTTGGCGGGAATCTTATTGCTGGGCATTCTCTATGAGGAGAGTCTTCTCAGAACGGAAATGCTGGTCAGTGTCCTTGTAATCTTGACCTTGTTTTTGCTTACACCGAAAAAGTGGCTCAGAAGAACTTCTCAGATAAAAGAGGAAAGTACAAGGTTTTCACAGGATATTTTAATTCAGGAGGCGACAAAAGACAGGATTCATAATTTTGGACAGGCGTTTCTTGCAATGGAAAAAATGCTTGCACTTCACGAGAAAGAGAGACAGGAAATGATACCGAACGGTCTTAGTAATATGTACTTAAGTGGAGACGGTATTTCCCTGTTAAATGCCGTGGAGTCACAGAGCAGCCGTTTATCTGAGATGCGTAAGAATTTTATAAGACAGCTTGGACAGATTGGGGAAGTTATTGTAAATTTTCAGGCGGAGCTTTTGGAACAGTCGGTAAAGGTAGAGCTTTTTGAAGGACGTATTACGGAACGCCTCGGAAGAATGGGGGTAACAGTGACAAAAGCAGTTCCGGTTAAAGATAAGGAAGAGCGTGTACAGGTTTATGTAAGCTGCTATCTGGGCAGTGACCGTGTGGTGACAGGGAAAATGCTGGCTAAGGGGATAGGACCGGTTTTGGGTAAAAATATGGTCTGCATTAATCGGGGTGAAGATGTAGTGGGGAAAGAAGAAGGCACCTTTTATTTTATGGAAGAAAGCAGATATATGCTGACTACAGGGATTGTGCAGAGAAACCGCAAGGGAGAAGAACTGTGTGGGGATAATTTTTCTGTTACCAGGCTGGATAATGGAAAGGCAGTATTGATGCTTTGTGATGGAATGGGCAGTGGTGAAAATGCTTATATAAAAAGTGAACAGATTGTAGATTTATTAGAGCAGCTTCTGACTGCCGGCTTTTGCCGGGAACTTGCTATAGAGCTGTTAAATTCTTTTATCAGTTTTTTGGCGGATGGAAGTATGAGTTCTACGCTGGATCTCACCATGATCGATTTTTATACCGGTACTACGGATTTTATCAAGCTGGGTGCTTCTACCACATTTATTAAGCGAAAAGGACAAGTGGAGTGTATCCGCTCCACATCTCTTCCTGTTGGTGTGCTGGAGCAGATAGAATTTGACACCTGTGCAAGAAAGCTTTATCATGGAGATATTATCATTATGGTCAGTGATGGTGTACTGGATGGGATTATTTTTGAAAATAAGGAAACCTATCTGGCAGACCTGATTGCATCTATTGAGACAAATAACGTACAATTGATAGCAGAAATCATTATGGAGGATATCGAAACCATGCAGCGTGGCGGAATGAGGGACGACAGTACGATTTTAGTAGCAGGGGTGTGGCAGAGATAACGGTATATTATGATAGAAAAAGTACAAAATTATATAAAGTTCCATCATATGATAGAAAAGGGGGACAGGATTGTAGTAGGTGTATCCGGAGGTGTAGATTCTGTCGCCCTGCTTTTGCTGTTAAATCAGATGAAAAAAGAAATGAAATTAGAGCTATTTGCAGTGCATATTAATCATGGTATTCGGGAAGAGGCCGCAGAAGATGCCGGATATGTAAAGCAGCTTTGCGAGGACTGCAAAGTTCCGTTTTATCTGTTTGAAGAAGATATTCCTGTCATGGCGAAAAAAGAACGGATGACAGAGGAGGAAATGGGGCGGAAAATCCGATATCAGAGTTTTTATCAGGTGATGGAACAGGTGAGAGCCGACAAATTGGCAGTTGCCCATCATATGGGTGATCAGGCGGAGACCGTGCTGTTTCATTTGATAAGGGGAACGGATCTTTCAGGAATGGCAGGGATGCAGCCGGTAACAGAGTATTTTGGGGCAGCAGAAGGGAAAAATGCGACTTCTTATCATATTATACGGCCGTTGCTGGGATGCCACAAGAAGGAATTGACGGACTGGTTGGTAAGTCAGGGTGTGATATGGAGGGAAGACAGAACCAATACAAATAATATGTATGCCCGTAATAAAATCCGAAATCAGGTGATACCTGTACTTGAAGAGATTAATCAACAAACAGTCTGCCATGTGGCTGCATTTGCAGACCGCATAGCGGAATATCAGGAGTTTTTCCAAAAAACAGTACAGGAATATCTGTTAAAAGAAGTGGTAAAGGCAGAATCCGGATCAGGAAGCTGTGAAACGGACCGCTTCCTGCTAAAAAGTCAGGAAAAGGTGCTGGCAAAGGCGGTTATCTATGAAATGCTGGGGATGGTATGTGGAGCACGGAAGGATATTTTTTCAGAGCATGTACAGGCAGTATATGATTTGCTGGATAAACAAAGCGGAAAGAAAGTGATGCTTCCCTACCGGATGATGGCGGAAAATTCGTATGAAAAGCTGATAATTCGGAAATGCTTTGTAAAGGAGGACGATTCTTCCAGCTGGAAACAGGTGATAGATTTAAAAGAATTGTCCAATGGAGAGGAAAAAAGAATCTGCCTTCCCCAGGGAGGGTATCTAGTGATGCAGATAAAATCAATGAAGGATATGGAATGGGATGAGGGACAGAAATTTCTAAATGATGGTAGAATTTCTAAAAATATCTATACGAAATTCTTTGATTGTGATACAATAAAAGATACGTTGTACATTCGGACACCGGAGGCGGAAGACTACATTATTATAAATGAACAGGGAAACCGAAAAAAGCTTTCCCGCTATTTCATAGATGAAAAGATTCCAGTAATGAATCGGAACAGTAAGATTGTGGCGGCAAACGGTCATGAAATTCTATGGATTATTGGTGGGCGTAGATGTGAGAATTATAAAATAAGTGATAATACGAAGTATATTTTATCGCTGATGTACGAAGGAGAGAATCATGGAATATCATATTGAAGAAATGATTTCAAAAGAAAAAATTGAAGCCAGAGTATGTGAACTTGCAAAACAGATCAATGAAGATTATGAGGGAAAAGAACTGCATTTAGTAATCATACTAAAAGGAAGTATGTTTTTTGCCTGTGAATTGTCAAAAAGAATTACAGTGCCGGTTACAATGGATTTTATATCGGTTTCTTCCTATGGAGACGGAATGGTATCCGCAGGAGATATTACAGTGAAAAAAGAGCTGGATGAGGATATTACCGGAAAAGAGGTATTGATTGTAGAAGATATCGTAGATTCTGGCAGGACATTATACCATCTTAAAAAGCTGCTGTTGGCAAGAAGTCCAAAAAGTCTTAGGATTGTAACACTGTTAGACAAACCGGAGCGGCGGATGTCGGATGTTCAGACAGATTATTGTGGATTTGAAATACCGGACAAATTTGTGGTCGGGTATGGACTGGATTACGCACAAAGATATCGCAATCTTTCATATATTGGTGTAGTAATACAGGATTGAATAAAAAGGAGACAAGTAAAACATGAATAAGAACTTGAGAAGGAGCCTGATTTCCTACCTGATTTTATTTGCGCTTATTTTAGGAGTGCTGTATCTGATTCAGGGAGGTAATCAAAATGTTAATTTAGAGTATACGGAAACCAATTTTGCCGAAGATATGGAAAAGGGTAATGTCGCTGCTGTTTATGTTCAGCAGAATGCAGAGGTGCCAACCGGTACAGTTGAATTAACAATGAAAGACCGATCCCTGATCCGGTTTTACATCACGGATGTTAATGATTTCAAAGATTTATATCATCAGTTGGTAGAAGAACATAATCTGAAAGTCAGCATGGAAATGAGCGATGTGGTAAGACCAAGCATTTTAGAAAAATTAATGCCATATATCATCGGTATCGTGGGAATTGTGATCGTCATGATGTTGTTTGCAGGTATGCAGAGTTCCGGCAGTGGCGGTAGTGCCATGATGAATTTTGGTAAAAGCAAAGCAAGGATGACTTCTGAAGGTGATAATAAGCTTACTTTTAAGGATGTGGCAGGTCTTAGAGAGGAAAAAGAGGATTTAGAAGAGGTTGTGGATTTCCTGAGAAAGCCTGGCAAATATATGGAACTGGGTGCCAGAATACCCAAAGGTATTTTGCTGGTGGGTCCTCCGGGAACGGGTAAGACTTTATTGGCAAAGGCGGTAGCAGGTGAGGCACATGTACCGTTTTTTACGATTTCGGGTTCGGATTTTGTGGAAATGTTTGTAGGTGTCGGAGCTTCCCGTGTGAGGGATCTGTTTGCAGAAGCAAAGAGAAATGCCCCATGTATTATTTTTATCGATGAGATAGATGCAGTGGCAAGACGGAGAGGATCTGGTCTTGGGGGCGGACATGATGAACGAGAACAGACCTTAAACCAGATGCTGGTAGAGATGGATGGTTTTTCTGTGAATGAAGGAATTATCGTTATGGCAGCAACAAACCGTGTAGATATTCTTGATCCGGCGATTCTTCGTCCGGGACGTTTTGACCGTAAGATCACCGTGGACAGACCGGATGTTAAGGGAAGAGAAGATATTCTCAAGATTCATACCAAGAATAAGCCTCTTAGTGAGGATGTGAATCTGCCTGAGATTGCAAGAACAACGGCAGGTTTTGCAGGTGCGGATTTGGAAAACCTCATGAATGAGTCGGCTATTTATGCGGCAAAGGACAGCCGTAAATTTATTATAAAAGAAGATGTGGATAAAGCTTTTATTAAGGTTGGTATTGGAACTGAGCGTAAGTCCAGGGTAGTACCCGAGTCAGAACGCAGGATTACAGCCTACCATGAAGCGGGGCATGCTATTTTGTTCCATATACTGGAAGGTGTGGGACCGGTTTATACGGTATCCATTATTCCCACCGGACGGGGGGCAGCGGGATATACCATGCCATTACCGGAAAATGATAATGTGTTTAACACAAAAGGTAAAATTTTACAGGATATCAAGGTCAGTCTCGGTGGGCGTATTGCAGAGGAAATGATCATGGACGATATTACAACTGGTGCTTCACAGGATATTAAGCAGGCAACGGCAGCGGCAAGAGCCATGGTAGTCAAATATGGTATGTCGGAGGAGTTGGGACTGATTAATTACGAAACGGATAACGAAGAAGAAACTTTTGTTGGACGGGATATCGGACACCAGAGAATGCTGGGAGAACAGACGGCAGCAGCCATTGACAAGGAAGTGAAACGGATTATTGATGAGTGTTATGCCCAAGCAAGGAAGCTGTTAGAGGAGAATGTTGAAGTTCTGCACAAATGTGCCAATCGTTTGTTAGAAAAGGAAAGAATTGATAGGGCAGAGTTTGAGTCGTTATTTGAGAAAACGGATGCAGAAGCTTTGAAAAATCTTGGAACAGGGGAGTTCCTTAATGATTTTTCACAAGGCGAAGAGTAAAAATATACAGATTTAACAAAATATGGTTGCTGTAAAAGGCGTATCGTGCAATTTCTTGTTACATTTGTATTTTACAAAAGAATGATTTAAACAAAATATACAAATAAAGGCATTTTTTTACGGGTGATAACAAGGGCTTTTGGCTAAATGCACAAAAGAATGTGCAAAATAAAAAATTGTTTGTGAACACTTTTTAGTCAAAATACGTATAATAATACTTGTAACCCCCCCAATACATTATATAGTTTTTTTGCTACACCCCATAAGTAACAAAAAAATACCTTCTCCAGAAAAGGGCAGTCGATCGGTGGCTGTCCTTTTTACTTTTAGCAGCGGGCTATATTTCTAAGAATGCTGAGGAGTTTTGACTTTTTCATTGATATATTTGGGGGAATAGGGTAAAATAAGAAACGTGAAAATGATAACAGATTCGTTGATAAAGGGTGTATACATAGATAGGCAGTCGCTAAATGTGCGTGCAGGCACGCACTGGGATCGTTTGCTCGCGGAAATAAAGTGGGAGGGGATTTTGCTATGAGGGAGGCTGAAAATGGGTTATTCGTTTAAAAATTATACACAGGCACAAAAAATACAGACTTATGTCTTTCAAAATAAGCCTGTTATCCGGACGGATGCACTATTTAGTGACGGAACAAGGGAATACTGCATACCGGAAGAGCCAATGCCGGGTGATGAAGTAACTCTCAAATTTCGTACTGCAAAAGGTAATATAGATACGGTATGTGTTATTTGTGACGGAGAACGCATAAAGATGAATATAGGGGAATCAGATGCTGCGTTTGATTATTACGAGGCGAAGCTTCCGGTTATTAAAAATGATACAATAGAATATTTTTTTGAAATTACATCAGGTAATGCATCCTGTTATTATAATAAGATTGGAGTGCAGATGGAAGTGAATCCTACATATAATTTTCGGATCACTCCAGGTTTTACCACACCTGACTGGGCAAAGGGAGCCGTATTTTATCAGATATATGTGGATCGTTTTTGCAATGGAGACTTAAGCAATGATGTGCTGGATAATGAATATTATTATATAGGAGAAGGCTCTAAGCGGATAACTGACTGGAATAAATATCCTGATGCCATGGATGTTAGGTGTTTTTATGGTGGAGATTTGCAGGGTGTTATGAATAAACTGGATTATTTACAGGATTTAGGGGTAGAAGTGCTTTATCTGAATCCCATTTTTGTATCGCCTTCAAATCACAAATATGATATTCAGGATTATGATTATGTGGATCCGCATTTCGGACGGATTGTAAAAGATGAAGGGGAATGTCTGAAGGATGGCGATAAGGTTAATAAGAATTCCACAAGATATATTACCCGTGTAACCAATAAAGAGAATCTGGAAGCCAGTAATGAGCTGTTTCGCCAGCTTGTGGAAGAGATTCACCGGCGTGGCATGAAGATTATTCTGGATGGTGTATTTAATCATTGCGGTTCCTTTAACAAATGGCTGGACAGGGAATTGATTTATGAAAATCAGGAAGGGTATGAAAAGGGTGCCTATCCCGCAGCAGACAGCCCCTACCGTAATTTTTTCAAGTTTTATGATGAAAATGCGTGGCCTTATAATGCCAGCTATGATGGCTGGTGGGGACATGATACCCTGCCGAAGCTGAATTATGAGGGTTCTGAAGAGCTTTATCAGTATATTTTGCATATTGGGAAAAAATGGGTTTCTCCTCCGTACAATGTAGATGGCTGGAGATTAGACGTAGCGGCAGATTTAGGTCATTCTGAGGAGTTTAACCACAAATTCTGGAGAGATTTCCGGAAAGTGGTAAAAGAGGCAAATCCTAATGCCATTATTCTGGCTGAGCATTATGGAGATCCTTATAACTGGCTTCAGGGAGACCAGTGGGATACTGTGATGAATTATGATGCGTTTATGGAGCCGATTACATGGTTTTTAACAGGTGTGGAAAAACATTCAGATGAGTTCCGGGGAGATCTTTTAGGGAATCCCGATGCGTTTATCGGTTCTCTCAGACATCATATGAGCCGTTTTTACCAGCAGTCTCTGGAAGTTTCCATGAACGAGCTTTCCAATCATGACCATTCACGGTTTTTGACCCGTACCAATCGCCGTGTGGGACGCACCCATACTTTGGGTTCAGAAGCAGCTAATGAGAATGTGAATAAAGGTGTGCTGAGGGAAGCGGTAGTCTTTCAGATGACCTGGCCGGGGGCACCGACTATATACTATGGTGATGAGGCAGGTATGTGTGGTTGGACAGATCCGGATAATCGAAGAGCTTTCCCATGGACCAAAGAGGATAAGGATTTGATTTTGTTTCACCGTGACATTATTCAGATTCATAAGGAGAATGAAGTGCTTAAACGCGGTTCAGTTATGTTTTTGCATGGGAGCCATAAAGTTGTGGCATATGGAAGGTTTAACCGCAGGGAAAAAATGGTGGTCGCATTAAATAATAATTATGAAGAAGTGCAGCTGGCTTTGGATGTGGATCGCCTGGGAATGATGAATGGCGATGTTTTACGACAGTTAATTCTTACAACAGAGGATACTTATATTTTGGAGCCGAAGCTTCACAAGGTGGAAAACAATCAGCTGTATTTATCAATGCCCAAAATTTCAGCAATTGTTTTAAAAGCTGAATGAGAAAATGCTTGCATTTTTAATTTTGTTGAGCTATAATAGCAAGCGGTCAGTAAGTAATGGCAGCTTATCGCATGAGCGGTGGATGGCATGGCGAATGTGCAGGCAGTCAATTACTGGCAGGCTGATTATAGATTTGGATGGATTCCCGAGTGGCCAAAGGGGACAGACTGTAAATCTGCTGCATATTGCTTCGGTGGTTCGAATCCACCTCCATCCATTTAACGCTGGGTGATGGTTAGTTGTAAGACGAAGCCTGAAACTGAAGCCGTAAACCTGAAAGGTCAGGCGCAGCGTTAAGCTAACTGATTTTATGTAATCAGATGATTGAAATGCCGGCGTGGCGGAACTGGCAGACGCACAGGACTTAAAATCCTGCGGGACTTATACTCCCGTACCGGTTCGATTCCGGTCGCCGGCATTGAATATTTGAAGAGACTGTCGCATTAGGAATATTTATTTTTTGCTGAGTATTTATGGCAAAGAGTAAAGTCTTTATTGCGACAGTCTTTTTTTCGTTTATTTGTATAAAAAAACCATAAAAAAAACGAAAATCTTATGAAGTGTGACTGTTTATTTCTTTTATATCAAGTGCTATTATAAGAAACGGATAAATACCGCTTATAATGAATAAGAATTAGAGAGGCGGAAAGAGCAGGAGGGAAGAAAAATGGTTGCACAAATTTTAGCAGTGTTGATTTTTGTGGCAATGTTCCTACTGATTGTAATGGATAAGATTGAACGTCAGATCATTACATTAGCATGTGGACTGTTAACACTTGTACTGGTGTTTGGAATAGGAATGCACAGTATGAGTGCAATTGTAGAAACATTGAATATATCCGGGATATTTAAGCTGGATTTCTGGTATGCGGCGGGGGAAGCGTCGGAATCCTCTTCCGGCATTAACTGGGCTACGATTATATTTATTGCGGGTATGATGGTTATGGTAGAGGGAATGGCCAAGGCAGGATTTTTCCAGTGGCTGTGTATGAAACTGGCAAAGCTGGTAAATTACAAGCCGATACCGCTATTTATAGTATTTATGGTAATGTCCGCAGTACTATCAATGTTCATTGACAGTATAACCGTTATCTTGTTTTTGGCGGCAGTTACGGTGGAATTGGCGAAGCTTCTCAAAATTAATCCGGTTCCGATGATTTTGTCTGAAATTTTTTGTGCGAATCTTGGCGGTTCGGCAACTATGTGTGGTGATCCTCCTAATATTATTATCGGAACGTCACTGGGATATGCGTTTAGCGATTTCCTGACTAATACCGGAGTGATTGCAGGCGCTGCATTGGTGGTAGTTATTTTGTATTTCTTTTTTGTTTATCGCAAGGCGTTGATACAGGAAGAGGGACAGGAGATAGATCCTTCAACGATTCCGGAACCGAAAGATGCGATCACTAATAAAAAAGATTTTGTGATTAGCAGCGTAATCTTTGCATGTGCGGTAGTAATGCTGATTACCCATGCCCAGACTCATCTGACAGTAGCATTTATCGGTGCGGTGGTTGCGATTGTTACACTGGCAGCTTCTGGCAGGGATGCGATTATTCTGATTAAAAAAGTGGATTATAAGACATTATTGTTTTTCATTGGCTTATTTGTGGTAGTAGGAGGGCTTGAGCAGACCGGTATTCTGGAATTGATCGCAGGTTTTATCGGTAAAGTAAGCGGCGGCAATTCAAAGATAATGATTGCTATTATTATCTGGGTATCTGCCATAGCCAGTGCTTTTGTGGACAATATTCCTTTTGCTGCTACTATGATACCGGTCATTAAGAGTTTAGCTGCGGCAACGAATGTGGATTTGTCTGTACTTGCCTGGGCACTTTCCATGGGTACGGATATTGGTGGAAGTGCAACTCCGATCGGGGCATCGGCTAATGTAGTCGGAACATCTGTGGCGGCAAAGAACGGTCATCCGATTGGATGGGGTGAATATTGTAAGACGGCGGCACCTGCGACTATTATTGTTGTATTGATTTCCATGGTTCTCATTTTTGTGAGATATTGTTAATCTATATAAGAGTATCAGAGCTAAAGGGGCTATGAATATTTTGCAAAAACTCTTTTTTGGTATGGCTTTTTATGGCAAAAAACGGTATAATGAATATAGATTATGCAGTGATTTTTGGAAGAGATGATGTAAGGGTGGCAGGCATGATGAAACTATAATGATTGGAGGAGGACGGCACAATGGTAAAACAAATTATAATTTCAATCAGTCGTGAGTTTGGCAGCGGAGGACATATCATAGCGAAAAAAGTTGCACAGGATCTGGGAATTCCCCTGTATGACAGAAATATTCTGGAAGGTATTGCAAAAGAAAAGGACATAAAGGTAGAACATCTTGAAAAGTTTGATGAGAAGCCCAGGAATTTCATGTTTACCAGAAGCGTGGGGGAACATTCGAATTCCATGGAAGAGATTCTTGTGGAAATGCAGTTTGAGTATCTTCAAAAAAAGGCAGATGATGGGGAGTCGTTCGTCGTAGTGGGACGCTGTGCAGAGACAGCATTAAAAGGCAGGGAAGGCTTATTGTCGGTATTTGTTTTGGGAGATAAGGATGATAAGATTTCCCATATTAAGGAAGAATATCAGTTATCTGATCTGGAAGCATCTTTTAAGATGGTCCGGCATGATGTGAAAAGAAGAGCATATCATAACAGATATTCGGATTTTAAATGGGGAGATTCCAGAGGATATGACCTTTGTATAAACAGCAGCAGGATTGGAATTGAAAAAGCAGCGGCCATGATTGAGGCTTGTGTAAAGGAGTGACAGAAAGGACTGTCCCGTCAGGCAGAGAATGCTTGAACGGGGCAGTTTCTTTTTTTGTGCAAAAAATCGACATTGTGCTGAAAAAAATTGTGCAATTTTTACAAGAGCGACGGGATTACGTTATGTCTTGCTGTAGTGTTCAGAAATCCGTCCTTGCATTTTAGGATAAAGTGATTTACAATAACACAAGATGTTGTGCCGGAGAGAAAATGCCGGCACATTATTTGCATAAAAGAGTGTAGAGAAAGGTTATGGAGAGCTGCCTGACCGGTCTGTCTGGCTGTAATACAGGAAGGAAGAGAAAAATATGAGGATAATTAAGCGTAGTGGAACAGAAGTGGCATTTGATATATCAAAAATCGTTGCAGCAGTGGAAAAAGCAAATAAGGAGGTTGTGGAGACGGACCGCCTTACTATAGAGCAGATTAAAGAGATTGCAAAGAAGGTTACGCTTACCTGTAGCAGCATGAATCGTACATTCAGCGTGGAAGAGATTCAGGATTTGGTCGAAAATGAGATTATGGAGATTCAAGCACATGAAGTGGCAAGAAAATATATTACTTACCGCTATAAGAGAGCACTGGTTCGTAAGGCAAATTCGACAGATGAACAGATTTTAAGCCTGATTGAATGTAATAATGAAGAAGTAAAACAGGAGAATTCCAATAAGAATCCCGTTGTAAACAGTGTGCAGAGAGATTATATGGCGGGAGAGGTAAGTAAGGATATTACAAGGCGTTTTCTGCTGCCGGAGAAGATTGTGAAGGCTCATGAGGCAGGTATCATTCATTTTCATGATGCAGATTATTTTGCACAGCATATGCATAACTGCTGTCTTGTGAATCTGGAGGATATGCTGCAAAACGGAACTGTTATCAGTGAGACGATGATAGACCGTCCAAAGAGTTTTTCAACTGCGTGTAACATTGCCACACAAAGTATTGCTCAGATTGCCAGTTCACAATATGGCGGACAGAGCATTACGCTTTCCCATCTGGCACCATTTGTAGATGTGAGCCGTAAAAAATATTTAAAAATGGTGAGTGAGGAGTATGAAGAGGCAGGACTTTCCATAGATGAAGAGCAGATCGCCAAAATTGCAGAATTGAGAGTGAAAGAAGAAATCAAGCGTGGAGTACAGATGATACAATATCAGGTGATCACTCTGATGACAACAAATGGTCAGGCACCATTTGTAACAGTATTTATGTATTTGAATGAAGTACCGGAAGGTCGTACCAGAGATGACTTGGCACTTGTGATAGAGGAGATGTTAAAGCAGAGAATACTGGGTGTGAAGAACGAGAGAGGTGTTTATATTACACCTGCGTTCCCTAAGCTCATTTATGTATTGGAAGAAGATAATGTAAAAGAGGGAACAAAATACTGGGAACTTACCAAATTGGCTGCAAGGTGTACGGCAAAGCGTATGGTACCGGATTATATTTCGGAAAAAGTAATGAAGAATCTGAAAGGTGGAAACTGTTATCCCTGTATGGGATGCCGTTCTTTTTTGACAGTGTATCACAATGAGGAGGATAAGCCTCAATTTTACGGACGGTTCAATCAGGGAGTGGTAACCTTGAATCTTGTGGATGTAGCTTGTTCTTCGGAAGGCGATATGGAGAGATTCTGGGAAATATTAGATGAGAGGTTGGAACTTTGTTATGAAGCATTGATGTGCAGGCATGAACGTCTGAAAGGAACCCCTTCTGATGTTGCACCTATTTTATGGCAGTATGGTGCTCTTGCCAGATTAAAGAAGGGTGAGACCATCGATAAACTGCTTTATAACGGGTATTCTACTATCTCTTTGGGATATGCGGGACTTTGTGAATGTACCAGGTGCATGACGGGATTATCCCATACCAATCCGGAGGCAACACCGTTTGCTCTGGAGGTAATGCAGAAGTTAAATGACGCCTGTGCAAAATGGAAAGCAGAAACCAATATTGATTTTAGTATTTATGGAACACCATTGGAGTCTACCACCTATAAGTTTGCTAAATGTCTGCAAAAACGTTTTGGCAAGATTAAAGGAGTGACAGACAGGAATTATATCACTAACAGCTATCATGTTCACGTTACAGAACCGATTAATGCATTTAAAAAGCTGTCTTTTGAATCCAAATTCCAGGAGTTGTCTCCCGGTGGGGCAGTCAGCTATGTTGAGGTTCCGAATATGCAGAACAATATAGATGCAGTGCTCTCTGTTATGCAGCACATTTATGATAATATTATGTATGCGGAGTTGAATACCAAGAGTGATTACTGCCAGAAATGTGGCTTTGACGGAGAAGTACAGGTAGATTCGGATCGAGAGGGCAAATTAATCTGGAAATGTCCGAATTGTGGAAATACGGATGAAGACACCATGAATGTGGCAAGGCGTACCTGTGGGTATATTGGAACGCAGTTCTGGAATCAGGGACGTACTCAGGAGATTAGGGAAAGAGTGTTGCATTTATAATATTGGATAAGCCTTTATGACAATAAAAAAGCTGTCATGCTATTTGTTTTCAGTTAAGAAAACAAGCAGCTGACAGCTTTTTGTAATGCTAAGATTAAGCTACAACAGTTACATTAACTGCCTGAGCACCTTTAGCACCCTGCTCAATATCAAATGCTACTGACTGACCTTCTTCAAGAGTTTTAAAACCCTCTGCTACGATGCCAGAAAAATGTACGAATACATCCTCGCCAGTTTCGCTATTGGTAATGAAACCGAATCCTTTAGTTGAATTGAACCATTTTACTGTACCTTTGTTCATGAAAAGTACCTCCTTTAAATTAAGTGTATTATGAATCGATGATTCATAAATCAACATCGAAAAATCATTGTTAAAACAAGTAATTTTTCTGCGCGTATCATAGAGGTAATATGAATACCAAAACAGAGCGAGTGGTGTTGGTATCGTCTAACACTATATAAATACATGACTAGTTTATCATCATTAAAATTGGAAGTCAATGGAATAAGGGTAAAAATTTCTAAAAAAATTTCTCTAAATTTTACATTATGCACAAATGGGGAGTTATTTTGCAAAATAGATTGAATGAATGTTGAATTTATAGTATAGTAGAAAGAAGACAGATTGGAGAGTTACAAATGAAAAAATATATTATTTTAGTGTGTATTTTGATTTGCATAGCATTTATTATGTGTGGCTGTCAGAGGAAGTATTATGGAAAAGGTCGTTCATTTACAATGAATACATCTGCATTGCCCGGATATCAAAATGACAATATTACTGCAATGAGTGCAGAGAATTATGATAGATTTATGCATGCCAGCTATATTATGGTTACAGATAAATTTGGAGAGGTGCATAAGCTTAAGATCAGTGCCAATATCAAACGGCATGAGTGGGATTTTTCGAATTTACAAAGTAATGGTATTTTTAAAAATTATGTAATGGAAGATGGTTCTGCAAAGAAAATCGGTGTGGATGTATCGGAGCATCAGGGTGTTATCAATTGGGAAGTGGCTGCCAAAGAAGTAGATTTTGCGATTATCCGTTTGGGTTATCGCGGATATACTAGTGGGAATATTACGACAGATGCATATTATTCGGCTAATATGGCTGGTGCGACGGCACAAGGGCTGCCGGTAGGCGTATATTTTTATTCACAGGCCGTTACTTATGAGGAAGGTGTGGAAGAGGCTAATTTTGTGCTGAGCCAGTTAGGGGATTATACTTTGTCCTATCCTATTGTACTCGATAGAGAGGATTCGATGGCAGAGGATGCCAGAACCAATGATATGTCTGCCGAACAACATACGCAGGCAGCACTTGGATTTTTGGAAACGATTAAAGCAGCTGGTCATTCGGCAATGATGTATACGAACCGGATGTATTATGCATTATATCTTGATTTGGAAACGATTTATCAGTATCCGGTCTGGTTTGCACAATATGCAGATGAACCGGATTGGCCATATGAATTTTCTATCTGGCAGTATACAGAAAATGGAGAAGTACCGGGAATTTCGGGTCCTGTGGATTTGAATTTGGAAATGATTCCGCCGCAATAAGTCAGTGAATGATATATAGCAGGGAAAATATAGGATATGTGACAGCACGGATTTGAGACATGATGATGGGGGGAGGAACGACAATGCAGTGGAATGTAGACTTTGATATCAGTGCACTGGTAATACTATTTGTAATTATAGTGTTATATGCATCAAAACAATGTGTGTCTATTAAGAGAAGCCACATATTTTTGACCATGACAGGACTGGAGATTATTGCGATTTTTTGTAATATTGCTGTACGGAATATGATGACAGGACCGGAAAGTCAGCCAAACCTCCTCTGTATTGTATTGATGGATATATTTTTTGCGTTGCAATATTTAGTTCCTATTGCCTTTATGTATTATATGATAGTCTGGTCGGGAAAAAGCTTCAAAGAAGATAAGATTGTGACAATATTATTTATAGCACCGATTATTGTTTATGGTGTAATGATCATTAAGAATTTTTTTAAACAGGATTTATATGTGTTTGATAATCAATACGGTTATCAAGAGACACATATGATTAGTATTCTGGGCGGTATGGTGCTTTATTGTATGCTGTTCGGTCTGATATATGCAATTATGCATATACGCCTGATGTCTTTTGGTAAATTATCTATGGTTGCATTGCTGGCGGTTACGGTGGGTGTATCGGTGGTTGTGCAGTACTATATTTTGGACAGTGTGTTTATCGATTTTATTATAGCGGTTTCTCTTTTGGTGGTTTATCTTGTGGCACAGAATCCCGCAGATATGTTAGACAGTAATACACAGGTATTGAGCCGTAATATGATGGATGAGTTATTGCGGAATGACATAGGGGAAAAGAAAGAGTTTGATTTGGTGGTGCTGGCACTGGATGATTTCAAATTTGTCAACAAGACATTTGGTATCACTACCGGAGATATGATGCTGATACAGGTGGCACATTTTCTGACAACCGTATCATCAAGAGGCAAGGTATACAGATATGGTTCGGATCAGTTTGCCTTGCAGATTAAAAGAGGCGATGTGGATTTACATACGGTGCTGGAGACAATTAGTGAAAGATTTCGCCATCCATGGATTACAGAAGATGTATCGGTAATGCTGTCTACGACGATCAGCTGTGTTTCCTATCCTGAGGATGGAGTTATGATGGAAGGACTTGTAGATGTCATAGACTATTCTGTTTTATCGGCGAAAACACAGGGAAAAGGTTCTATCGTTTTTGCAAAGGATATGGATTTACAGGCACTGCGTAAGGAAAAGGCGATAGAGAAAGCGATAGAACTGGCGATTGACAGAGATACGATAGAAGTGTATTATCAGCCTATTTACAATGTGGAGAAACAGTGTTATACATCGGCTGAAGCTTTAGTGCGTATACATGATGATTCTCTGGGTAATATTTCTCCAGAAGTATTTATACCGATTTCAGAAAAGAATGGTACGATTGTTAAGATGGGTACTATGATTTTTGAAAAAGTATGTAAGTTTATATCAGAACATAATTTAAAGGATACCAGTATTGAGTATATAGAAGTGAATGTATCCGTGGTACAGTGTATGCAGCAGGGATTTGCGGAAAATCTCATAGATATCATGGAATATTATCATGTTGATCCAAGCCAGATTAATCTGGAGGTGACAGAAACCGCAGCAGCAAACTCCATTGCGATATTACAGGAGAATATTGCCAAGCTTCATAATCAGGGGATTTCGTTCTCACTGGATGATTATGGTTCCGGTTATTCGACCCTTGGATATCTGCATCAATTACCGTTTAAGATTATCAAGCTGGATAAGCTTATGGTATGGGATGCCTTTGAAAATGAAAGGGCAGGTATTACCTTAAAGTTCACGGTGGGTATGTTAAAGGAGTTACAGGTGCGGATTGTTGCTGAGGGAGTAGAGACAAAAGAGCAGCGTGCTCATCTTGCAGGTATTGGCTGCGATTATTTACAGGGCTGGTATTATTCCAAAGCAATACCGGCAAATGAGTTTGTCACGCTGATTGAGGAGGCTTGTTAGTATTTTGTTTATTTACGTTAAGACAGTTTAATATTCGTTGTACTAGAAACGGAAATCCCGTTTACCAGACTGGATTTCCATGAGATGTCTGGTTACGATTTCTCTTACATTAGAATTGGGGATATTGCCCAATTCTTTTTTTATAAGTTTTTTTCCAATGTATGCGGTTTCCGGGGAAGCATAGTCTTCTAAATATTCTTTTAAAGTTAAGAGAGCATTGGGAAGACAGCAGTTTTGAATTTCTCCGCTTTTGCAAAGGCTCATGAAGCGGTCGCCGGTACGTCCTTCCCTGTAACATGCAGTACAGAAGCTGGGGATATAATCCATTTCCATCAGCCATTTGACGACTTCGTCTAAGGTTCTGTTGTCATTTACATCAAACTGTTCGGATTTGGAATCTACCGGCTCTTTTTCATAATAACCGCCAACAGAGGTTTTGGACCCCCCGCTGATCTGGGAAATGCCCAGTTGGAGAACCTTTTCGCGACATGCCTGGCTTTCCCTGGTGGAGACGATCATTCCGGTGTATGGCACTGCAATACGAATGCATGCAACAATTTTACAAAAGGTTTTATCATCGATACCATTGTCAAAAGAAGAGGCATCGATATCATCTGCATGGCGGATTCTGGGTACACTGATGGTATGGGGACCGACTCCGTGAACAGCTTCTAGATGTTCTGCGTGCATGAGAAGTCCTGCAAATTCATAACGGTATAATTCCAGACCAAACAGTACTCCAAGTCCGACATCATCAATACCGCCTTCCATGGCACGGTCCATGGCTTCTGTATGGTAAGCATAGTTGTGCTTGGGACCGGTTGGGTGAAGTTTTTCATAGCTTTCCTTATGATAAGTTTCCTGGAACAGGATATACGTTCCAATTCCGGCATCTTTTAACCGGGTATAATTTTCTACTGTGGTAGCAGCTATATTGACATTTACACGTCGGATATCACCGTTTTTATGGTGTACGGAATAAATGGTATCAATACATTCTAAAATGTAATCAATGGGGTTGTTGACAGGGTCTTCTCCGGCTTCTATGGCAAGGCGCTTGTGTCCCATATCCTGTAAAGCAGTTACTTCCCTGCGGATTTCCTCCTGTGTCAGTTTTTTTCTTGCAATATGTTTGTTTTGAGCGTGGTACGGACAATAGATGCAGCCATTAACACAGTAGTTAGACAGGTAAAGAGGGGCAAACATGACTATGCGGTTGCCATAAAAATCCTTTTTGATCTGCTTTGCCAGTGCAAAAATCTGAGAGTTTAATTCATCATTATCGCACATTAATAAGACGGAAGCTTCTTTATGGGAAAGCCCCTTTCGTTCTTTTGCTTTTTCAAGAATCTGTAATATTAATTCCTGATCATTTTTGTGAGCTTCGCTGTAAGCCAGAGTATCTAATATCTCCTGATGATCAATAAATTCTTCTGCTTTTAAAGATTTTGGATTGTACATGATTGTTCCTCTTTCCTTTAAGTAAATTCCGGGAAGTCTCCCCGGTCAACAGTGATTTGAAAACCAATATTTTTCATATGTTCATCAAGAGACTGTAGACCCTGCAGGGTTTCTTCTCCGGTACATGGTTTGTTGTCATAAAGACTGTATTGTTTACGGGCGCTGGCAGGTGACAGGTTTGGCATGATAACATTTGCTCCGGCCAGAATGCCCAGTTCTCTTCCGTTTTCTGCAATTGTCCCCAAAGCTGTGGTAGAAGGGAGCAGTAAAGCAGGCTGCATCAGCCGTAAAATACTGATAAGCAGCAGGGTATCTTCCAAAGTACCGTTTTTTCTGTCAGAGAAAGGAGTGTTTTGATGGGAGATAAAAGGTCCGATTCCTACCATATGCGGACGAAAATCCTGAATAAAACATAAATCAGCTGCCAGCATTTCTGTTGTCTGGAAGGGGGAACCTACCATAAATCCACAGCCGGTCTGATAGCCGATTGCCTTTAATTCTTTCAGGCAGTTCATGCGGTTTTTATAGGACATAGAGTCAGGGTGCAGCATACCATAGTGGGATTCGTCGGCAGTTTCGTGTCTTAACAGATAACGGTCTGCACCGGCATTGAAGAGTTTCCGGTAACTGTTCCGGCTTCGTTCCCCCAAAGAAAGGGTAATGGCACAGTCAGGAAAACGATTCCGGATATCTGTTACAAGATCAATCATTTTCTCATCTGTAAAAAAGGTGTCTTCGCCTCCCTGTAGGACAAATGTGCGGAATCCTGAAAGGTATCCCTGATGGCAGCATGATAAGATATCTTCGTGTGTCAGCCGGTAACGTTTGATATTTTTGTTGTCACAGCGTATTCCGCAGTAGAAACAGTTATTGTGGCAGTAATTCGTAAATTCAATGAGCCCCCGGATGAATATCCGGTTGCCAAAGTATTTTCGCCTGGTTTCGTCAGCGGCAGCAGCCAGAACTTTTCTTAGTTTTTCGGAATTATTTTTTAATAGAACAGCAAATTCCCCATGGGTTAAGGGACTGTGACGGAGCAGCTTGTGGATGCTTTTAGTTAAAATTGTGTTCATTTTCTTTGATTACCTTTTCTATACGCTCCTTTACCATAGCCGCAATTTCTGTAGTTTTCATACCCTGATATTCTTCGTATGGAATAGGAGGCAGGACGTGAATCTGCACATCCACCTGTTTGATGGAATTGGTATCGAAAGGAAGATAGCAGTCAATGATTGCGATCGGGATGATAGGGCATTTGGCTTTTGTTGCCGCTTTGAAGCTGCCACTTTTAAATTCGCCCGGCTGATTACCGTTTTTGGAACGGGTGCCTTCCGGAAAGATTAAAAAGTTGCGTCCTTCCTTAACCTGACGGGCTACCTCATTAATAACCTGAAGTCCCTGTTTTATGTCTTCACGATCCATAAAAAGACCGCCAAGAGTCTGGATCAGCTGGCGCAGGCAGAACACGTTATAGGCTTCTTTTTTAATGACAACTCCAAATGGATGGGGATTTAAATAAACTAATCCCATTACGTCAAACAATCCCTGATGATTTGGGTACATAATGTATCCTGTTTGTGCCGGCAGGTTGTCAAAACCATATCCGTGTACGGTAACATTTCCACATTTGCAGCCATGATAACCGATTTTGCGGATAAAGGCGTATTTTTTTTCTTCGCTTACTTTGGTGGATCTGGCATACCGCATCAAGGTAATAAATATATACGGTACAATCAGAATGTTGCGAAGTATCATCATGGTAAGCCGTTTTGCCATATCAATCTCCTCTCTATTATATCAGCTCTATTATAGTGATACATCCCAGTAACCGTCTAGAGTTGCAAAATAATCTTCAGGAGTTTCAGCACGGCGGATTATCTTTGTGCTTCCGTCTTCCCGTAAAAGAATCTCCGAGGATTTCAGCTTACCATTATAATTATATCCCATTGCAAAACCATGTGCACCGGTATCGTGGATAACCAGAATATCACCCATGTCAATTTTTGGAAGATTGCGGTCAATGGCAAATTTGTCATTATTTTCACAAAGGGAGCCGGTTATATCATATACATGGTCTTCCGGTTCGTTTTCTTTTCCCATTACGGTGATATGGTGATAGGCACCATACATGGCAGGCCGCATCAGATTTACAGCACAGGCATCGACCCCGATATATTCCTTATGGGTGTGCTTTTCGTGTATAGCTTTGGTTACTAAATGACCGTATGGAGCCAGCATGAAACGACCAAGTTCTGTATAGATGGCTACATCTCCCATCCCGGCAGGGATTAATACGTCTTCATAAGCTTTACGGACACCTTCACCGATAACAAGGATATCATTCGGTTGTTTGTCCGGTGTATAAGGGATGCCGATACCACCGGAAAGATTGATGAACGTGATGTGTGCACCGGTTTCGTTTTTTAATGCTGCTGCTGTTTCAAATAATATTTTTGCAAGTGTAGGGTAATAATCATTGGTTACAGTATTGCTTGCAAGGAAGGCATGGATACCGAATTCTTCTACGCCATATTCCTGTAGTTTTTTGAAAGCTTCGACCATTTGAGGTCTTGTCATACCGTATTTGGCATCACCCGGATTGTCCATGATGGTATTGGCAATAGCAAACTTGCCGCCTGGATTAAAACGACAGGAAATGCGTTTCGGAAGTGTGCCAATGGTTTCCTTTAAAAAATCGATATGGGTAATATCGTCCAGATTGATGGTGGCACCAAGCTTGGCGGCAAGACAGAAATCTTCTGCCGGGGTATCGTTAGAAGAAAACATGATATCTGTTCCGGCAAAACCACATTTGTCAGACATTAATAATTCTGTATAGGAAGAACAGTCCATTCCGCAGCCCTCCTGCTGTAAAATCCTTAAAATAGTTGGATTAGGAGTTGCCTTTACAGCAAAGTATTCCTTAAAACCGTCATTCCATGCAAAGGCCTGCTTTAATTTTCTTGCATTTTCACGGATTCCTTTTTCGTCATAGAGGTGAAAAGGTGTTGCATACTGGGTACAGATCGCATCAAGCTGTTCTTTCGTTACAAATGGTGTTTTCATAAATATATATTCCTTTCTTTCGCGTGTTTCTGAATAAAAAATTGTGTGAATACACACCTATGTAATATAGTAGTGTTTTTTCAAGGTTTGTCAAGCAAAAACGGCAAAATAGCATTGTTATCAGCTGCAATTTGGTCTAAGGCTGTATAATAAATTAGTTCATTGATTTTTCACTTGAACAATGGGGACAGGTGGGCTATTATAATCATTAGGGAAAGATAAAGAAAAGGTCAGGTCTTTCTGATAGAATTACAAAGGTATATTAAAGGAGTTTATTTATGTTAGATGGAATATTTAATGAGGACAATCCGTTTTTTAAGTTGATGAATCGAATTGCAGATATGATTGTGTTGAATGTACTGTTTCTGATAAGCTGCATTCCAGTTATTACGATTGGACCTGCACTGACAGCACTTTATTATGTGGCGATTAATACATGGAGCAGGGAAGATGGATATATTTTTCGCATGTATAAGAAGAGTTTCAAAGATAACTTTAAACAGTCTGTTATCATGTGGCTTCTTTTGCTGGCAGCAGGTATTATTTTAAGTGTGGATGTCTGGTATTGGGTATCACAGTGGAAGCTTACGGGAAACAGTGTGTATAAGCCGCTCACGGTGATCAGTGTGATTTTACTGGTATTATATGCATTGATTTTTACCTATGTATGGCCATTGCAGGCGAAATTTACCAATACGATAGGAGGAACTATAAAAAATGCGCTGGCTATGGTAATGACACATGTTCCGGAAACGGTTGGGATATGGTTTATTTTTGCAGCAGTAGCATTTTCCGTATATATGATGAATATTGCACGTGTGAGTGTGCTGATCATCGGTTTTTCTCTGATGGCATATTTGCAGGCATGGATTTTCCGGCATGTGTTTAAGCCGTATCTTAACGAGACTGAACATAAAACCCCGGAAGAAGAGGCACATCTGGTTGGTTATGAGAATACTTATGCAGATTCCAAGATTGAGGCAGGCAGGCTTGCTGCCGAGATGGAGGCAGAAAATGCAGCAGAGGAAGCAAAAGAAGAGAAAACAGGTGGACGGCATTCTATTAAGGAAATTATTGCAGCAACCTCTAATCCGGAGGAGGAGGCATAAATTATTTGGTCTGGATATGAATTGGCAGTCTGTTATCCAAGAATGTCTTTGTCCACAAGATGATCCATTTTGGGAAAGGCATAAAAATTACCCTGTTTGTCACAGATGGCAAGAAATACATCTTCCGGTTTTTTGATATTTTGTCCGTCTAACTGCTGGTTGAGCCAGTTCTGATCCCTTCCTACATGCTTCAGATTTTCTTTCATGATGTGTCCGTCTATGATGATGTTGGCAAATATTTCTTCCTGTGCAGGTTTGATTCCCAAATCTTTTGGTGTGGCAGGGCGGTCTTCTGTAACAGGGAGAAAACTGATTTTTCCGTTTGGCTCCAATACGGCACTTTCAATCTGGGACAGGTCAAAATATCCGTTTACACGGCACTCTACCAGAAATTCGTCAACATCCATTTTGGCTTTTCTTAAGTTTTCATTATATATTTTTCCGTCCTGATAAAGCATAATCGCTTTGCCGTTGATCAATCGTCTGAGTGGAATGGATTTTTGTGAAATCTTGGACAATAGTATGACAAATACTGCGTATACTACCATAGCAAGAAGGGGCTTTAGGAAATTTCCTTCTAGGTCGATTGCCATTTCCGCTGCGATAGAACCAATGGTGATGCCGTTGATATAGTCAAACATACTGAATTGGGATACCTGTCTGTATCCCAGTAATTTTGTCAGGATTAACAGGGCAATAATAGAAAACAGGGATTGGTAAAAAACATTAAAATATTCCATTTAGTAACCTCCGATTTTAATTAAGAATGGGATTAGTATGTCTCTTTTATAGGAAAAGTATGTAAAAGTATGTAAAGGATATTAATATGGCTGATTTAAAAACGGGTAAAAATCTGTCATGTTATTTTGGAATATTTGCACATGGAAAGGGAGAGTAATATGGAGACAGAAAATTATACGTTTTCTTTTCAGTATGAAGAATTGGAAATCGGACATTTTATAAAAAGATATCATTTTGATGAAAAAGACAGGCAGCTGGCAGAAGCGGTGGGAAGATTCTTGGCAGAGTTTACCGTAGTACAGGCAGGGATTTGTTATCTGCCTCAGAATATTACCTGTGCCGTCACGCTGGGGATTAAATTTGATAAGCTGGCGGAGCTTGCAGCAGAGCATTTACTGCTTTCATACTGCATAGAATGTTATGGAATGGAATTTTTGTCAAAGGCATATGAAAAAATCAATATACTTTCGTTTCAAAAAACGGGTAAGTGGATAGGGGCATATCACTTTCTGGAGGAAGAGGATATAGAGGAGGCTGAAACAGCTTTGAGCATACTGGCCAAGGCAGGTGTGACATGGGAGCAGGGAATGCTTCGTCCGCTAAAAAGCGTAATTTTTACAGCGGAATATACGGAAAATAAGGAAGAAAGCGGATGTGACCACTGTACACAGTGTGGAAACGTTACCTGTACTTTTAGAAAAGAAGCAGAGGAAAAGAATAAGAGAGAAAAGATTGAGAATACTATGGATTTAGGAAGGGAGATATATTCCTATGGCATTTCCAATATTTTTGGGAGAAGAACAAAAATATAAGTATTACAGATATGGAAAAAGTTAAAAATAAAACATGAAAACGATACCACAAGGGATGCAGAATGCACAAAGATGAGAAGTGCCAAAAGGACAGAAAATGGGAAAAAAGAAAAAAACAACTATATTATTGACTTTGTTTTGTGCATTTGTTATAATAAAAACACCATTGATAAGGAAGAATTATCAATCATCCATTTGGCATGTGGGAGGATATAATGGGTAATCGTTCTCACATGAATGAAAATAATCAAGAAAGAGAGGACATGATGAATGAAGGAATTTACTTATGTTATTACGGATGCGATCGGTATCCATGCAAGACCAGCGGGAATGCTTGTGAAGGAAGCAAAGAAATTTTCTTCTACGATTACATTAGAAGCTAACGGTAAGAGTGCGGATGCTACCAAGTTGATGGCGGTTATGAGCCTCGGTGTTAAGTCAGGTGCAGAAGTTGTGATTAAGGCAGAAGGTGATGACGAAGATGCAGCAATAGCTAAGATGGAAGAATTTATGAAAGCTAATTTATAATTGGCAATTTGGATTACAATCTGGTACTATGAATATTAAGTTGTTGATAGTCTGATGCAGGATGATTTTCATTCCCGCATGCAACGAGCCAGGCAGCAGTGTTTGTAGGATATTTGGTGATTACCGCGAGGGTCAGATCCCTCGCGGTGAACAGCGGGGGCTGACTTTGCAGGGTAAATTTTCCGCAATGTACGAGGTTGACAGTCAGGAAAATTAGCGTTTCGAATGAAATTTAGGCAAGCAAAGCTGTCAATTACTTATGATAGTATCGGAAGAAAGGGGCTGCCGCACTAAGAAAAATGCTCTCTTTTTGCTATACCAATTTGACAAAGATAAGCAGGAATGAAATATGATGCAGTATTCTTTGTTAAATTTGTGTAGCAATAAGGATGATAAGGTTTAGTGTGGAAGTCTTTTTTTGCACAATATAGAAAGTATTAAGAATGGGTAAGATAGAAGGAGGTTAATGATGGAACAGTTTACAGGAAAATCTATTTTTAAAGGAACTGCAATTGGCAGAATTTTATTTTATTCCAAAAACCAGCAGCAGGTGAAGAGAAGCAAGGTTGAGGATGTAGAGGCGGAGGTTGCCAGATACGAAGCGGCGAAGGCAAAAGCAATTGAACAACTGGGGAAACTACATGACAAAGCCGTTGCAGAGGTTGGTGAAGCGAATGCCATGATATTTGAAGTCCATGCTATGATGCTGGAGGATGATGATTATAATGATTCGGTTTATAACATTATCCGTAATGACGAAGTGAATGCAGAGTTTGCCGTAGCGACTACCGGTGACAATTTTTCTGTAATGTTTGCTGAGATGGAAGACGAATATTTTAAGGCGAGGGCAGCAGATGTCAAGGATATTTCAGAACGTATTATCAGTGTACTTTCCGGAGGGGAAAGTAATAGCGATATAGGGGAAGAACCTGTTATTATTGTCGCAGAGGATCTGGCCCCGAGTGAGACGGTTCAGATGGATAAATCCAAGCTGCTGGCATTTGTGACAAGGCTGGGTTCTTCCAATTCCCATACAGCGATTCTTGCAAGAACGATGAATATTCCGGCTTTAATCGGTATTGATATCAAAGAAGAGTGGAATGGCAAGATGGCTATCGTGGATGGCAAACAGGGGATTTTCTTTGTGGATCCTGATGTGGCAACTCTGGAGAAATATATAGAGGAGAAAAAGAAGGAAGAGGAAGCAAGAGAACTCCTTTTAAAATTAAAAGGACAGCCTGATGAGACGGTAGATGGCAGACATATTAAATTATATGCTAATATAGGAAGTGTGGCAGATGTAGGAAATGTACTGGCTAATGATGCAGCGGGAATAGGTTTGTTCCGAAGTGAATTTTTATATCTGGAAAAGGATAATTATCCTACAGAGGAAGAGCAATTTCAGGTATACAAAACAGTGGCACAGAATATGGCAGGTAAGAAGGTGGTTATTCGTACTCTGGATATTGGTGCAGATAAGCAGGTGGATTATTTTAATATGGAGCACGAAGAGAATCCTGCCATGGGATATCGTGCAATCCGTATCTGTCTGGACCGGGTGGAGATTTTTAAAACACAACTTCGTGCCTTGTATAGGGCTTCAGCGTTTGGAACTATTTCCATTATGTTTCCGATGATTATTTCTGTAAAAGAGGTACAGGATATTAAGAAAATCTGTGAGGAAGTAAGGAAGGAATTAGATTCGAATAATGTTGAGTACGGTGAGGTCGAGCTTGGTATTATGATCGAAACACCGGCATCAGTCATGATCAGCGATCTGTTGGCGAAGGAAGTGGATTTCTTTAGCATAGGAACGAATGATTTAACGCAGTATACGCTGGCTATTGACCGTCAGAATCCAAAGCTTGATAATATATATGATTCACACCATCCGGCAATCCTTAGAATGATTCAGATGGTCATCGATAATGGACATAAAGGAGGGTGCTGGGTTGGAATCTGTGGCGAATTAGGTGCGGATACCACTCTGACAGAGCAGTTTGTGAAGATGGGAATTGACGAGCTTTCTGTTTCTCCAACATTTGTGCTTCCGGTACGTAAAGTGATTCGCGAGACGAGGTATGAGGATTAAAATTTTATAATTAATTATGTTAATGGGATAGGACTGTGGCACTTAGAATATTTCTTTACTGTTGGATTTAGGCAGTAAGAGGAGAAATAAAGTTTAGTGTGGCAGTCCTATTCATTTTAGTTAGCAATGAGTCTGATACCCTGCCTTTTGGGGCGATTCGATTTGGTCCTTATGTTTGTGGATGGCATTTTTGATTGCGGGGAGTCTGTTATGTGAAATTACGGTGAATTGGTTGACGGAAGGGCAGACTATCACTATAATAGAAAAGAAACAAGCAACAAACTATTGGATAAAAGGCAGAGGTAAAAAGATGAACAAGAAAAAAGCGATAATGATTTTATTGGCAATCACGTTGGTAACTTGCAGTGTGATTACCGGATGTGGGAAAAAGAGTAATAGTATTATGCCGATTGTTGATATCACGATGAAAACAACGAATGATGATTTGAAAGAGGCTTTTGGCGACAAGTATGATGATTCGGAATTTGATGATGGTAAGACAGTGCTGAATACAGCTTTTAAAGATATAAAGGTTACCGTTCATATAACATGGGATGGAAAAACTATTGAAAAGCTCTGGTTAGAAGCAGTTACGAATAAGGATAATTACGATGCTTTTGAAAAAGAGGTGACTGATTTTTATACTGATCTCGAACTGGAAAATCAGGCAGATGTAGTGGAAAACGGTATGACTACTTATATGGACATGGATATTTCTTATATTCACTTTATAGATCAGGGGAATACTTTCCTCTATATCGGGGATGCAGAAGCGGAAAAGGAAGAATCTTCCGGACAAAGTGCTTCATAAAACTTTAAAGGCGGCGGGGAAAATTCCCTGCCGCCTTTTGACATGTTATATATAATTTATGATTTGATTCCCACGAGGGTCATATACACCGTTACTTGCAGAAGGGGTGTTGACTTATTTTTTAGACTGATATTCAAGGGAAGCAGCAATAAATCCCTTGAATAAAGGATGCGGTTTGTTGGGGCGTGACTTGAATTCAGGGTGTGCCTGTGTGCCAATAAACCAAGGGTGATCAGGAATCTCAATCATTTCTACAATATGACCATCCGGTGACTGTCCCACTAAATCCATACCGTGAGAAGAAAGTGCTTCACGATAATCGTTATTTACTTCATAACGGTGGCGGTGGCGTTCCGTGATCTCCTTTGAACCATAGAGTTCATAGGACTTAGAGCCTTCTTTCAAAACACATGGATAAGCTCCAAGGCGCAGGGTTCCGCCAAGGTCGGTTACACCGTCCTGATCCGGCATAATATGGATAACCTGATGAACGCTGCTTGGATTAAATTCACTGGAATGTGCATCATGATGCCCCAATATATGTCTGGCAAATTCTACGATAGTGAGCTGCATGCCAAGACAGAGACCAAGATATGGGACATTGTTTTCACGGGCATAGCGGATGGCACTGATCATTCCTTCAATGCCACGGTCACCAAAACCGCCGGGAACGATAATACCGTCAGCATCTTTTAATTCATCCGCCACATTATCATCATTTAATAATTCGGAATCCATCCACATGATTTCCAAATCGGAATTGCAGGCAAAGGAACTATGTTTTAAAGCTTCTACAACAGAGATGTAAGCATCGTGCAGGGAAACATATTTACCAACCAGAGCAATTTTCACTTTTTTGACAGGGTGTTTCCAACGGTCGATCATGGCAACCCATTCTTCCAGATCGGGTTCTGGACAATCCACATTCAGACATTTGCATACCACATCTGCCAGCTTTTCCTTTTCCATGGCAAGTGGAGCTTCATATAATACGTCTACATCCAGATTCTGAATGACATTCTCACTTGGTACATTACAAAACAGGGCAATCTTATCCTTCATGCCGTCTTCTAACGGGTAGTCGGAACGGCATACCAGAATGTCCGGCTGAATACCCAGGGACTGGAGATTTTTAACACTTGCCTGGGTTGGCTTGGTCTTCATTTCACCGGAAGCCCGTAGATATGGGATTAAGGTGACATGAATCATAATACAGTTTTCATGACCGATGGTATGCTGGAACTGGCGGATTGCCTCAAGGAATGGCTGGCTTTCGATATCACCCACGGTTCCTCCTACTTCAATAATGGCGAATTCTGTCTCGGCAGAATCCAGATTACGGTAAAACCGGCTTTGTATTTCATTGGTGATGTGAGGGATAACCTGTACGGTGTGTCCTCCGAAATCACCCCGACGTTCTTTTTGCAAAATACTCCAGTAAACCTTACCTGTGGTAACGTTAGATTTTTTGTTAAGATTCTCGTCAATGAATCTTTCATAGTGACCAAGGTCCAAATCTGTTTCTGCACCGTCATCGGTTACAAAGACTTCGCCATGCTGGATCGGATTCATGGTTCCGGGGTCGATATTGATATAAGGATCAAACTTCTGACAGGTTACTTTGTAACCTCGAGCTTTCAAAAGTCTTCCCAAAGAGGCGGCTGTGATTCCTTTTCCTAAGCCGGAAACAACACCACCTGTGACAAATACATACTTGACTGCCATATATTTTTCCTCCGTAAATTTGGTTGTTGCATAGTGTTTGTTTTTCTGAAATGATATCCATTCTTATACAAAGACATACTTATAACTTATTTTATATGAAATAAGAAGGATAGTCAATTCAAAAAATAAGGTTTTACAATCTCTCATTTATTCTGTCCAAAAAAGTGTAAATATACCAAAAAGTGACTTCACAGAATCTACATTAAAATGCGATTGCTAATTTAGGAAAGAACCGATATAATATACTTTGCGTAATCAGTATAGATTAATGTGTAAAATATATGAAAGTTTATATCGGAAAAAATTTGGCATATTAAATAAGATAACAGGAGGATAAGAATTTGGAAGAAAATAAGAATCCACAAAATGACAATAATCAGAATAGCAATAATAAGAAGACACCGAATAGAAGTTTTCTTTTTATGCTGGTGGTTTCTATTGGGTTGACGCTTTTATTTTTCTATGCATACAGCAGATATCAGACAAGCCAGCAGGAAGAGATTTCCTATAGCCAGTTTCTGGATATGCTGGATAAGGGAGAGGTGGAATCTGTTAAAATTTATGGATCCACGATTGAGATCACACCAAGGGAGAAGAAGAAATCATCAAAGAAGAAAAGTTATTATGCGATTCGTATTTCAGATATTAGTCTGATAGACCGTCTGGAGGCGGCGAAGGAAAAGGGTGAGCTTGATTATACCGCAGTAGATGAGAGCAATGCGGCAATTATTGGCAATATTCTTTCGTGGGTGCTGATGATAGGAGTGTTTTACCTGATCATCTGGCTTTTTATGCGTTCCATGTCCAAGGGCGGAGGTATGATGGGAGTTGGCAAGAGTAATGCCAAAATGTATGTTGAAAAGAAAACAGGAGTGACCTTTGCTGATGTGGCAGGGCAGGAAGAATCCAAAGAATCCTTAAAAGAGATGGTGGATTTTCTTCATAATCCAAAAAAATATTTAGAGATTGGTGCGAAGCTTCCAAAGGGGGCACTGCTTGTAGGACCACCGGGAACCGGTAAAACACTTTTAGCCAAAGCTGTGGCAGGAGAGGCGAATGTTCCATTTTTCTCTCTTTCCGGTTCTGATTTTGTGGAACTGTATGTGGGTGTCGGTGCTTCCCGTGTAAGGGATTTATTTAAACAGGCTAACTCCATGGCACCCTGTATCATTTTTATTGATGAGATTGATGCAATCGGCAGAAGCCGGGACAGTAAATATGGTGGCGGTGACTCGGAAAGAGAACAGACATTGAATCAGCTGCTTTCTGAAATGGACGGTTTTGATACGTCTAAGGGTATCGTGATTCTGGCAGCTACTAACAGACCGGAGATACTGGATAAAGCATTACTGCGTCCGGGACGTTTTGACCGTCGTGTGATTGTGGAAAAACCCGATTTAAAGGGAAGAATTGAGACTTTAAAGGTACATGCGAAGAATGTAAAAATGGACGAAACAGTTGATTTTAAGGAGCTTGCTCTGGCAACTTCAGGTGCAGTAGGTGCGGATCTTGCCAATATTATCAATGAAGCGGCACTTGCAGCAGTTAAGGCAGGACGGGAATATGTGAATCAGGCGGATTTGTTTGAATCTGTGGAAGTTGTATTTGCAGGAAAAGAGAAAAAAGACCGGATTCTCAGCAAAAAGGAAAAAGAAATTGTTGCATATCATGAAACAGGTCATGCACTTTGTATTGCATTGCAAAAGCATACAGAACCGGTACAAAAGATTACAATTATTCCCAGAACCATGGGTTCTCTGGGCTATGTTATGCAGGTGCCCGAAGAAGAAAAATATCTGAATTCCAAAGCAGAAATGGAAGCGGATATCGTAACATTTTTAGCCGGACGTGCGGCAGAGGCAATTAAATTTGATTCCATTACCACAGGGGCATCAAATGATATAGAACAGGCAACCAACATGGCAAGGAGAATGATCACCATGTATGGTATGTCGGATAAATTCGGAATGGTGGCACTGGAATCGGTACAAAACCGTTATCTGGATGGACGCTCGGTTATGAACTGTTCTGAAGGCACTGCAACGGAGATTGATACGGAAATCCGTGAAGTGATGAAGGCATCTTATGACAAAGCGTATAATCTTATCAAAGAAAATGAATCCGTATTGGATGCATTGGCGGGCTATCTGATTGAGAAAGAAACAATTACCGGTAAGGAATTTATGAAAATTTTTGAAGAAATAACCGGAACGGCCCTGAAAGCCGCCGTAGAAGAAGACAGTTTAAAATAAATTCCTGTTTATCGTACTAAGGGGGGACGCTTTCATGGCGAGTTGGTGGCGGACGCAGGA
>CAJUFL010000022.1 GCA_910585605.1 uncultured Lachnospiraceae bacterium | reverse complement strand
AACGCGTCTTTCGTAGAACCCTATATCCATAGATTCCTGCGTCCGTCACCAACTCTCCATGGAAGCGCCCCCTAGTAAGATAAACAAGAATTTATATAATAATAAAGACCATTCCGCCGTTGCTGTCGTTAATGATTTTCTCCATTGTATCCTGCAAACGGATTTGGGAGTCATCATTGATCTTATTGGATTTGGACACCAGTCCTTCTTCTACCATCTGCTCTACTGTTTTTCCGAAAATATTTATTTTCCACAATGCTTCCGGCGAAGTTTCAAGCTGCTCTTTCATATTCGCAAGAAAGTCTTTTGCCTGCTCCTCTGTTCCTACGATCGGAGCTATCTCTGTAGATACATTTGCCTTAATAAAATGCAGCGACGGAGCATTTGCCTTAATTTTAATACCATATTTTGTACCATGCTTAATAAGCTCCGGCTCTGCCAAAGTAATATTTTCCTTTTCCGGCATCACCAGTCCATACCCCTTCATCTGCACGCTGTTCATTGCATCGGCCACATGATCGTATTCTTTTCTCCTGCCGGCAACCTCTTTTAACATTGTAAGGAAATCATACTCATTCTCCACCGGTGCTCCTAACAGATTTGTCAGCATTTCATAATAATAATTTTCCGGTATAGAAATTTTCAGATTTACTGTTCCGTCTTTTAAATTGAGATTTGATATCACTGCATCACTGATAAACTCATTGTCCGGCATCGGCATTTCATATACCTTCTTCATACCGGAAACATCACAAAGAACATTTTTGGCATAATCTAAAACTGCCTGTTTAATAGGATGGGATGCATCCAGAGTTTCTGCCCATTTAGGAATATAAAACCGAATCTGACTGATGGGAAATTCCAATAAGATATGTTTTAATATCTCTAAAATATCATTTCCCCTTAACTGGTCACAGTTTACCGGAAGAACCTTTACCCCATACTGGTTCGTAAGCTCCTCTGCCAGATCCTGTGTTTCCTGACTGTTTGGCTTCACACTATTTAAAATAACAATAAATGGTTTCCCCAGAGCTTTCATTTCAGAAACCAGCTCATTTTCCACCGTATAAAATCCATCCCTGTCAATTTCCCCAAAAGAACCGTCCCCTGTAATGATCACACCAATTGTTGCATGGTCTGTCATAACCTTCTTTGTCCCAATATGTGCTGCTTTTGTAAAGGGAATTTCATAGTCATACCATGGTGTCTTGACCAAACGCTCTTTTTCTTCTTCCAAATGACCGGTTGCACCATCTACCATATAGCCTACACAATCTACCAGACGAACATTAACATCCGTTTCTTTATTTAATGAGATTTTTGCTGCCTCTTTGGGAATAAATTTAGGTTCTGTCGTGGTAATCGTACGCCCGGAACCACTTTGCGGCAACTCGTCAATTGTACGCTGTTTCTCCGCTCCATCCTCCATTTCCGGCAGTACCAGTGTTTCCATAAAACGCTTGATAAACGTGGATTTTCCTGTTCTGACCGGTCCGACAACTCCTATGTACATATCCCCGCCTGTTCGTTCTTTTATATCCTTATAGACATCAAACTGCTCCTTCATAATATCCTCCTTATTATAGACTTTATATCATAACCATCCTAAGAAGAATATATGCAGGATATTTGTAATTATGTCTTGAATTTATTTTTTGACAAAAATACTGTTTATTCCCATTGCAGATTATGGGATTCAATGGTACGGTCACGCATAAGGAGTCTCATGGAAACCTCTTTTGCATCTGCACCCTCGAACAATACCTCATTTACTGCTTCAACAATAGGCATGGAAATATCATACTGTTTTCCAAGCTCCCTTGCCGCCTTTGCAGAATATACGCCTTCTACCACCATCTTTACCTCATCCATTGCTTCCTGATAAGTTTTTCCCTGTCCCATCAGGTAACCTGCATTACGGTTTCTGGAATGCTTTGACGTACAGGTCACGATCAGATCTCCAATACCTGAAAGTCCTGCCAGAGTTTCTATATGTCCACCCATAGCTATGACAAGTCTGCTGATTTCGGCAATCCCACGGGTCATAAGCGCTGCTTTGGTATTATCCCCAAACCCTAAGCCGTCTACAATACCTGCCGCCAGGGCAATCACATTTTTGAGCGAGCCTCCCAACTCAATTCCAATCACATCAGGACTGGTATATACACGAAATGTATCATTCATAAAAATATCCTGAACACATTCGGCAACCTCTTTCTTTTTCGAACCTGCAACAATTGTAGTAGGTATCCCTCTCCCAACTTCCTCCGCATGGCTCGGACCTGAAAGAATCGCGGTTTCTGCCTGAGGACATTCTTCCTCTATAATCTCTGTCATTGTTTTAAAGGTATTATCCTCAATGCCCTTTGCAACATCCACTACAATGCTTCCTTCCTTAATATAAGCAGATGCACTTTTCATTGTAGAGCGGACAAACAGAGAAGGTACTGCGCATACTATGATTTCCGCATCCCGCAGAGCCAATTCCATATTATTGGTAAACACTATGACACTTGGAACCATAACTCCCGGAAGCTTATCCCTTTGCTCCCTGTAATCATTTAACATCAATACTTCTTCCGGATCAATAGACCATACCGTTACATCATGTCCGTTATTGGATAATACAATTGATAAAGCAGTTCCCCAACTGCCTGCTCCTAACACACAAATTTTCTTCATAACCAACCCTCCTGATATTTATAGCTAATTTTGCTCTGTAAAATTGATTATCTGCCGCCTATATCTGCCCGATAAACCAATTATTACAATGCTTCATGGCTGCAATAGCCACCAAAAATATGTGCAGATATCTACACCTAAACTATCCACACAAATTAATTGTCTGTATTCTCCTTCCTGTTTGAAAATACTTTATTTTCTTCCCCGTGAACAAGACGCACAATATTAGCCTTATGTCGGTAAAAAGCCAGTACTGCGAACAAAAAAATCACAAAATAACTTTCCACCAGCTCATTACCAGCATAAGCCGTACCTGTAGCCGGATTCACAATTCCTTCATGGAAACCAAGAAAAATAAAGGAAACAAAAAACAGGGTCACAACAATCAATGAACCAAGTGACACATATCTGGTAACCGCTACACAGATGATAAATACTGCCAGACATAGCACAATAATCCTCCAGTCAAGCAATCCTAAAATAACTCCAGCCGTAGCCGCAATTCCTTTTCCACCCTTAAAATTCATATAAAACGGAAAATTGTGACCAATCACAACACCCATTCCTGCCCATAATATCATTGGATATACAATATCCGGAAAAAAAACAGTCCCTATTACCCTTGCCAGAACACAGGCAACAGTTGCCTTAAAAAGATCACCGATAAACACTACAAGTCCTGCCTTTTTACCCAATACCCGGAGAGCATTCGTTGTTCCAGAATTACCGCTTCCATATTCCCTGATATCTATTCCATGTACTTTTCCATAAATATATGCCGTCTGAATCAGTCCAAACAGATAACCGATTACAATACTAAGAACACGCACTAAGATTTCCATAATCATGCTCAACCTTTCTCTTTTCTTTCACGCATAATAAATTTTAGAGGGGTTCCTTTAAAGCCAAAGGCTTCCCTGATACGGTTTTCTATATACCTTGTGTATGAAAAATGCGTTAATTGTCTGTCATTTACAAAAATCACAAATGTAGGCGGTTTAACAGCAACTTCTGTCATATAGTATAACCGCAGTTTCCTCCCTTTATCAGAAGGAGGCTCCTGCATAGCGACAGCCTCCGATAAAATCTCATTTAATACACCTGTGCCGACACGAAGTGCATGGTTATCTATGACAATATCAATCAATCCAAAAAGCTTTGGAAGCCGCTGTCCCGTTTTTGCAGAAATAAAGATAATCTCTGCATAAGGCATAAAAGAAAGAATCCTTCTAATCTCTTCCTCAAATTTGTAGACTGTCTTGTCATTTTTCTCTATGGCATCCCATTTATTCACTGCAATAATCATGCCTTTCCCACGGTCATGGGCAATCCCTGCAATCTTGGCATCCTGTTCTGTTACACCTTCTGTCGCATCAATGACTAAAACACAGACATCTGCCCGTTCCACAGCTGACACCGTTCTGATAATGGAATAACGTTCAATATCCTCTTTAATCTTGTTTTTTCTGCGAAGTCCGGCTGTATCAATAAATACATATTCCCTGTCATTTCTCATAACTGCCGTATCAATGGCATCTCTTGTTGTCCCTGCAATATCTGATACAATAACGCGTTCCTCTCCTAATAATTTGTTGATAATGGAGCTTTTACCCACATTCGGTTTCCCGATTATGGCAATCTTTGGACGGTCATCCTCCTCTTCTCCTCTTGCCGTATTCTCAAAATGGGATACTACTTCATCCAGCATATCACCAATTCCCAATTGTGAAGCTGATGATACAGGAATCGGATCACCTAGTCCCAGATTATAAAATTCATACACATCAGGCATAAATTTTTCAAAACTGTCTACCTTATTTACAACCAGCACTACCGGCTTATGGGAGCGCCTCAGCATATCTGCCACTTTGTGGTCCGCATCTACCAGTCCCTGCCTTACATCTACCAAAAATATGATAACATCTGCGGTATCCATGGCAATCTGTGCTTGGGCACGCATGCTTTTAATGATAATATCCTCACTCTCTGGCTCTATACCGCCGGTATCGATCATCGTAAAATTATAATCCAGCCAGTTCACATCTGCATAAATACGATCTCTCGTTACGCCCGGTGTATCTTTCACAATCGATATCTTGGAACCAGCCAATATGTTAAATAATGTAGATTTCCCTACATTTGGTCTTCCTACGATGGCAACAATCGGTTTACTCATTGTCATCCTCCTTTTCGTACCTGCAAAACATTCTTTCTAAATAATAGAAAAACGCTTATAAATTTGCAACTCTATCTAGTTTACAATAGAGAATGTTTTTTGTAAACCATTATTTTGAAGAGGCTCTCGCAAGCTTATATAATTCTTCTGCCGCAATTCTGGTTTTCGCTGCCACATCATATGAAACTTTCGGAAAAAGATAATATAACACCTTCATATCTCCAATGCAGATCATATCTCCAATCTCATACCAGTAGTAATCTGAATACAGACTGTATGAAAGAGAAGTTTTCTGACGATAATGGAGTTTTCCGTCACATCCGCTTAAGGAAAATCCATCTGCATTATGCTGTAACCTTCCACTTCCAACCTTATAGATACAATCCATATTTACCATCATATAAATATCTGCTTCTACATCTAAAAAATAAGTCCCTGTTTCTATCTCTTCCCTTACTTCCTCTCTCTGCCACTGATACCAGTCCGGAATATGGGAAAATTCTGTTTTACCATTCAATGCCTTTAAAAATCCCCTATCTGTAAGCTCGTATTTTTTGCCGCAGGCATGGCAGGTGAGATAGATTCCTTTTCCCTCCATACTGCGTTCATCTTTACAGTTAGGACATTTATAAAGAACCCTGTTTAAATAATCTGCACGAAAGGCTTCCTTTATGCTGATATCATTCTCCTGCTGCCACCGGAAATTATCAAACGTAAACTCTTTTCGCAAACATTCGTTTAATTCTTTCACAGACAATTTTTCAATCTGCTCAGGTGATAGCAGATATTTCACATCTGCGGATACTTTCACTTTACGTACCTGAAGGTTGTTATACAAAGGATCTCTCGCAAATGCACCATAGGTATTAATCATGACAACTGGAACCTTCAGCATTTTTAAGCATTTTCCCAAAGTGTCCGGCAACGGAGTTGCTGTTCCGTCAAAGCTGTAGCTTGCTTCCGGATACATAAGAACCGAACTTTTCAATGTTTTTAATGCATATCTCATATCCTTTACCATTGCAACATCCGTTACAAATTTATTAGTGGGAATACATCCAATGTGCCTCATCAGCCATTCTTTTCCCACGAAACCATCAGAAGTGCATATAATATTAAGCGGTCTCGGATACATGACAGACTCTGCGATTTCCAAATCAATAAAGCTGGAATGGTTCATTAAAACCAGACATGGTTCCTTCTTTCCCAGCTTTTCCATACCTATATAATTATATGTAAAATGTGTTTTCCATAAATCAGGGATGCACAAAGTTTTAATGATTGTACGAAATATCAGATTCGGTTTTTGGGGCTTCCTGGTCTTAAATCCGGGAAGCTTTAAAACCTCCTCATAATCCATTTCCCTTATTTTGATCTTCATAACAATGCCTCCCTGCACTTGTAACCAATTTTGCTTTGCAGACTTCGTCTGATGCGATAGTCGCCAAATGTATATTACAAGTATCTACGCTTGGCTCGTTATTCGCAGAAATTGATTGCCTGCTTGCCCCTTATCTGCTTTTTATAACCAAATGCAAAGCAATTGATTATCTACTCACATGCCATTGCGAAGCAATTTTCATGCATATGATACCTTGAGTAAGCAGATTTTCATGTGGACAATTTCCTTCTCGTAAATCTTCATAATCCACTTGACACTACCAGACTCATTTTGTACATTTTTATAGACCGCCTGGCTCTTTTAGCATCATGACCCCTGCCAGATTTCCTCTCTTTCCATGACTTGCCCTGTGCGAAAAGAAAAAATCCGGATTACAGCAGGTACACAAGTCTGTTACGTCTACATGCTCCCTTTGAATACCTGCATTTAACAGTGTGATCTCACATGCTTTATGAAGATTTAACTGATATTTTCCGCCCTCTTTTTCATAAAGCAGCTCATCTCCATAAGCGGTTCCAAACACATCAAGAAACTGAAGCGCTACCTCTTCACTCACTTCATAGCATTTCTGACAGATGGACGGTCCCACCGCACAAAGAATATCCCGGGCTGTACTCCCATATTCCTCTTCCATATAAGCTGTCATTTTTGCCCCTATGCGCCCCACAGTTCCACGCCAGCCGGAATGTGCCATGGCAATTACTTTTTTTACAGGGTCATAGAAAAACAACGGAACACAATCTGCATAAAAAGTAATAATGGGGATTCCCGGTTCATTTGTCACAAGTCCGTCTATTTCTTTGATATCACTTTCCCTGATAATTCCTTTTCCGCAGTCTTTTTTGGTGACTTTATGAAAACGGGTCAGATGCACCTGATCCGAAAATACAAGCCTTGTCTCATCATATTCCAACGCTTTTGCAAATCGTCTGTGATTCTCCAATACATTCTCCCTGTTATCTCCTCTGGTAAAGCTTAAATTCATGGAAGCCAGATGTTCCTTTGACACACCACCTATCCGGGTAGAAAATCCGTGAACCAGATTCTTCTCATGAGCCAAAAGCTTGGGAAAACCAACATAAACCACACCGTTTTTCTCCTGCAACCTGCAAACCTTTTCATTATGAATATACTGAATCTTTTTATTTATCTCTTTCATCATGGCTCCTAATTCTCTTGATCTTATATTAATATTAAAGCTATTATATTTCCGGTAAATCCTCTTCAGCCTTAAGTACTCATTTATACCAGTTCAAATGCATTTTTAATGTAGCTTATCTTATTTCCCATAACTGCCGCCACATCAAAACGCACTGGAGTAAATTCCCCAAGAGCATGGGTATACAGATAATATTTTGCTGCACCACAGATTCTTTTCTGCTTTGCAATTCCAACTGCTTCCTGAGGGGTGCCATATTGCAGCGTACTACGGTACTTTACTTCAATAAAAACATAATATTCCTTTTCTTTTGCAATAATGTCAATCTCACCCTGTCCGCACCGGTAGTTCATCTCCAAAATATCAAAACCATATGCACGCAGATACTCTTTTATCAGCTGCTCCACTCTGGCACCAAGCTTCCTCTTATTCTTTTTTTCCATCACTTTACTTACGTCCTGTTATTTTACTCTTAATCTTATCCATTTTGTCAACATAGACCAGAATCTCTGCAACAACCCCATATAATTCTGGCGGTATCATATCACCAATCTCTAATTTTAACAGGGTATCTGTAAGTCCTTCGTCCTGATAGGTTGCCACATCTGCTTCCTTTGCCTTTTCAATAATCCTGTCTGCAACAGCTCCCTGTCCGGAGGCTACAACCTGCGGTGCCTGGTTTAATGGGTCATATGTCAAAGCCACCGCCTTTTTTTTCTTTTTCGTCTTGTCATATTCCATGTTTTTCCCTCCTGGAATTGTAACCAATTTTGCTTTGCAAAATTGATTGCCTGCTTATCTGCTTTTTATAACCGATTGCAAAACAATTTTCATGCATGTAGTACCTTGAGTAAGCAGATTTTAATATGAGCAATTCCCGTCTCGTAGATTTTCGTAATCCACTTGACACTATCCTTTTAACTGCCTTTCTTACACCGGCATCATATCATGAGCAGCATTCAGAAAAATCACATTCTGGCATCAAAGGTATACCGCTTAATACTCCGTTCTGCATTCTCGTCAATGATCTCGTCAACCACCTTATTGATAGAATCCTGCGGCTGGCGTTTTACTACTTCATTTGTTAAGGAAAATCCCCTGTCCGCAAGCTGCCTGGCCAGCTGCTCCATATTATCTGTTACAATATCCACGCTTTGCTGGTCATTTAAATAAAATCTCGCATTTACATTTGTTCCGGTCAGAGTCACTTTAACATCGGTCGTTCCCAGATGATCCATATCCAAATGGAGCATTACACTGATTCCGTCCTTCTTTTCCATTAATTTTCTCTTATCTGCATAAACGTACAGCTCTGAATTTGCGTTCTGGTTAGATAACTTTAACGGCATCTGGGCATATATCATCTGATTGTTGAGCTGCTCCATAAACTGCATATTCTGGCGCATATTCTGGAAATTCTGATTGAAATTCTTTGCATCTCCTCCCTTAGATGAAACCGCATCTTCAAAGGCCTTGCCCTGCTTTAAAATTTTATTATAGAGATCCTCAATCTCTTTTGCATCTTTCATATCTTTGGGATTCAACGACCAGTTCTTTTTGATGACGTCAGAAAATAATTTTTTAAATTCGTTGGAATCCAAAATATTACGGATAGCGGTTTCACTGCTCCCACTTGCACTTAATGTCTGAATCATATTCTTAAGCAGTTCTTCTTGAGAATTGGACCTGTTTAATGTCATCTGAATCTGTTCATCTGAAATCCCCGCTTTTGCCAGCAGATTGTATAAATTGGAAACCTCTCCCTTTGTAAGGCCTGTCTTTTGTGCTATTGAAGTTCCCGTTTCTGCCTGTTTTTCTATATCCTTTTGCAGTTCATTTACCGGAATATCCGCTTTTACCGATTCACTTTTCTCTTGCTGTGCGATTATCTCATGTGCCGTAACGGCTCCTTCCTTACCCTGCACTGCTGTATTTACTGATGCAGTTCCTTCTCCCTTCGCATCTTCCGCCACTTGCTCTGTTCCGGCGGCCACATCTGCATTATCTTCCTCTGACGTTTCCGGCATAAAGATATCCAGTACCTGATCTGCTAATGATAATAATGTATTTGCCGATGCCCCGTCAGGAACTGCACCCGAAAAAGCCGCCATGGCATTAGCTGCCTGACTGATATCCCCTGCAAGCTGATGACTGTAATTCTGGTAACGCTCATACTGTGCGATATTTGCCTCCGTAACCGGAATATTCATTTTATTCAGTGCAACCAGCGTCTGCATGGAGGTTCCTTCAAACTTCATACTCTGAGATAATAATTTTACCATATTTCCCTTATCAATCGGTAGTCCCGCCTCCATCAATTCCTTAGCAGCTGAAAAATTTTTTTCCGTAGGAGATAATCCTGCCATATCAAGAGCCTTTTCCAACACCTGTGTCTGTGCACTATATAGGGAATCAAACATCGGTTTTATTAAAATCTGGCTGGCATTGTTCTCTTTTACAGAAAAGAGCAGCTGATCCCCCACCCCCAGCTCTACCCCCGGCTGTAATCTGGCGAACAGCTGTGCTTTATTCTCCAATGCAATCGTTACTTTTTCTCCAAGAATATTTAAAACCTCTCCCTTAAACACAGCTCCTTCTTTTAACCTTGATATATCTACAGAGGATTTCGCCTGATTTGACTGTTCCGCCATCTGACTATTCTCAGTTTTAACATTTTCCTGTATCTGTGTATCATAACTGCCTAAAATTCTATGCCCGATCTGCATATAATCCCCCTTTCAATTTCGCGATTAAGAGATAAATTTCCTGATAAAAGTCCTCCTGTGAATGTCACAGGGACCAATTTCTTTTAACGCCTGAATATGTCTTGCACTTCCATATCCTTTGTTACCGGCAAAATCATATCCCGGATATTTTTTATCCATTTCCACCATAAAACGATCTCTTGTCACTTTTGCCACGATACTTGCAGCTGCAATGGAAACACTTTTTGTATCTCCCTTTATAATGGACTCCTGCATAATATCTACTTCCGGTATGATCACTGCATCATTCAGTAAAATATCCGGTGTCACAGTAAGTTCACTGACCGCTTTCCTCATTGCCACATAATCTGCCTGCAATATATTGATTTCATCAATGCATTGTTCATCCGCAAATCCAATCCCTACTGCAACTGCCTTTTCCATAATTTCTTCGTAGAGCTGTTCCCTTTTCTTTTCGGAAAGCTGTTTGGAATCATTCAAATAGTAAATATCCGTGTCTTTCGGAAGTACCACTGCCGCCGCTACCACAGGTCCTGCCAGTGGTCCTCTTCCCACTTCATCTATTCCACATATATATCGGCATTTTTCATATTTTCGTTCATACTCTTTCATTGCGTTTGTCCGCAATACTTCTGCCTCAAAAGCTTCCACCCGTTTTCTGGCACTTTCTAAAAGTTTTAAAACACCTGTACGTTCATCTGCTTCAAATTGTGGTATTAATATTCTAAGCTCTTCAATAGATGCATTTTTTAATATTGTTTTTATTTCCTGAATTCCCATTCTTATCCTCCCGTACCTGATTCTTATCTATTTTATCTATTTTTGTAAAAAAAGGCTGCCGTACTAAAAAATTATCCTTCTTAAAGTTCTAGTATGGCAGCCCCTATTTATCCTGTTATTTAATTATACCGGATTTCGAAAAAATACAGGTTCAAAATACAGCTTTACCGTCTACTCAACTTTCCCAAACTTTGAAAGAGGCCAGATTCTGAATACTGCCTTTCCCTCCAGCTTATCCTTGTGAATATTGCCAACTTCTTCAAAACGGGAATCTTTACTGTCATTCCTGTTATCTCCCATTACAAAATATTCATCTTCACCAAGAATAATATTATTCTTGGCACGCCCAATCATATTCGATGAAATTGTCTCATAACCATAATTTTCTTCCAACGGCTCATTATTAATATAAATCGTACCATCCTTTTCAATCCGCAGCCGCTCTCCCGGAAGCCCGATAATCCTCTTAATATAGTATACGGAATTATCCTCACCTTCCTCATAGGGAAAAACAACGATATCAAACCGTTTGGGATCCTCAAAATGATATGACAATTTGTTAATCCAAAGATTATCCCCATCTTCCAGCGTACTATACATAGAATCTCCACTTACCTCCGTACGTTGCCCTACAAATGTGATAATAAACCATACTACCAGAAATACAAATGCAATATAAAGACACATTCCAATCAATTCTCTTACGATACTAACCTCTTCCTTCTGTACATTATTTTCTTTGTTTTTCTTTGCCATGCTTCCTGTCTCTCCTTTATAGCGGCTGTTCTATGGAAATTCTTCCAAGTCTGCCATTTCTGAATTCTTCTAATAAAATTCCTGCTGCCTTCTCCTGATTATATTCGTTCCCCTTCATAAGACAGCCCCTTTTCTCTGCGATCATCTCTAAAATCCCTGCTGCGTCCTGCCCTTCCTCTACCTGATATCTTGCTGCCAATGTACCAGGGTAATCCTTCTTCAAAAAAGTAATCAGATTACAGGCCAGTTCCACTTTTTGCAGGATTTCGTCGTTGATCGAACCGATAAATGCCAGATGCTCCCCTACTGTCTCATCCTCAAACTTGGGCCATAAAATTCCCGGAGTGTCCAGTAATTCCACATTTTTATTAATTCGGATCCACTGCTTTCCCTTTGTAACACCGGGCTTATTTCCCACCCTGGTACATGCCTTTTTCGCATACGTATTAATAAACGTAGACTTGCCTACGTTGGGAATTCCTACTATCATGGCACGGATCGGACGGTTTATGATACCCCGTCTGCGGTCCCGTTCAATCTTCTCTTTGCATGCCTCCTGAATCTTAGCTGTGATAACCTTCATACCCTGACCATCTCTGGCATTAATGGTTACAACCATAATTCCTCTCTCTTTAAAATAATTCTCCCATTTCTCATTCACCCTATTGTCTGCCAGATCACATTTGTTAAGCAATATCAGGCGGAATTTATTATTCGCCAGAGAATCAATATCCGGATTCCTGCTGCTAAATGGCACTCTGGCATCTAACAGTTCTATCACAATATCAATTAATTTTATATTCTCCTGCATCATACGTTTTGCCTTTGTCATATGACCAGGATACCATTGAATATTCATACATCGGCTCCTTTTTATCAGAAAGTAATAATACTATTTTATCAATCCAAAACTACTTCTCGGTGCAATCCTGAAAAATACTTTTCCACTGATTTCTTTTTCAGATATATTACCAATATTCACATATCTGGAATCTTCACTATTGTTACAGTTATCTCCCATTAGAAAATATTCATCTTCTCCAAGCGTAATCTCAGCCAATGCAAGCCCCTCTGTCATCACCAGATCCTCAAAAGGAAGATCCGTGCGCACATTTCCGTCTATAAAAATCCGCCCGTTCTTTATCTGGATTTTTTCTCCCGGTAAGCCGATAATCCGTTTGATATTAAAATAATTTTCCATATCTTCTTTTAGTTTGAAAGCAACGATATCATATCTTTCGGGATTATGGAATGTATAGGCTCTTTTATTGATCAAAACCACATCCTGATTGGTAAGCGCAGGGTCCATGCTCTGCCCGATCATTGTAACAGACTGCACACCAAACGTAACAATACTATATGCCAAAATCACAACAACTAAAATAGAGATAGCCCAGTGCCCCACTTCTGTCACAAAATCTTTTACATCAAATTCATCTCTGTCATAACTGCTGCGATATCTTCTTCGACGTCTCATAAACTCTCCTTTTATCTTACCACAGTTCTTCCACTATAAAATAGGTTTATACAAATTTTCAGAATAATTCATATTTACACAATTCATTTTACTACATAATAGAACGAAAGGCTAGAGTAAAGATAAACATTACTCCAGCCCTCCTTATTCAAAGATTATTTTACTAATTCTTTTACTCTTGCTGCCTTACCTACTCTGTCACGTAAGTAGTATAATTTAGCACGTCTAACTTTACCATGTCTTACAACTTCAATCTTTTCTACAATTGGAGAATGTAATGGCCAAGTCTTTTCTACTCCTACACCGTTTGAATTCTTGCGGACAGTAAAGGTTTCTCTGTTGCTTCCTCCCTGACGCTTAATAACAGTACCTTCAAACACCTGAATTCTTTCTCTGTTACCCTCTTTTACCTTGGCAGATACCTTAACAGTATCACCTACCCTGAAGTCTGCAACTTCTGCTTTTAACTGGGCAGCCTCAATGTTCTTAATAATCTCGTTCATTATGAACCTCCTTAAAATATAAGACGTTCTTGCAAGATAATTTTACGAAATGCTGTCAAACTCTATAATGTCTGTCCTTCAACTTGCAGAGGACCATCAAATTTATACAGATTTCTCCATAATGTGAAGAAATCACAACTCATTTAATTTAACACAAATGGTTTAGAAATGCAAGTAATATTTTGAAAAACAACAGTATACTTTAAGAAATATCTATTTCTGCTTTTTTCTTTTTGATATCCAGCAGTTCTTTTCTGTAATACTCTATTTCTTCCTGTAATTCCCTGCGTTTATTTTTAACCGGAATCACATTATTCAAAAATGCATACTCTTTTGTCAATTTGCTATCATGCTCTACCAGATATTTCAAAACAGGGGCTTTACACACACGTTCCAGATAAATAATGCAGATGATCATCCCCAAAGATCCAAGAATGGCAGTAATGATATACAAAATATTCGTAAAGAAACTCTGTACAAAAATAACGATTAAAAAAACGATAAAAAAGAGTATAATATTCTTTTTAACCTTTTGGAATTCTTCTTCTATTTCCACAAGTTCTCTGTCGTAATGCTGCATTTTTCCATCCAGCTTTATCAAACGGTCATTCACATACCGCTCCTCTTCCAAATAGTATTCATAAAGGCGTCGGGCATCATCTATACCAACACCTGCTTCCTTTAATTTAAATTTATCTGCTCCCTTTTCGGAAGCACGTTCTTTTTTTTGTTGTTCCTCCTGTTTTCTGTTCTCTTCCAGTATTTCCCTGCGCTTTTTTACCAAATGTGATATTTTATGTTCCAGATCCTCTATCTGCATCTGTATCCATTTGATTCGCTCTGATGTTTTATCTCTATCATTTTGAAAAGAATTCAGATCATGTTTTTTTACAAATTCCGACACAAAAGATATATTCACACTGATAATAAGCAGATACAGCATTTTAACTTCCCTTATAATCAGTCTGATATCACAATATGCCAGAAAAGCCCCAGTAAAAAACCACAAGGTATCACTTAATGTCACCGGCAAAAGCAATGTGATTGGAATAATAAACAGCAAACGAAAAAATACTTCATGCAGAACTAAATCCTGCCTTACTGAAATGTATCCGTAATGAAACTCTTCTTCACTGAGTTCAATCTCCAATTCCTTTATTTTTCCCCGATATGCATAAATTTCTTCCGCAATTTTAACCAATTCCGGTTTTATGTAGCCATATCCTCCAACTTCCATACTATAACCATCCCCCTCTCCGATAAAAAGCATAAAATCATCCGTTTTCCAGTAGGTCCGGTCTTCGTTCCTTTGTTCTTTTTACCGACTGTTCCATTCTCCATGTCTCAATATTCTTATGATGTCCACTGAGTAATACATCCGGAACTTTTTTTCCCATAAACTCTTCCGGTCTGGTATACTGTGGATATTCTAACAAGTTATTATGAAAGGTTTCAAATTCTGCACTGATATCATTATTCAGCACACCGGGAACCAGACGGGATACTGCATCAATTACTACCATAGCGGGCAGTTCCCCACCTGTCAATACATAATCTCCAATAGACAGATGATCCGTCACGATCATTTCCAATACCCGCTCATCAATCCCTTCATAATGTCCGCAAAGAAAAATAAGGTCTTCTTCCTCTGCAAACTCTTTGGCCAGTGTCTGATTAAAGACCTTTCCCTGTGGTGTCATGTATATCACCCTCGGTCTTTTAATCTCTCCTGAACCTTCCAAACAATTTGCTCCCTGCATCTGACGCTCATTTACTGCGTTTCTCACATACTCATACGCCCTGTATACAGGTCCCGGCTGCATCACCATACCGGCACCGCCTCCATAAGGATAATCATCCACATGACCATGCTTATTTTCCGCAAAATCACGAATATTCACTGCATTAACCGTAATATGACCATTCTTCATGGCACGCCCGGTAATGGAGGTATCAAGCCCTTCCATTACCATTTCGGGAAATAATGTTAATATATGAAAATGCATCTCATGCCTCCATTCCCTTCATCAAATGAACAGTTATTTTTCTCTCTTCCATATCCACATTTAAAATACATTCTTTGATAGCCGGCAGCAGCCATTCTTTCCCATTTTCGTCTTTTACCACATATACATCATTTGCACCTGTAGGAATGACCTCCGATAATATTCCAAAGGTACTGCCTTCTTCCTTTAAAACCTCCATGCCGATTAAATCTACCACAAAATATTCATCTTTTTCCAGCTTTACCGCATGCTCTCTATCAACAAAAAGCTTACACTGCTTATATTTTTCTACATCATTAATCTGATCGATATCTTCAAATTTGAGGATTACCATATTCTTAAAAAATCTGCATCCCACAGCCTTAACGGGAATCATTTCTCCCTTCCATTCAATAAAGCATTCTTTCAATTGTTTAAACCGGTTGTTGTCATCCGTTGTGGGGAATACCTTTACTTCACCTTTTATACCATGTGTAGAGGTAATCACGCCAATTTGCAATAAATCTTCCATCCTGCCTCCTAATGATTCCTTCCATAATTGTTTTTATATCCTAGGAAATGCAAAGCAGTTTCCCAGGATATAAAAAACTGAGCTGCCAGCAAATGGCAGCTCCTTTATGAACTATTTGATGTCCACAATTACCTTCTTATCACCCTTTGAAGCAGCTGCTTTCACAACTGTACGGATAGATTTTGCAATTCTACCCTGCTTACCGATAACCTTACCCATATCTTCCTGGGCAACCTTAAGCTCAACATAAATGGCGTCTTCCTTTGAGGTCTCAATCACCTCAACCTCCTCCGGGTGATCAACTAGGGATTTTGCTATTACTTCTACTAATTCTTTCATCTACGAATAACCTCCCAAGTCCTATTTTTCAATACCTGCCTGTTTTAAAAGCTTTGCTACAGTATCTGTTGGCTGAGCACCGTTAGCTAACCACTTCTTTGCGGCTTCTGCATCAATCTTTACTACGCTTGGCTCCTGATTAGGGTCATAAGTACCGATTTCTTCAATAAATCTGCCATCTCTTGGAGAACGTGCATCTGCTACAATTACTCTATAGAAAGGATGTCTCTTATATCCCATTCTCTTTAATCTCATCTTTACTGCCATTTTTCTTTCACCTCCTTTTAATCCTGTACATACGTACTGCTATAACTTATATGTCTAAACCATATTGGCTTGTACATCAACTGTAATATGCGAAAATAAACGCATCTAAAAACCAAACGGCATACGGAAGCGTTTGCCCCGTTTACCTCCCATCATGCCAGACATCTGTTTCATCATTTTCTTCATCTGATCAAACTGCTTTATCAGGCGGTTTACCTCACTGATATCTACGCCGGCACCTGCCGCAATCCTTCTTTTACGGCTCGGATTAATAATATCGGGATTTGCTCTTTCTTCCTTTGTCATGGAAAGAATAATTGATTTGGGACGGTTCATCTGTTTTTCATCAATCTCTACATTCTTAATCTGATTCCCCATTCCCGGTATCATGGAAAGCATATCCTGTATGCCGCCCATCTTTTCCATTTGTGCCATACTATCCAAAAAGTCATTAAAATCAAAAGATGCTTTCTTCATCTTTTGTTCCATTTCTCTGGCTTTCTCTTCATCAATAGCACTCTGTGCTTTCTCAATCAGGGATTCCACATCCCCCATTCCGAGAATCCGGCTGGCCATGCGATCCGGATAAAACTGTTCCAAATCCGAAAGCTTTTCTCCCATTCCTACATAAAAAATCGGCTTTCCTGTCACTGCTTTAATAGAAAGTGCAGCTCCGCCACGTGTATCACCATCCAGCTTGGTAAGAATGACACCATCAATTCCAATCTGATCATTGAAATTAGTTGCAACATTTACCGCATCCTGTCCTGTCATGGCATCAACCGTCAAGATCGTATATGCTACTGCCACATTCTCTTTAATCTGCTTTAATTCCTCCATCATGGCTTCATCCACATGAAGACGTCCTGCTGTATCCAAAAACACAATCTGTATATGATTCTTTGCTGCATGTTCCACCGCTGCTTTTGCAATATCGACCGGTGAATTCTGGTTTCCCATGGTAAAGACAGGAACTCCCTGCTTTTCACCATTGATCTCTAACTGTTTAATAGCAGCAGGCCGATAGACATCACAGGCTGTCAAAAGACATTTTTTGCCTCTTTCTTTATATTTACCTGCAAGCTTTGCCACGGTTGTCGTTTTACCTGCACCCTGAAGACCACACATCATGATGACTGTCACTTCATTAGACGGAAGGAGCTTGATCTCCGTTGTCTCAGAACCCATCAGCTTATCCATTTCTTCCTTGACGATCTTGATGACCATCTGTCCCGGATTTAAGCCCTTTAAGACATCTTCGCCGACCGCCCGCTCACTCACTGCATTGATAAACTGTTTTACCACCTTGAAGTTAACATCAGCCTCCAAAAGCGCACGCTTAACCTCTTTCATGGCTTCTTTTACATCAGCCTCGGTTAAAGCACCTTTGCTCCTTAACTTTTTAAATGCATTCTGTAATTTATCTGATAAACTTTCAAATGCCATACAACTACCTCCCAGCAGTTTTCAAACGCCTGTTATACAGGTACCTTCCGACTCTAATAACTCTCATATATTGCTTTGGAAATTGCTTCAATCTCGCTAATGTTCTCCTGAAGCTTTTTATCTCCAGCCATCTTTTTCAGTTCTGTTGCCAGTTCATGAATCCGGCTGATACGCTCCTTGGTATCTAAAAACTTTTCTACCAGCAAAAGTTTAGTCTCATAATCCTCTAATATCTTGTCACACCGCTTTACTAAATCATAGACACCCTGTCTGCTGATTCCTTCCGCTCTTGCGACCTCTGAATAAGATAAATCATTTAGGATAATATCAGAATAAATGGATTTTTGATGTTCGGTTAGTAATTCACCATAAAAATCATATAATAGCGCCTGCCTTACCATCTTTTCCATATATACCACCCCGTAAAGTATTTTCTCTTTACATCAACCTCAATCAGTATATACAATAACAGATATCTTGTCAACCTTTTTTTCTTTACACCATTCCTTTTTGCCGGTTCACTGTTTAAATATCCTGTTCCAGCATTAAAGAAATATCGTTTTGAATCTGCTTTTTTAAATCCTCTATACTTGAAAACTTTTCTTCCGGACGGATAAAATATAAAAGCTCTGTCCTGACATCCCTGCCATACAGATCACCATTATAGCCCAAAATATGTGTTTCCAGACCTGTCTCATGACTGCCCCGTATGGTTGGTTTTTTTCCCAGATTACTGATTCCCCTGTAATAACAGCCATCAATATATACACGGCTTGCATATACACCAAATGACGGAACCAGCTTATTTCCCGGTATCTGCTGATTGATCGTCGGAAAACCGATCACACGTCCTCCCAGATGTTTTCCGTGTACCACCTCTCCATAGATAAAATACGGGTTTCCCAGCATTTCATTCGCAACATAAAAATGGGATTCCAGCATATCCCGGATTACAGTAGAACTTACCATCTTTCCATGAAGTGTCCTCTTTGCTAATGCATTGACCTCAAAATGATACTCTTCTCCCAGAAGCTTCAAGAGACCTACATTTCCACTCCTGCCTCTTCCAAAGTGAAAATCTTCACCGACATAGATTGATTGCACTCCCAGCTTCTTTACCATATACTGATATACAAAATCTTCCGGGGAAACAGAAGCAAACTCTTTTGTAAACGGATATTCCAATAATATATCAATACCAAGACTGGCAAAATAATATGCTTTTTCTTCCGGTGTATAGATATTTTTTTGAGAACCACCAGTCAGAACGGAATTCGGATGACTGCCAAAAGTAAACACCAACGCCTGTCTGCCCTTCTCTTTTTCCCTTAACAATCCATCAATCAAAAGCTGATGCCCCAGATGAATTCCGTCGAACTTGCCTAACGCAATTGCGGTTCCCATTGTATGAAATTGCATTGCTTCTTCATTTTGTAAATAAATCATATTCCAACCCTGCTCTTGTAGTCAATTGTAAATCAAAGTAACCATATTTTTATAGAAACATTTTTTCAGCTTTCCATGCCCGTATATCATCATCATATTTATAAATCGCTGTAAATGCACCTGTTTCATCATATACGAGACAACATAAACCGTCTTTTTTTCCGGGTAACTGCCCTGTTTCACGGGAAAAGTCTTCCTGCCTTAACAAATTACCGTTATGCAGCCTTTTATTCCCTTCTTCCGTCACACGGCATTTTATAAAATCGGGGAACAGACTGTCGATTGGCAGGATATAATCTCCTATCCTTCCCTTACGGACCATTTCTTCAATCTGTGTAAGCGTTAGTGCATCCTCCTGACGGAACACTTTTCCCGTTTGCCCTGCATATACACTGTCCCTTACCAGCTTATCCATGATACCTCCGCAGTCAAGCTTCTCTCCAATATCCCTGCATAAGCTTCTAATATAAGTACCTTTTCCACAGGAAACCCGCATGGTAACATAAGGAAGTTCCATGCTTAGAATTTCAATATTATGAATCGCCACTCTGCGGGGATTTCTTTCAATTACCTTCCCTTCCCGTGCCAGTTCATAGAGTTTTTTTCCGTTTACTTTAATCGCTGAATACATGGGAGGAATCTGATCATATTCACCAACAAAAGACCTGACTGCTTCTGATACCTGTTCCTTGGTAACAAGAACCTCTTTTTGCGTAAGAATCTCACCAGAGCTGTCTTCCGTATCTGTTGTTCTCCCGAGAAGCAGGGTAGCCACATAACTCTTGTCCTTATCTGTAAGTACATCACAAAGCTTCGTTGCCTTTCCAAGGCACACCACCAAAACTCCCTGGGCATCCGGGTCAAGTGTTCCGGTATGACCGATTTTTTTCTGTTTTAAAATCCCTCTCAATTTTGCCACCACATCAAACGACGTAAAGCCAGACTCTTTATATACATTTATCACTCCGCTATACATGTGTGTCTCCTAATATTCAGTCTTTTTATGATGCAATCACCGCTATTTTCCTTGCTGGCTGCTTTCTAACTGCTTTTTGATCATATCTGTTATCTTTAATATAATAGTATCTTTGTCGCCTTCTATCTCACAGCCCGCGGCACGGATATGTCCACCGCCGCCTAAGCCACAGGCGATCAGATTTACATTTACAGATTCATTAGAACGAAGGGAACATTTAAAAATTCCTTTCCTCGGATATTCATACATCCAAAGAGCACATTCTACGCCGTCAGTTATGCGGAGGGCATCTACTACACCATCAGTATCTAAATTCGTTGCCTCATATTCATCAAATACATCTTTGGTAAGGCAGGATACGATGACTCTGCCATCAAACATTAAAAAAGCGGCATCCAATGCTTTTGCGAGCATCTTATTCTGTCTATATGTTTTTTTATAAAAAGTCCCATCTATTACCAGCTGGCTCCTGGCCCCCTTTTCAATCAGGATTCCTGCAATCTCCATAGTCTGCCTTGTAGTATTGCTATACTTAAACACTCCTGTATCATGAACAATTCCAAGATACAGACACTCTGCACACTCCATGCCGATTTTTTCTTCCTCTAACAGCGTGAAAACTGCCTCCGCAGAAGCACTGCATTCTGTTTTCAAAAAGCATACATCTCCATATCCCATATTACTGACATGGTGATCAATACACATAGTCCTTTTGGCAGAATGAAAATATTCTTCAAATTCTCCATGTCTGTCCAAATCTCCGCTATCCAGAGAAATACAAAGATCATAGGTTTTATCCTGTTTTTTATGAAAAACCTGCCCGGCTCCACGTAAAAACATAAATTCCTGTTTAAATTCATCCAAATAAATATCCACTGTTTTATCCGGATAATTATCCAACACATAATTATAAACACCAAGACAGGAGCCGACACAATCACCATCCGGCCGAATATGTCCCAATATCACAATCTCCTCTGCTTTTTCTATCTCTGTTAAAAAATCGTTCATGTTTCTCCTTTATTCTCCGCTCTCGTTTGAGCCAGTCTGCTTCCCCATAACATCATCAATCTTCTTTGACATATTAATTGCATATTCAATGGATTGATCCATACAGAATGTAATCTCTGGTGTATTTCTTAAATTAATGCTTCTCGCAAGCTCCCTCCTGATATAACCGGAAGCACTTGTAAGCCCGGCCAGCGTATCTGCCTGGGCTTTTTCATCTCCCAGAACAGAAATATATGCTTTACATTCTTTTAAATCGGGCGTTACCGACACCTGTGTCACGGAAGTCATTGCATGAATCCTCGGGTCTTTAATCTCCCTGCTTATAATTCTGGATAACTCCTTTTGCACTTCTCCGTTGATACGTGTATTTTTAATACTTGTACGTTTCATTCTATTTATTTTCCTCCAAAGATTATTTCTAATCTCTTTTACCTTTCCTATACAGGATAGGGCTGCTGTACCATTGCATTTAACCGTACAACAGCTCTTTCACTATCTAGGTACTTCTACCATTTCATAAGCTTCAATCTGGTCATCTTCTTTCAAATCGTTAAAGTTTTCCAAAACGATACCACATTCAAAGCCATTCTTCACTTCTTTTACATCATCCTTAAAACGCTTTAAGGATGCAAGATCTCCCTCATAAATCTGTTCCCCGTCACGGGTAATGCGCACGCTGGATTTCTTGCGAATCAGACCGTCTAACACAAAGCAGCCTGCGATCGTACCTACACCGGATGCCTTAAATGTCTGTCTTACTACCAGGTGTCCTGTCACTTTTTCTTCAAAAACAGGGTCCAGCATTCCCTTCATCGCTGCTTCAATATCTTCTATCGCATTGTAGATAACTTTATAAAGCCTTAAATCTACCTTTTCTCTTTCTGCCACATCCTTTGCCTGAACATCAGGACGGACATTAAATCCAATAATAATCGCGTTAGAAGCAGAAGCAAGGATTACATCTGATTCGTTGATTGCACCAACACCTGCATGAATCACCTTGATCACTACCTCTTCATTGGAAAGCTTTAACAGACTTTGCTTTACAGCTTCTACAGAACCCTGAACATCCGCTTTTACAACCAGATTTAATTCTTTGACATTACCGGTCTGAATCTGGGAAAATAAGTCATCCAGTGACATTTTCGCCTTTGTCTCTGCCAGCAGTTTTTCTTTGTCACACACAATATATGTCTCTGCCATGGAACGTGCTTCCTTTTCATTCTTGGTCGCAACAAAGATTTCACCAGCAGCTGGAACACCATTTAAACCTAAAATCTCCACTGGCTGGGAAGGTCCTGCCTCTTTCACATTCTGTCCCTTATCATTGATCATGGCACGAACTCTTCCGAAAGCACTTCCAACTGCAATAGTATCTCCAATTTTTAAAGTACCCTTTTGTACTAATACTGTTGCAACCGGACCACGGCCTTTATCAAGTTCAGCCTCAATCACAATACCTCTTGCTTTACGGTTTGGATTTGCCTTTAACTCCAGAACCTCCGCTGTTAACAGAATCATTTCCAAAAGATTCTCAATACCTTCTTTAGTATGTGCAGAAACCGGACAAAATACCGTAGAACCGCCCCAATCCTCTGCTATCAGTTCATATTCTACAAGTTCCTGTTTTACACGCTCTACATTGGCACTTTCTTTATCAATCTTATTCACAGCAACAATAATCTCTATGCCCGCTGCCTTGGCATGGTTGATCGCTTCAACTGTCTGGGGCATCACTCCATCATCAGCCGCCACTACTAAAATAGCAATATCCGTTGACTGGGCACCACGCATACGCATGGCGGTAAACGCCTCATGCCCGGGAGTATCCAAAAATGTAATCTGCTGTCCGTTTGCTTCTACTGTATATGCGCCGATATGCTGAGTGATACCTCCTGCTTCCCCTGTGGTAACAGAAGTCTCTCTGATGGCATCAAGCAGGGAAGTTTTACCATGGTCAACGTGACCCATAACGCATACAACAGGAGGACGCTCGCTCATTAAAGCCTCATCTTCTTCCTCTTCCTTTAGCATCTCTTCAATAACATCTACCTTAACTTCTTCTTCCGCAATACAGTTATATTCTAATGCGATTTCTGCTGCCCGGTCAAAATCCAGGTCCGTATTTACAGTAACCATCTCACCCGCTAGGAATAGCTTTTTGATCAATTGGGAAACAGGTGTCTTTACTTTATCTGCCAGCTCCTGTACCGTCAACACCTCTGGAAGTTCAATCGTCCGAATTACCGGTTCTTCCGGCTCCTTTGGCTTTGGTTTCTGAACAGGCTTCTTAACAGGCTTTGTACCCTTTACCGTAAAATGCTCATCCTTTTTACGGCTCTTTTTCCTGCTGTCTCCATCCTCATATAAGGAAGTCTTCTCTCTTTCCTTCTTATCTTTATGACGGTCTACTCTGTCACGATCCATGGAGGCACGATCCATAGGTGCCGGAATTGATAATTTCTCTTCTCTTCTTCCGTCACGACGGGCATTACCATTATTCCCCATGCTCTGATTTGGTCTTCCACCATTAAACCCTCCACGTCCGCCATTAAAATCGCGGCGTTCTCCCTGTGGACGGTTTCCTCCAAAGTCTCTTCTATCTCCCTGTGGGCGGTTTCCCCCGAAGTCCCTTCTGTCCCCCTGTGGGCGGTTTCCTCCAAAGTCTCTTCTGTCTCCCTGTGGACGGTTTTTTCCAAAATCTCTTCTATCTCCCTGTGGACGGTTTCCTCCAAAGTCCCTTCTGTCTCCCTGTGAGCGGTTTCCTCCAAAGTCTCTTCTGTCTCCCTGTGGGCGGTTTCCTCCAAAGTCTCTTCTATCTCCCTGTGGGCGGTTTTCTCCAAAGTCCCTTCTGTCTCCCTGTGGGCGGTTTCCTCCAAAGTCTCTTCTATCTCCCTGTGGGCGGTTTCCTCCAAAGTCCCTTCTGTCTCCCTGTGGGCGTTTTCCTCCAAAGTCTCTTCTGTCTCCCTGTGGGCGGCTGTTATTTCCTTCTTTGTGTATAGACTGTGTCTGACCTCTATTTTCAACCGATACAGTCTTCTTTACCGGTTCCTCCTTTTTGACAGGTGTTTCTGCCATAACAGACTTTCCGGAAAAACGTTCTCTTACCTTATTCGCATCCTCTTCGGACACAGAACTCATATGGCTCTTTATTTCTACACCATTCTTCTTCAAAATTTCCACTATTTCTTTACTGTCTTTATTTAAACTTTTTGCTAATTCATATACTCTGACTTTTGCCAATTATTACACCTCCAAATTTCCGCAGCTATCAATCTGTTTTTCAATAGCCTTTGCAAGACCAGTATCCATTACTGCCAAAGATGCCCTGAATTCCTTACCGCAGGCATTTCCCAGGGAATCCTTACTTGCAAATACTTTCATGGTTACCTGATAATAGTTACACATATTTCGAAATTTTTTTTTGGTATTATCCGAAGCATCTTCTGCAACTAAAACAATTTGTGCTTTGCCCTCTTTTACTGCTTTCTCTGTAGAAAACTCACCTGTTACAGTCTTTCCGGCCTTTGTTGCCAGTCCAAGCAGGGATAATGCTTTATTTTGGTTCAATACCTATCAACTCCTCACTCAGTTTATTATAAATATCTGCATCAATAGACATTTTAAAGGATCGTTCCAAACCTTTTGATTTAACAGCCTTTTCCAAGCACCCGGCATCAAAATGTAAATATGCGCCTCTCCCGTTCTCTTTTCCGGTAGGATCTAACCTGATATCATTATCCTTCGTCTTGATTATGCGAAGCATTTCTTTTTTTGCTATCATTTCACCACAGCCGACACATTTCCGAAGCGGTGTTTTCTTTGCCATCTCTATCACTTCCAATCTTATAACAATCCATCTATCTTAAAAGCTTACGCAGTGAAAAACCAAACTATACCATTTTTCGGTAAATTTCGAATCCCATAGAGTAAAACTTCTGATTTAGAAATTACTCTTCTTGATTTTCTTCTTCGTATCCCTCACCATAATTACCGTCTTTATCATATTCATCCGAATAATCTTCGTCCCCGTATGAATCGGTATACTCGCCATTTTCGTCGTAATCACCTAAATATTCTCCATTTTCGTCATATTCATACGCATCGTCATAGCTGTCCCTGTCATAATCATCATAACCATATGCTTCTCTTGCCTGTGACTCACTTTTAATATCGATTTTAAACCCTGTTAGTCTTGCTGCAAGCCTTGCGTTCTGGCCTTCCTTGCCGATTGCAAGTGATAACTGATAATCCGGAACCACTACACGGGCACTTTTTTCTTCATCATCTACATCCACCGATACTACCTTAGAAGGACTAAGTGCATTCTCAATAAAAATTGCAGGATCCTCGCTCCATGTGATAATATCTATTTTTTCACCCTTCAGATCATCCACAATGGTATTGACACGATTACCGTTCATACCTACACAGGCACCAACCGGATCGACATTGGGATCATTAGACCATACGGCTATCTTGGAACGTGAACCAGCCTCACGGGAAATTGACTTGATTTCCACTGTGCCATCTGCCACTTCCGTAACTTCTTTTTCAAACAGTCTCTTTACAAGTTCCGGATGTGTCCGCGAAACAATCACCTTTGGTCCCTTATTCGTATCCTTAACCTCCACGACATACAGTTTGATCCGGTCAGTAGGCCGGTAATGCTCTGTTTTAACCTGTTCATTTTCCATCAACAAGGCATCCATCCTATCATCCAGGCTTATGGAAATATTTTTACCTACATAACGCTGTACAACACCAGTCACAACATCCTTTTCCTTACAATAAAAATGCTCAAATAACGCCTTTTTCTCTTCTTCCTTAATTGTCTGGACAATTACACTTCTCGCCTGCTGTGCCGCAATACGTCCAAAATTCTTCGGCGTGATCTCCACATTCATAATATCCCCTACCTGATGTTTTGAACTTACCATAAGTGCTTTTTCCAGTGAAATCTCCGTTGCATGATCTACTACTTCCTCTACAACCGTCTTTGCAGCGAACACCTCAATGTCTCCCGTTTCCCTATCCATATTCACTGTAACATTATCACTTTTTCCAAAATCTTTTTTGCAGGCATCTAACAGTGATTTTTCAATCGCTTCCACAATTACCTCTTTTGATATTCCTTTCTCCTTTTCAATCTGCTCCAAAGCAAGCATTAATTCTGACATTTTTCCGATTCCTCCTTTTATTCTCATATTGTATTGTCTAAAATATTTGCTAAAACTCAAATGCTAATCTTATTAACGCCAAGTTACTCCGGTCTATAACCAGTTCTGTATCGTCTTCCTGAATAATTGTAATCGTTTTTTCATCAAACCCCTTTAATTCTGCTTCCAGTTCCTTTACCTTACTTCCTTCAAGAGATTTAAATAATTTAATTTCTATCATTTTACCAAGGCTTCTTTGAAAGTCCTTATCTTTCTTAAGAGGTCTTAAAAGCCCTGGAGAACTTACCTCCAAAATATACGGATCTTTAAATTCTTTGTCATAGGCATCTAACTTAGGGTTCAACGCACGACTGACTTCTACACAGTCATCAATGGTGATTCCCCCTTCCTTATCTGCATAAACCCGCAGATAATAATTACTGCCTTCCTTTACATACTCTACATCTACCAGTTCAAATCCCCGTTCTTCAATGATCGGAAGAACCAGCTCTTCACAGGTAGCTTCAATTTGCTTCTTAGTCATAAATGACCACCTTTCCATATTTAATTGTCTGTCACATATAAAGAGAGTGGACCGTTTTGCCCACTCTCTTACAAATTACTATGTTACTATGCAAGAATACCACTACTTTCCAAAAATTGCAAGTCCTTTTCAAAAAAATTACAATTCTGCCTGTCAAGTCGGTCACTTAGTTTACATAATAAATAAATTTATATTATCTACTATAGCAAACAACAGCCGGCTTACCATTTAATTTAATGTCTCTTTATAGGTCGGATAAGATGCGATTGCTCCCGGCTTTTGTACGCTTTTCGCGCAGTATTGGTTAGAAAACTTCAGCATCTCCTCTAAAACTTCCTTTGGAAGATTCTCAATCTGTCCATACTCTGCCAGCCTTCTGTCCAGATTAAACAGAAAGGACCCGATAAAAGCATCTCCCGCTCCTGTGGTATCAACTGCCTTTACTTTTACACCGTCTGCATGAACAGTAAGATTTTGGGTATATGCTTTTGCACCCTTTTCCCCTTCTGTATAGATTACCAGTGAAACATTTCCAGTAAACAGACTTTTAACCGCTTCTTCTTCCTCTTCTATACCTGTTATAAAAGAAAGTTCCTCATCGGATATTTTTAATACATGAGCATAGGGAAGAAATTCCAGAACAGCTTTTCTTAAATCGTCCTTTGATTCCCATAGATTAAACCGGAGATTCGGATCAAAACTGATCACATTTCCCGCTGCCAATGCATATTCCACCGCTTTTTTGTGTGCCTGCTTCATGGGAGTCTCCCCAAGGGAGACAGAACAGAAATGAAGGGCAAAAGCATCCTGAAACCATTCCTTTTTAATCTGTGCCGGTTCTAAAAGCATATCTGCACTGGGATTGCGGTAAAAAGAAAACTCCCTGTTGCCATTCTCCTGCAATGCAACAAATGCCAGTGCTGTATTTGCCTTCCCTGTGCGGCTAACATAGTCTGTATGTATGCAAAACTTTGAAAAATTGTCTATAATCTTATCACCAAAAGGATCCTCCCCTAACTGAGTGATCATATATGATTCTCCACCCAGTTTGGAAAATGCACCACACACATTTGCCGGTGCACCTCCTACAATAGGCGAAAATGCAGATACTTCTTTAATCTGTCTGCCACTTTCAACCGGAATCATATCAATTAACGCTTCACCAATACTAATTAATTTCCCCATGCTTCAGTCTCCTTTTACTATTATTCTCTCCATCGGATACACAGTAATATCTGCACCACTTACATCAGTCTGAATCACTGTGCCTTTCTCCTTTTTATAATAGCGGGTAGTAAATACTATTTCGCCATCATTTATATAATATTCCAAAATGGAAGAATCTACAAGGATTCTGATCGAATTTATGGAAAAAATTCTTGCCCTCCGAATCTTTCTTCCCAGCCCGGTATCCTCTGTCAGAGAAAGTGCCGCCCATTCGCCATTGTAAGAAAAGGTCACCCCATCCGCTATTGTAATTTCAAAAACACGGGGAAGCCTTTTAATCTCAATATCAAGATACTCCTCCTTAAAAGCTGCATACTCCTTCTCCATTTTATAGCCGACTCCTGTCCGGAGTTTTTTAATCTCTTCAATCGGCTCCTGATATACACGTTTCATACCATCTTCCGTCTGCTTTAATGTAATCTTTCTTGGTACAGTAAAACAATGCTGCCAGTTTTCTTTTTCCACTTCCCCATTTTTATATTCGGCATCAGGCATTCCCGCCCATCCAATCAGAATCCTTCTGCCCGATGAATCCTTAAAAGTCTGGGGTGCATAAAAATCAAATCCCATATCCCACTCCATAAACAGTGCTTCATCCACTGCAATGTCCCTTGTCAACGGATCTGCATCCGAAATAAAATATCCGGACTGGTAAACATTCTGATACCTAAATTCCTCTGCTTTTAATCCTTGTGGAGAAAATGATATAATATGATGCCCATCAAGGGAAAACAAATCCGGACATTCCCACATATATCCCAACCACCCATTTGCAGTTATTTCTTTTAACAATTCCCATTTTTTCATATCCGAAGAGGTATAGAGCAAAATCCTGCCTTCATCTGACCTTGTCCTTCCCCCTAATACCATATATCCTGTATCGTTTTCCCTCCACACTTTTGGATCCCTGATATGGCAGCTGTAATTTTGAGGGTAGTCATCTGAAGAAATAACCACCTGCTTCTCCCCGAAATGTATCCCATCCTTACTCTCTACCATGATCGTATCTGCCCTTCTTCCGGAAGTAACATAATCATGCTCTCCGGAAAGCTTGACATTACCAGTATAGTAAATATGCATTCCTTCCTTATCTGTATAGGCACTTCCTGAATAAACACCATTTTTATCAAAAGGCATATCCGGCACAAGTGGTACTCCCATATAAGTAAATCGGCAAAAATCCGTTGTTGTATAATGCCCCCACGTCTTCATGCCACCCCTTGCATCTAACGGTGCATATTGAAAAAATAAATGATATGTGTCTCCAAGCTGACATAATCCATTTGGATCGTTCAGCCAGCCTGTCGAGGGCATAAGGTGGAATCCTAAACGGTAAAAACCATCACTTTCTACCATTGCTTCCACTTCTGCTCTATGAATTTGTTCCTGTATTCTAAGATATTCCTGATTCATATATTGCACCAAGCCTTTCTTTATCAAAATCCTTTCTCAACAAATTGCGTAATCGTTCTCATAAGGTAATAAAAGCAAAGAGAACAATAACAGTATTTTTATGTGTGATATCGTTCTCACCTTTACTTATTATTATATTTATTTTTTTCCATATGTAAATAGACATACTGCACAATAATATTTTATTTTTATTATGTACACTTTACAATATTTATACTTTATTTCACAAAACTTATTTTACACAAAAAAAGATGCCAGTCTCAACTGACATCTATAACCTTTACTGTCGCAACACCTTATTTATTTTAAATCAAACTAAAAACAAGCTAAATAACCGATTCTAGTCCTCTGTTAAAATCCAGAAAGGTTTGATTTACAAGGTTTTAAAAATATTTTAAGCTTCAATAATTTCTTTTTTGTTGTAGCTTCCACACTTCTTACAAACTCTGTGAGGAACCATCAACTCTCCACACTTAGAGCATTTTACTAAAGTAGGAGCACTCATCTTCCAGTTTGCTCTTCTCTTATCTCTTCTTGCTTTTGAAGATTTATTCTTTGGACAGATAGACATTATTCACACCTCCTTAAATTGATTGAAGATATCACTAAAAACTGCCATTCTTGGATCCGGAACTGTCTGGTCACAATCGCATATGCCTTTGTTCAGGTTTGTTCCACATACCTTACATATACCCTTGCAATCCTCTTTACAGAGAACCGTCATTGGAAGCTTGGTATATAACTCGTCCAAAACGAGCATGTCTACATCCAGCGTACAGTCTTCAATATAACTTATTTCATCTGATTCTGAAGCATCTTCTGTGTATGCTTCCTTTTTTTCCATATTAACTGTCCGGACAATCTGCAAATCATAACTGCAAACCACTTCATCCAGACATCTGCTGCAAATACGACTGACTGTTACTGGCACATCACACCCGACTGTCACAATATCTTTCTGGATATGCCGTAATGTGATATCAAATGCACCTTTGCTGTTAATCTTAAGGCTCTCGCCCTGAAAATCACCCTTCAGATTATCAACATCTGCTTGTATGGTCAGTTCCTTACCTACCACAGATAAAACATCATATAAGTTTATTTTCATAGATTTATCTCCTAAACTCACACGTCGATTATTATACATAGTTTAGATATCTTTGTCAACAGTCTTTTCAACAAAATATTGAGCCAGACAGCAACAGACTCGACAAGTAAAAGCATTACTGTAAAAGCGCTACCGTCTCTCTTGCAATAGCAAGTTCTTCATTGGTCGGTATTACATATACAGCTGTTTTGGAACCATCTGTTGATATCCTGATTTCTTCACCGCGTCTCGCATTTGCGGTCTCATCAATTTCAACACCCAGATATCCAAGATAGTTACAGATCGCCTGGCGCACCTTAAAGTTATTTTCTCCTATTCCAGCAGTAAAGGCAATGGCATCAACCCCATTCATGGAAGCTGCATAGGCACCGATAAACTGTGCAACACGATATGCAAACATATCCAAAGCCGTTGTGGCCCTCTCATTTCCGTCCATACTTGCTTTATCCAAATCGCGAAAATCGCTGGAAACGCCTGATATTCCCTCAACACCTGACTTTTTATTTAAAATATTGATCACTTCATCTAATGAACAATTCAGTTTATTTGCCAGATACTCCACTACTGCCGGATCGATACTGCCGCTTCTCGTTCCCATAATCAGTCCATCTAACGGAGTAAATCCCATACTGGTATCTACAGACTCTCCATCCCTGACCGCAGTCACAGAAGAACCGTTTCCCAAATGACAAATAATAGTCTTAGATTCCTGATTCTCTTTCCCTATCAGTTCTATCAGCCTCTTTGATACAAAACTATGTGAGGTTCCATGGAAACCATATTTACGTATCTTATAGTCCTCATAATATGCATAAGGCAGACCATATAAATATGCTTTCTTTGGCATAGTCTGATGAAATGCAGTATCAAAAATCGCTGCCATTGGTACCTTGGGCATCAATGCCCTGCATGCAGAAATCCCAATCAAATTAGCAGGATTATGCAATGGTGCCAGTTCATTACATTCTTCAATTGCCTGTATCACTTCTTCTGTTATCAAAATAGAACCGGCGAATTTCTCACCGCCATGTACAACACGGTGACCTACAGCATCAATTTCAGACAAGTCTTTGATCACACCAAAATCTTTATCAATTAATGCCTCCAATACATAAGAAACTGCACTCTTATGATCCTGCATGGGAACTTCTCTCGCTACTACTTCTTTTCCGGCAGGTTTATGAGTCAGTCTGCCATCAATACCGATTCTTTCACAAAGTCCTTTAGCAATCACCTTCTCCGTATCAGAATGAATCAACTGATATTTCAAAGAAGAACTGCCACAATTTACAACAAATACATTCATTTTCAAACCTCCTATCACTTGTACCAATCTAATGATGCAAATCCATTATCTGATTGCCTTCCATCCGGTTAATCTCTCTGTATGCTTCCGTCATCTACCTTAATCTGATGCCTTCCATGCTCTTTGGCATAATACATACACCAGTCAGCACGTTTTAGCAGTTCATCAGTATTCTTGCACACCTCCGGATAAGCCGTCAATCCGATACTTACGCTCATGGTAATATCCCACTCATTGTAATGAACTACCTGACTGCAAATGTCTTCAAATAACTCGTCAATGATCGGCTGTGCAATCTCCAGCTTCCTGCCGGGCAGTACTGCCACAAATTCTTCACCGCCATAGCGGCAGACAAATCCGTTATACTTATCAATGCACTGTTCCGCCACATGCGCAATCCGCTTGATCACCTCATCACCTGCTAAATGCCCATAAGTATCATTTACGCTTTTGAACTTATCAATATCAAACAATGCAACACTCATACAGCCTTTCTTCTGCTGTATTCTCTCAACCGCATTTTTAAATAATTCACTAAAATAGATACGATTATTAATGCCCGTCAGACCGTCTTTTCTTGCAACCTGCTGCATTTCGTTATAAATCTTTGCATTTTTAATAGCAATGTCATATTGTGCAATTATCGCATTATAAAATGACATATCAGTGTTAAACAGGTTCCTTCTCTGATCGCCAATCATAAAAAGACCGTAATTTTCTTCATCAATTCCCAGTACTTTCATATAAACCGAATTGACATTGATATCCTTTAAAAAGGGAATCTCATGCTTAAGACTTTCCTCGCAAACCATCTCCATTTTTCCGGCTGCGACCATTTCCAGATAAATATCTTCCATCCATTCTTTAATTCTTCCCTGTAATTGCCCGATATTCGTTTTTATTACATAATTGGCATGCTTATTCAGATAAACATTCTCTTTAATATATACTGCACAAAATCCCAGCTTTTTAACCTGCATAAGAGCATCTGTAATCTGATTAGATATCTTGGGTACTTCAAGGGAAGAGGCGATATAATGCATAATCTCCGCCTGTGCCACCATTTCCTCATTTGCTTCTTTGATTTTACTGTTTGCATTTTGCAGATCTATCTTTTGCAGGTTAAGCTGGCTGTTGGTCTTTTGCAGTTTTTCCTGCATATTAAGAATACTCTCATTTTTTTCTACGATTTGAGTCAGCTCATGTCTCTGCTTTAAGATAATCTCATCCTTTTTTATAACATATTCCACAAACAAAGCAGCCTCTGTCACCAACACAAGCATCAGCATTAATATATCAAAAAATAAAAACATCCATTGCCCGCTGGAATGAATCGCCACTTTAACAAAAACAACGATTAGCATTGGCATTCCTATACACATTACATAAAAAACGGCTCTTCCCCGCTCTGTAATATCCATTGTCAGAAAAAAATCCACCATCAGCATGATCAGCAATGCGATGATCATAACCTCCGAATCATCAGATATCTGTAAAAATACCAGTACCATCGTAGCCAGCAGACATTGACCATACCTGACAGCCCTTATTACCATAATATTATTAAAATAATTGGCATAGAAAAAAATCTCTTCCACTGCTTCACATAATACGATAAAAGACAAAATGCAGACAGTATTCCTGACCGAAACATCTTTCATCTCAAATTGAAGCAGCAGTCTTTGCAGGATAAAGATTACATAGACCAGCCTATGCATAAATATTCCTTTTTTCTGTATCTCAATAACTGATTTCGTATCCATATCCTATTCCTTCCAGTATATTTCAACAACAGCTCCATTATAAAGAGGACTAAAATGCTGTGCAGCATTTCCATCAATACTTTGTACCAGTTTAGTTCCTTTTACACTTTTTAAATCAAAATCATATTTATCAAAAATATCAACAAAGACATAATTACTTTTTCCCATAAGAGTAATCGGCGTTCCATTTACAACAACCTCAATATTCCTGCCCGGATCAGGTTTTTGTTCAGGTTCTTCCTGTTCTTTGGTATCATTCTGTTCAGATTCCTTTTCCTCTGACACAAAACGGTCGCCTATATATATTTCTTCTCTATCAATCCATGCAACATTGAAATTTTCATATATTTTCGTATCCGCATTTCCCCGTGCCCCATTTACAAACACTTCATGCGGTGCTTCAATATCCATAAACTGCATAAGCTGGCTAAGCGTATAATAATTCAAAATCTCGATGACATCTCCGTCATTCACCTGATAAAATTCTGATTCCAAACGACCATTAACGCTGGCATATCTCGGACAGCTTACCGTCTTATCGTTGACAATAAATGAAATCATGGAAGTCAAATCTGCGACCTCGCCTAAAACTGCCGAAGCATCTTCCCCTCTGGTAGACAAAGTAATGGAAATCTCATCTCCTGCCTGTACCAGATGGTTCATTCCGACCTCTTTTCCATTTAGTAAAATAGATGCAGCCTCTCCCTGGTTGCCACGGCTAAACTTTTTCTTCCCATTCAATGTATAATGAAGATCTGCCCCCCGCTTAGGAAACACTTCCTCGTTTGACAATCCATATGCCAATGCTGCATCAAATACCGTAAGTTTATCATTATCATATAATTTTACTCTCTCACCATTTACATGTAAGAAGATAAATCTGTTTTTCTGGTCAAAAAAATTAAGGCAAATACCAATAGGTGTAACAAGTAACGGATCTTTTTTAACTCCCTCTACAAAGATATTAACAAATCCAAGAACTTCTTCTCCTCTAAGTGCTACCCTCTCTTTAGGAAGCTCCAGATACTCTGCCAGTTTTTCCGTAAAACCAGGTATTTTACCACCACCGCCTACAACAAATGCAGCAGAAACCGGTTTGTCACCATTTAATTTTACTATCTTCTCTGAAATTTTACGGGTAATCTCTTCCACAACAGCCTCTGTTTTATCATATACCTCCTGAGGAGTAATCTTATGGCTGATTCCCATAATATCTTTATATGACAGGCTCTTCTTCTTTGTCCCGATCATCTTTATCTTCTCTGCTGTAGCAAACTCTACCAGAAATTCCTTTACCAATACATCCGTAATCTCATCTCCCGCCTTAGGAAGCATTCCATAACCAATGATACTGCCATCTTTCGTAATGGAAATATCCGATGTGCCTGCCCCTACATCAATCAAGGCAATATTAAGAAGCCTGTAACTTTCCGGTATCGCAACCTGTATTGCCGCAATCGGCTCTAATGTCATATTCGAAATCTCAAGCCCTGCCAGTGATACAGCCGCATATAATCCATCTACTACCTCTTCCGGCAAAAAAGTAGCTAAAACATCTGCTCCAATATTATGAGCTTTATGCCCTTCCAAATTACTGATTTCATATCCGTTTAAGTAATATTTGATCACTGTATAACCAACACAGAAAAATTTGACATCCGTCTCATTCTCTTTTGCCATCTGTTCATGTGCTTCTTCTACACCGATTAACTCCAAAGAATGGATATATTCCTGATTTACAACCGTATTTTCCGAAAATTCATAATAACCTTTTCCCACAGATGTCTTCAGTACCCGCCCAGCAGCAGCGATACAAACTTCTTTTAGTTTTCTCCCTGACAGCTGCTTTTCCAAAGCATCCTTTACATAGATAATCTCCTCACCGACCTTGCTGATGTCATGAATCTGACCGTCCAGCATTGCTCTGGTATCATGATATTTCACACACTGTGCAACAATATTAAATTGACTGCCTTCACGATATCCCACTGTACCGACAATACTCCTTGTCCCGATATCAAGCCCGAATACAAGTGGTTCCGGATATTTTATTAACGCTGCCATGTTCTTTACCTCATAATGTATACAACTATTACATATTTTACCACATTATGTTGATTTAGACAATAAGCCCTTAATTATATTGGCTGTTTTTTCCAAATCCCCTCCGTTATCGATTACTACATCACAATTCTCCCTATAATAGGTATCCGAAGACTGATTTGCAATCACTCGTTCCCACTTTTCGAGAGTCCCTCCCCTGCCCGCAAGCAAACGGCGGATCCGCTCTTCTTTTTTGACATAAACATACCACAACTCATCACAGATTGCTTTGTAACCATCTTCTATCAGCAAAGCTGCCTCTATAATATAAACAGCAGTATTTCCCTCTGTATTCTTTTTTCCGATATCCTTTATAATATATTCCTTAACTGCCGGATGAACAATCCCATTCAAACGCTTTAAGGCTTCTTCACTATTAAATACAAGCACTCCAAGGCTTCCTCTGTCAATCGTGCCATCTTCACCCAAAATCTCTGTACCAAAAGCACTGACAATCTGCTCATAAATCGGCTCTCCCGGCATCATCATACTATGTGCCAGAGTATCCGTCTCTACAATATATGCATTATAATTCTCTTTTATTAAATGCAGCAACGTACTCTTGCCTGTGCCGATCCCTCCTGTAATTCCGATAATCCTCATATGTCTCCCTGCTCTTTTTTATTAATTTAAGTTTCCCCGCTGCCTGTTTTCCATCAATTATTTTGCCTCATACCATGTCTCCCCACAGCTCACACTTACGCTTAATGGAACATCAAGACTGGCAGCATTCATCATTTCTTCCGTCAGAATCTGTTTTACGATTTCAATTTCGTCTTTGTGGGTTTCGATCAACAATTCATCATGGATTTGTAAAATAAGGGAAGACTTTCTTCCTTCTTTCTTTAATCTTTCATGCACACGTATCATGGCAACTTTGATGATATCTGCCGCCGTTCCCTGAATAGGGGAATTCATGGCAATTCGTTCACCAAAGCTTTTCTGCATGAAATTTGAAGAGGTAAGCTCGGGAATCTGCCTAATCCTTCCAAACATGGTACGGGTAATTCCTGTTTTCTTCGCCATCTCCACAGTGTTATCCAAAAACTTCTTAACTCCCGGATATGTGGCAAAATAACTGTCAATATATTCAGCGGCTTCCTTTCTTGAAATATTCAGATCTTCCGAAAGTCCAAAAGCACTGATTCCGTAAACTATCCCAAAATTAACAGCCTTGGCATTCCTTCTCATCAAATCGTCTACTTCTTCCATGGAAACTCCAAAAACCTGGGAAGCTGTTAATGCATGGATGTCTTGATTTTCATGATATGCCGCAATCAGCTTCTCATCCTGGGAAAAATGTGCCAATACCCGCAGTTCGATCTGGGAATAATCTGCATCCACAAACACATAACCTTCCCTCGGAATAAAAACCTTACGGATGCTGCGTCCCAAATCCGTACGCATCGGAATATTTTGAAGATTAGGTTCCGTTGAACTGATTCTTCCGGTAGCCGTAATCGTCTGATTAAATGTCCCATGAATCCTTCCATCATCCCTGATAAATGCGGACAATCCATCTGCATAAGTGGATTTTAATTTTGCCACCTGCCTGTAATCCAATACATCCGCAACAATCGGATAGTCATTTTTTAATTTATTGAGTACATCCACATTTGTGGAATATCCTGTCTTGGTCTTTTTTGCACCAGGAAGCCCTAACCTCTCAAACAATACCTCCCCCAACTGCTTTGGTGAATTAATGTTAAAAGGAGCTCCTGCTTCTTCATGGATAGCAGCTTCCAATGCCTCTATCCTCTCCCCAAGCATATGCCCATATTGTGCAAGTGCATTTCCATCTACCCGGATTCCTTCCCGTTCCATATGCTCTAATACATAAACAGTCGGAAGTTCTATCTCCTCGTAGAGCTTCAGCATTTCCATCTGCTCTAAACTCCTAACCAGTTCTTCTTTTGCCATAAACGGAATACACGTCTCATAAGCAAGATAATCTGATACTTTTTCCTCCTGTAAAACCATCACGGAAAGCTTCATCTTCTCTATCAGTTCTTTTTTTGACGGTACAGTCAGCGTAAGATAATCTCTTGCAATGTCATCATATTCATAACTGTCTTTTAATGGATTCAAAAGATATGCCGCCACTGATGTATCAAAAATCCTGTCTTCAGACGCAAAGGGAAATACCTTAAGCACAGCCTTTAAATCACCCGTTATAAGTTTAAGTAGTGGATTTTTTGTATATAGCTCCATAAACCTGTCTACAATCAATTCTTTTGTAATGAACATGGAACAAGCGATGAAATCGGCAATTCCCTCCTCTTTTGCAATACCAATCCCCAAAAATTCCCCGTCCTGAGTCAGTACAAATATCCCCAGTCTTTCATATTCCGAAAGATTAGAAAAAAATTGCTCCATCTTTTCCAAATCCATGATAAGATTCGTCTTAAAATGAACAGGTGCAGCATCCTTTGAAACTTCAAAATATTTGAGAAGACTCTTTAGCTCCAGCTTTTTCATATAATCATAAGCTTCCTTCGTAAAAAGATTGCCCATAACCATATCCGTGATATCCATATCCAGCGGTACGTCCAATTTAATCGTTGCCAATACCTTACTCATAATCGCCTGATCATAATAAGCCGCAAGATTCTCCATTGCTTTTTTTGGTTTTATTTCATCAATATGCCTATAAGCCTCTTCTATGCTGTGATATGTGGAAATGATCTTCCCTGCCGTTTTTTCACCAATCCCCGGCACCCCGGGAATGTTATCAGAGCTGTCTCCCATAAGACCTTTCATATCAATAAACTCTGTAGGTGTCACTCCGTATAATACTTTTACATCTTCAGCATAATAGTTTTCAACCGTAGTCTGCCCACCCTTTGTCTTTGGAATTTTAATCAAAACTTTCTGAGTGGCAAGCTGTAATAAATCCCGGTCTCCGGAGAGTACCGATACCGCAAGTCCGGATTCCTCTCCTAATCTTGACAACGTACCGATTATATCATCCGCTTCATACCCTGGAGCCTCTATCACCTTTACACCCATTGCCTGTAAAACTTGTTTCATTACAGGCACCTGTTCACGCAGTTCATCTGGCATTCCTTTTCTCGTTCCCTTATATTCTTCAAACATTTTATGCCGGAATGTTTTTTCATGAACATCAAATGCCACCGCCAAATGTGTAGGTTTTTCCTCCTCTATCACCTTTAATATCATATTAATGAAACCCAGAACCGCATTGGTATGCTCTGCCTTTGAATTTGTCAGGTCCGGAAGTCCATAAAATGCCCTGTTTAAAATACTGTGTCCGTCAACCAATAATATCTTGTCCATTTTCATACCTCTCACTTTACAATACTATCTCAAATTGTTCTATTTCAGCATATTATGCTGCCGTACTTTTTCGTAAAAATCCATCTCCGGTTCTTCGGTATTCACATTCACATTTATCCTGTTATCCTCCTTAAAAGGTTCAAACAATAAGGGATCAAAAGTCTCACTAAAATAATACTCTCCCTGTGCTTCTTTTATCTTCGCCTGTTCATCCTCATGCAAAATATTCAAAAAATTTACATATCCAAAGATCAAAAATCCCATAATGCCCACTATCACAATACAGACAGATGAACGGAAAAACTCTCTTTTTTTCTTATGATACTTTAACTCCCTTGCTATACGCTCATTTAATTCTTCCGTAAAATCTTTGGTCAGCGGCATATTGCCGTCTAACTGTCTCATACCTTCTATCATAGTATAATAAATATTCAGTTCTTCTTTACAATCCCGGCAGTTTTGCACATGCTTCAAAAATTCTGTTTTTTCGTCTTTCTCCAGATTAAAATCAATATATGCAATGATTTTTGATTGTACTTCTAAACAGGTCATCTTAAGACTCCTTTTCCAAAAATACTTTATATGCTGATGGAAGTGCATACATGGTTTCAAATGCATTCTTGTCTACCCATAGCAGCTCTTCCTTTTTTTTCCTGCATTCTATATAATAAGCCGTCATCCGCCACTCGACATGGGTAAAAATATGCGTATATGGTATCTCTTTTTCCAGCAAAACAGGCTCAAATCCATGTTCACTGATATAATCCACCGCCTGGCGGGCATTCAGTCTGGCATCTACATGATAAAATTCCCACATATCAGCAAGCAGCCCCTTACTTCCTCTTTTGCGTATCCCATACTGGTTACCATCATGCAGGATAAATACTGTTTTTTCTTCAATTTTCCTTTTCTTCTTTTCCTTCCTTACCGGAAGCTTATTCCAGGTATTACGCCTATATGCAAGGCATGTCTCCCTAAGAGGACATTCCTGACATTTTGGAACCCCATTTGGTATACATACCATTGCACCAAGTTCCATAAATGCCTGTGTCAGCAAATCACAATTACCCTTATGATATAGACTTAACAAATTTTGTCTTGCCATACGTTTTGTTTTCAAATCATCTATATTGTCATAGCAATCCGAAAGACGCACCATCACACGCAAAACATTGCCGTCCACTGCCGGCGTCGGCAGACCGAAACAGATTGAGCAGATTGCACCTGCTGTGTATTCTCCAATTCCGGGAAGACCAACCACTTCTTTATACTTTGTGGGAAACCGGCCATCATAAAGTTCCATAATCTGAATCGCTGCTTTTTTAAGATTTCTCGCACGATTATAGTACCCTAGCCCCTCCCATAATTTTAATAATTTTTCCTCTTCTATAATTGATAACGCTTTTATGTCCGGAACTTCTCTTAAAAATCTTTCATAATATCCTTTTACAGCCTCAACTCTTGTCTGCTGAAGCATAATTTCAGAAATCCAAATATAATAGGGCTCTTTTGTATTGCGCCATTCTAAATCTCTATGACTTTTTTGATACCATTCCAGTAATGGTTTTTTTATAGTAATCCAATTAAATTCCATACTGCCACCCTGCCATGATTCTTTTATAGTACTATACCATTAATCGTCTGCAATTACAAATATACAATTTATATTATGGGAAAAATAATATTACATTTTTACTATTTTAACTATTTACACAAAATACAATCTGTATTAAACTGATAGTAGATAACTATTGAAAAATACAAACAAAACATAATTAATTACAAACTTACAATCGAGGTAACACCATGAATCTACAATATTTCAGAACAACACTACGGAAAATGCTGAGGGAAAAGAAGCTGACTCTTAACGCACTATCCCTCCAGGCAGATTTGTCGGAAGATACTCTTCGTTCTATCATATATGGCAAATCACAGGATATCAAATTATCTACAATGATAAAAATTGCAGACGTGCTAAATTGTTCATTAGATGAACTGGCAGGACGTTCACCATACTCAACACAGGAGCAAGCCATCTTAAACCGTATCCGGAACCTCCCTGAACGTTCTGTCAATACCCTGCAATTTATCATAGAATTAGAAGAACATTCTGCCTTATATAAATCTAAAAAAGGAACAGATATGATCCCTGTCTTTGTACCTGTTGGCAGCTTAAGAGATGGTATGTTTTATGATTGCAGTATTTATGAAGAACTGAATATTTCCGAATATCCGGGTTCCTTAAAATCTATCACGGATTTTGGAATCCGCATCGTAACCCACAATTATGAACCCATCTATTATCCAAATGATATCCTTTTGTTCTCACACAACAAACTTCCGGAATTTCATGATATCGTACTCTATATCGACAATGACGGAAAAATTTATATACGGAGATATCTGGAATATGGACTTGAAGCAATCAATGGGTTTGGGAAAAATATTCCGATCAAAGAAATCAAAAACTATACAGCTTTAGGAGTCGTACTAAAAGTAGTTAAAGAATTTGATATTGAACAGTACCGTTAAACAAAAGGTAAATGGCAAACTCCTAAAAATAAAACGGTACGAAACTTAAACTGCCTAAATACTGTTTCGTACCATTAAATGCCGATGACGAGACTTGAACTCGTACGATGTTGCCACCGCCAGATTTTGAGTCTGGTGCGTCTGCCAATTCCGCCACATCGGCTTATATAATATTATCATGCTGATTCCATCTGTTTTCCTTCAACATAGGAAACCAACGAAAATCATTATATAATGCAGTCTGCTCTTTGTCAAGCTATTTTTAAAACAATTTCCATAACATGCTGAGAACAGCCTGACCCTTTTGCTTCACTATTCTTTTGGAAACATTAATTCAAACCTCTTTATCAACAATACACTTATATATCCCACAGCAAATCCCGATATCAGCCCTGTCAGGCAGAGCACCGGAAAATAATAAAGAATATGTACATTTTCCATTACAATAACTGCTATCAGTATCTGTCCCAGATTATGAAAGACGGCTCCTACCATACTGACCCCCATCTTTGAAAAAAACGGAAATTTTTTCATCACAGACATTGTAATGATACAAAAAACCCCTCCTGCAAAACTGTACAGGATTCCTGTTATCCCGGAAAATAAAAAACCTGCCATGACAATCCTCAGTGTCATAAAGAAAAATGCCTGTTTCCCTCCCCACCGATATAAGATCAACATAGTAACAATATTGGCAATTCCAAGCTTTACCCCAGGAACAGCAATCATAACCGGCAGAAGGCTTTCAAAATAAGCTAACACCAGGGAAACAGCTAATAACAGACCAAATTCCGTAATTTTTCTAGTATTCATCTCATTTTCCCCTAATTATCAATTTCTCGCACGGTACTTCCTTCAATCTCTATATACACTTCATTCGGCAGACAGATGATGCTTTCCCCATTTTTTGAAACTGCTTTGTGATGTACGCAGATCTGATCCGGACAACTGGCATTTTCCATATAAACTTCATTATCCTTAATAACGATTGTATTGTATCTGCTCTTACCGTTTTTCTGTTCTATTGTACGATCCTCAGATATCGGATACCTGTCCGTCTCACCATTTGTGGTTATTCGCACATATTCCCCATCATCTTTTCCCTGTATAAAAAGACAGGCAGCACCTACAAACAGCAATAATACGATTATTATAATATCCCCTTTTTTCATTTGAATTTCCATATTATTTTTTAACATGATATTGATCTGACTGAATCCGAAATGCCTTTTTCATTCCTCCCGTCACATAAACTTCCTTTTGTGATGTTACAAAAACAGCATCTACATTTTTTTCCTCAGCATATGCCATTCCTTTTTCCAAGCCCAGTACAAAACAGGCAGTGGAAAGTGCATCAGACAAAAATCCATTGTCACTGACTATCGTCACCGATATCAGACCATTGTCAGCAGGATAACCGGTAGTCGGATCAAAGATATGATGATAACGTTTTCCATCTGCTTCAAAATATTTTTCATAATCACCGGAGGTTGATATCATTTTATTACCTTCTATATCTATCACTCCGAAGACTTCTCCTGTCTGTCCCCGGGGATCCTGGATTCCGATATGCCACGGTCTCCCATCCCCCTTGTTACCGTATACAGCAATGCTTCCTCCCACAGAAACAACGGCACCCTGAATATCCGTTTTTTGGAGTTCTGATACAATCCTGTCTCCCGCAATACCTTTTCCGACAGCTCCAAAATCAATTGCCATATCATCTTCATGAAAGATAATCCCACCATCTTCCACCTCAATATTGGAGGCATCACATACTTTTAACATTTCTTCAATTGTTTTTTCTTCCGGAACTGTATCATTGCCATCCTCAATTCCCCACAAATCTGCTATGGGGCGGATACATGGCGAAAAAGCACCTTCAGTCTCTCTGAAAATTTCCAGTTCTTTCTCTACATATTCTAAAAGATCAAGGGGCATTTCATAAATACCATCCACAGCATAATTACGGTTACACTTCGCAACCACCGAATCAGACAGCCTGACTGAAATCTGTTTTTCTGTCTCTTCCAGGCAGTCATCAATTACTGCATCCACCTGCTCACTCTTTGTCCGATTTTCAGCATATATCGTTTTTCTTACCGCCGTTCCCATAGCCGTCCCCGAAAAAGTATCCGCATTCACATCAGGATTCTTTAATTCTTTCATTCTCTTTCCTGCAAAAAACAACCCTGCGAAACAAAAGACAGCTATTACCACTGTAATGATATGCCTGTACTTTGCAATAAATCTCATAAATCCCCCTTAGCCTATCATAAAGGAAATCTCCGCCTTACAGGCAATCTTTCCATTTACCGTAGCGGTTACCGCACCGATACCTAACGGTCCTTTTACCTTAATAATCTCACATTCTAGATCCAGCCTGTCCCCCGGAACTACCTTCTGTTTAAATTTTGCATTGTTTACTCCTGCAAAATAAGCTGTCTTCCCTTTGTTTTCCTCCAAAGACAGCACTGCTACCGCACCCAGCTGTGCCAATGCCTCCAACTGAAGAACTCCCGGCATAACCGGCTCACCCGGAAAATGTCCTGCAAAATAAGGTTCATTATAGGAAACATTTTTATATCCTTTTATCGATTTTCCCGGCACCATATCTGTTACATGGTCAATCAGAAGAAATGGCTGCCGGTGTGGAATGATTTCCATAATCTGTTTTATATCCAATTCCATATTATCCACACTTTCTATATATTCCATCAAAGCAACAAGCCAGACAAATATGTTTCCACATCTGTCTAGCGAATGCTAAAGGAACCTGATTCCTGCTTCTTAGAGCAGGGCTGTTGACTAATCTACATATTTTTTTACTACCAAAGTCGCATTATGTCCTCCAAATCCCAATGAATTAGACATACAGACATTAACATCTTTTGAAACTCCATGATCCTTTACATAGTTAAGAGAGAACTCCTCCTCATCATCAACCTCATGTAATCCCACATTTTCATGCACATAACCATCTTCAATAGATTTAACACAGGTAATAAATTCGATTCCTCCCGCTGCACCAAGAAGATGTCCTACCATAGACTTGGTAGAACTGATCAATACGTCATTTTGTGCATCTCCCATCGCAATCTTAATCGCTCTTGTCTCAAACAGATCATTATGATGGGTAGAGGTTCCATGTGCATTGATATAATCAACCTCTGCTGGTGTAATACCAGCATCTTTCATGGCAAAAATCATTGCATTTGCAGCTCCCATACCGTCTTCTGACGGTGATGTAATATGATAAGCATCAGAGGTTGCACCATAGCCTGTCACTTCTGCGAGAATTCTGGCACCTCTCGCCTTTGCATGCTCTAATTCCTCTAATACGACCACACCAGCACCTTCACCCAGGACAAACCCTGCCCGGTCTTTATCAAACGGAATAGATGCCCGGCTGCAATCCTCAGTTGTATTTAACGCTGTAAGTGCCGCAAATCCACCAACACCAATTGGCGTAACACAAGCCTCTGTACCACCTGCAATCATTACATCAGCATCTCCATACTGAATCGTCCTGAAAGCTTCCCCAATATTATGAGTGCCTGTTGCACATGCAGTTACCACATTAATGGATTTTCCTTTCAAACCAAAATATATGGATACATTTCCACAAGCCATATTGGAAATCATCAAAGGCACCAGCAATGGCTCTATCCGGTTAGGCCCCTTATCAGCAATTCTTTTTTCATTTCTTTCAATAGACTGTAAACTTCCTGTTCCGGAACCCACTGCCGTTCCCACACGGAACGGATCCTCTTTTTCCATATCAAGACCTGACTGCTCGATAGCCTCTTTTGCAGCAGCTACAGCATATTGGGAGAATAATTCCATACGTTTAGCCGTCTTAGGGTCCATATAATCCTTCGCCACAAACCCCTTCACCTCTGCGGCAATCTTCGCCTTGTATTGTGTCGCATCAAACCTGGTAATCGGACCAATTCCAACCCTGCTCTCCTTTACACCGTTCCAAAACTCATCTACACTTAAACCAATCGGGGTGATTGCCCCCATTCCTGTCACAACAACTCGTCTCATGTCAATCTCCTTTTTATACACTCATTCCGCCATCTACGCAGATAACCTGTCCTGTTATGTAACCAGCCTTATCAGATGCCAGAAATGCTACTGTTTCGGCAACATCTTCAACACTCCCCAGACATTTCATTGCAATCCGGTCTGCCACCTGTTTTTTGGCATCTTCTGGCATCGCATCTGTCATTTCCGTTACGATAAATCCCGGTGCGACAGCATTAACCGTAATTCCTCTTGAGCCCAATTCCTTTGCCACCGATTTTGTAATACCTACAACTCCTGCTTTCGATGCAGAATAATTGACCTGCCCTGCATTCCCATACAAACCCACTACACTGGAAAGATTAATAATTCTGCCGGCTTTTTGCTTTAACATCTGTCTGGAAATATGCTTAATACAGTTAAATGTTCCCTTTAGATTCGTGTCGAGCACGGCATCATAATCTGCCTCCGACATTTTCATCAAAAGACCATCTTTAGTAATACCCGCATTATTTACCAGGATATCTAATCTGCCATAATCTTTTACGATATCTTTCATCATACCTTCCACGGCTTCATAGTCTGCAACATTACATCCATAGCTTACAGCTTTTCCCCCGTTTTTTTCAATCTCCTGTACAACCTCATCCGCCTTATCCTTACTGCCATTATAGTTTATAATGACAACTGCTCCATACGAAGCAAGGGTTATTGCCGTCTGTCTGCCGATTCCCCGGCTTCCCCCGGTTACTAATGCAATCTTATCTGTTAACATAGCTTCTCCTTTTTACAGCCCTAAGGCATCTTTTACTTTATCCAAATCCTCATATTTATCTACATTTACGATGGTTACTTCTTTATTGATTTTCTTAACAAAGGAAGATAAGGTCTTCCCTGGCCCGATTTCAATAAAGGTATCTGCACCATCACGAAGCATTGCTTCCACACACTGAATCCATTTTACCGAAGAAGAAACCTGTGCGGCCAGCAGCTCCTTCACGTCATTCTTATCTGATACGAAATCACCGGTCACATTAGTAACATACGGTATTTCTATATCATGTATTGCCACCTGTTCCAGTTCTTTTGCCAGCTTCGTTCCTGCTCCGGCAAGCATCGGGGAATGAAACGGTCCGCTGACATTGAGAGGAATACATCTTTTTGCTCCTGCTTCTTTTAATGCTTCACATGCCTTCTCCACCGCTTCCTTTTCTCCTGAAATAGCAATCTGACCCGGACAATTATAATTTGCAATCCCTACAATGCCATCTGTCTTCTCACATACTTGGGCAATCTTTTCCGCATCCAGTGCAATAACAGCTGCCATACCGCCCTGTCCTGCCGGAACCTCATCCTGCATATAAATCCCGCGTTTTCTGACAACTTTTGCACATTCTTCAAAATCCATGACACCTGAAGCCACCAGTGCAGAATATTCACCCAGAGACAAGCCTCCTGTCATATCAGGTTTGATTCCTAAATCCAATACCGCCTGAAGCATTGCAACTTCTGTAGTCAGCATCGCTATCTGTGTAAACTCCGTAATATTGATATCTGTATTTTCCTCAAAACACAGTGCCTCCATATCCAGTCCCACTGCATCAGAAGCCTTTTTGTAAATTTCCCTGCACTTTTCGTTGTTATGACAAAAATCCTGACCCATTCCTACATACTGTGCTCCCTGTCCCGGAAACATAAATGCAATTTTACCCATTGTTCATATCCTCCACTTTATAATATCCCCCGTAAAACAGACTGTTTCTTCTGTAACGGTTTTCAATCACCACTCAATTAACTGTGCCCCCCAGGTAAGACCTCCGCCAAATCCGCAAAGAACAATTTTATCGCCCTTATGCAATAGACCATCCCTGTTCATTTCATCCAAAAGAATCGGAATAGATGCACTAGAAGTATTCCCGCAATGTTCAACATTCATCGGAAATTTCTCAAGGGGTATTTCCATTTTCTTAGAAACAGATGCAATAATTCTTGCATTTGCCTGATGGAGTACATAATAAGCTACCTCATCTTTTGTCACTCCTGCCCTCTCTAATAAAAGATCAATACAGGCAGGAACCTTACGTACCGCAAATTTAAAAATATCAGGACCTATCATCTGTATATAATGCTTATCTTCTGTCTTTTTGACCAGAAAATTCCTTGTAGAACGCTCCTTACACTTAAGGGACATCCCTTTTGAGCCATCACTATGGGTAATACTGCTCAAAATCCCTCGCTCTGTCTTGGTTACAATAGCAGCTCCGGCACCGTCTGCAAACAAAATACAGGTAGAACGGTCTTTCCAGTCTACCATCTTAGAAAGTGTTTCCGAACCAATGATCAATGCTGTCTTTGCCATTCCTGCCGTAATATAAGCATCTGCTGTCTGCAATGCATACACAAAACCCGAACACGCTGCATTCAGGTCAAAACAAGTGGCATTCACGGCACCTATCTTATCCTGAACAATACACGACATACTTGGTGTTGCCCGCTCTGGAGAAAGCGTCGCCAAAACAATTAAATCAATCTCCTTCGGATCAATTCCTGCATTCTCAATTGCAGCAAGAGAAGCCTCTGTCGCCATAAAAGATGTGGTTTCATCTGTCGCAATATGCCTCTGTGCAATACCCGTATGTTCCCTTATCCACTCGTCATTCGTTTTAACTAATTTTGCCAATTCATTATTATCAATAATAGTTGGCGGTAAAAAACTGCCTGTTCCAATAATTCCAGTCGCCATAACACCCTCAACTTTCCATTAAAATTAAGAAGATATCTTTTTTGACAATTCTCCTGTCCCTGATGATAATAGACAACCATCTATATATATGTCTATTATCTATCAGATAAAACTATATCGAATATTAATTATTTTGTCAACAGCGAAATACTATTCCTCTGACTCCACCAAAGCAAGTTTTTCCTGAAGATTTTTAATACGGATATTTATTGTGTCAATTTGGGAAACAAATGCATCAATGGTCTCCTCTATATCCTCTTCCTGCTTTTTGGCAATGTATAAATCCATTCCCATCTGTGTAAAGAGTTTATTCTTATCATTGTTATATCCTCTGATTTTACTCTTTAAATCGTTTACTGTTGCCAGACGCTTTGTCGTATCCTTTGCCTTATCCATTGCATTGCTGGATGTCTCCTTCACCTTGTCCAAAAAATCATTAAATGCCATATCATTTCCTCCTTAATTTTACATAAATATAAATCATTATAATTATGAACCTCTGTGTTTAACTTAAAAATATACGATATCTTCTTCAGCTTTTTCCGATTTTTCTATCTTTTGGGCATAAAGAACCGGTCCTTCCCCGTCAAACTCTTTATAATATTCACATTTTACCTTAGCCGTAACCGTAACCCATTCCCTGTCTTCTAAATTAGGCGTCTCTAAAGATACACACTTAAAGCCCAGAAATGTAATATCCTCTGCACAACATGTCATGGCAAAACGTCCCGGCACAAAAGCTTTCCCTCCATACTGTGGCGGACAGTAAACCTGACCTTTAAATTTTACTGTCTTATCAATATATTTTTCCGGGTTATCTGAAGCATCAATATAAAAAATTCCAAAATCCTCATCTTCAATTTCCACAACCTCTGCCTCTATATCATAAGGAATTTCTATCTCGCCATTATCAATCTGGGCCTGACCATTCACATTTTCAAATACAATTTGGGCACGACGATTAATAGTCTTGACTGCCATACGCATTGTGTTGATATCCGAATCATCCGTCACACGATTGAATATGACCATATCCGCACTCTGGATATGTTCTGCCATCAAGGACTTCATATTATTATTGTACACTGTAAATGTCCCCGCATCGATCAAAGTGATCACCTGAACAATCGTCCATCCTTTTGGAACCCTGATCGTAAACAGCCTGTCAAGCTGCCACATACCGTTATATTCAATCATGACCTGCTTCGGATGATACTCTTCCTGTAAATCCAGCAGTTTTTCCGTATTTAAATCCGTATCCTCCAAATAAACAGTAGTAATATTCCGTTTTTTCAGTTCTTCTTCGTCGTATTCCTCAATTCCTTCCTCAGTCACAATCAAAAGAGTCGGCTCACCCTCTGTAAACGACCTGTCAATTAATGTTTCACTACAAAACCGTGTCTTGCCACATTCTAAAAATCCCATAAAAACAAATACCGGGATTTCTTTTTCCTGTTTTCTCATACCCTGGATTCCTTTCTATTGATAGTAAGAAAACCCGCTATTCATAAAGGAATACCGGGATTCTGCTTTAATTTACGTAGAATTATACATGAAATAACTCTGCAATCTTTTCTTCATTCAGACCGCTCCCTATCACACATAATTTACCGGTGATATCGGGTCTGCCTTCACGCACTTCGTATTCTTCCGGTGTCAGATCAAAATAAATCCAATTGCCATCTTCCCCCGGAACAATTCCTTTTGCCCGTAAGATAATACCATACGCTGTATTCTCACTGTCTGCAAGAATCTTAAGAATATGTTCCATCTCCTCCTTCGAATACTTATGCGGGGTTTCTACTCCCCAGCTGGTAAACACTTCATCTGCATGATGATGGTGTCCATGGTCATGATGGCAGCACTCTCCTTCATGACCGTGATGATGCTCATGGTCATGGTGGCAGCATTCTCCTTCATGCTCGTGATGATGCTCATGGTCATGATGGCAGCATTCTCCTTCATGCTCGTGATGATGCTCATGGTCATGATGGCAGCATTCTCCTTCATGCTCGTGATGATGCTCATGGTCATGGTGGCAGCATTCTCCTTCATGACCGTGATGATGCTCATGGTCATGATGATGTCCTTCCGCATGAACGTGCACATGACCGCATTCGGGACATACTTCTGCTTCTCCCATCAACTCTTCCACAAGTGACTTTTCCTTTTCCAAAGCAGCAACAATCTGTTTTCCGTCAATATCATCCCATGCGGTTGTAATGATTGTAGCCTTTTCATTATGTTCCCTTAACATATCGACAACTGCATCTAATTTCTCTTCTGACAGCTTCTGACTTCTGCTTAAGATAATGGTTCCTGCACTCTCAATCTGATTATTAAAAAATTCGCCAAAATTCTTCATATACATCTTACACTTCATTGCATCTACAACCGCAGAAGCAGAATTAATTACAATGGCTTCTTCTTTCATATCAGCAACAGCTTTCATGACATCAGAAAGTTTACCGACGCCTGAGGGTTCAATAATGATACGATCCGGTGCATAATCCTCCAATACCTGTTTTAATGCCTGTCCAAAATCTCCCACCAGGGAACAGCAGATACATCCGGAATTCATTTCATTAATCTGAACCCCTGCATCCTTTAAAAAACCTCCATCAATACCGATTTCACCAAACTCATTCTCGATCAGGACCAGTTTTTCACCTGTAAATCCTTCTGCAATCAGCTTTTTAATCAACGTCGTCTTTCCCGCTCCTAAAAAGCCGGAAATAATATCAATTTTTGTCATAGCAATGCCTCCTTAATCCATATTATAATTCGATTAATTACCTGGTTTAACCATTAAAAAATATCTTCTATAACAGGCTTGTGCTGAAATATCTCTCTGCCCGGTCAGGAAGAATAGTTGCAACCACTTTATCTTCTCCATATTTTTTTGCCATCTGTTTTGCTGCCCATACATTTGCACCTGAAGACGTTCCCACCAGCAGTCCCTGTACAGCTGCCAGCTCCCTTGCCGTATTCACAGCATCTTCATCCGTTACCTCCACTATGTCATTAATGATGCTGACATCCAGTACATCCGGAATAAAACCGTCTCCGATTCCCTGAATCTGATGGAGTCCGGGTTCATCTCCCAGCAATGCTGATACATTTTTAGGCTCAACCGCAACGATTCTGCACTCTGGATTCTGTTCTCTCAAATATTTGGCTACTCCCTGTAAAGTTCCTCCACTTCCGATTCCGGAAACATAAATATCCACTTTTTTGCCAAGCTGCTTTACTATCTCCGGTCCGGTGGTCTTATAATGAATATCCGGATTCGCTGGATTTTCAAACTGCTGCGGCATAAAATAATCATCTGACTGCTTCACCAGTTCCTCTGCCTTTTCCACACTTCCACCAATAGAAAGTTCGGCAGGTGTAAGCACCAGTTCCGCTCCTAGTGCCTTGATAATTTTCTTGCGCTCCTCACTCATATTCTCTGGCATAACAATGACGACCCGGTAACCTTTTCTGACACCACAAAAAGCGAGGCCGATACCTGTATTCCCTGAGGTAGGCTCAATAATCGTCATTCCGGGTTTTAATCTGCCGTCCCGTTCCGCAACCTCTATCATATTCTTTGCAATACGATCTTTAATGGAACCGCCGGGATTCAAAAACTCTGCTTTTGCATAAATATTAAGACCCGTGGTCTGCTTTAAACTGATCAATGGCGTATTACCTATTAAATCTAAAATATTTTCATAATACATATTTTTTCCTCTTATCAAATCTTTTTATTTTAGAATATACTATTTTATAAAATTTCGCAATGCCCTGTTATGGCAGTCGGGTATTAGATAATCGTACCACTTATTTATGTCCCCATAATGGTTGCCCCTCCTGCCACCAAATCTCCGTCATAAAATACAACCGCCTGCCCCGGGGTAATAGCACGTACAGGTTCCTCAAACTGGCAGGAAATAATATCTTCCCCCACCATTCTTATCCTGCATGGAGCTCCCTGATGGGAATAACGAATCTTTGCAGTCACCCTTAACTCTCCTTCTGGTTTGTCAACCGACATAAAATTTACCTGATTTCCCAATAGGCTGTCATGATATGTATCTTTATCAGAACCGATTACCACCTCATTTGTTTCCGGACGAATATCCGTAACAAATGCAGGTGTACCCAGAGAAATTCCTAATCCCTTTCGCTGTCCGACAGTATAATGAATAATCCCTTTGTGCTGTCCTAATACGTCTCCGTTTTGATCGACAAAGTTGCCCGCTGGAAACGTTTTTCCTGTCTCCTTAATAATATAGGATGCATAATCATGATCCGGAATAAAACAGATTTCCTGGCTATCTGGTTTCTTTGCCACTGGCAGTCCAATCCTTTCTGCCATCAGACGAATATCCTCTTTCTCGTATTCCCCTACCGGCATGAGTGTTTTCGAAAGCTGATCCTGTGTCAGATTATAGAGGGCATACGTCTGATCCTTTCGCACTGTTGCAGATTTTTTAAGCGCATATCTTCCATTTGGAAGGCGGCATACCCTGGCATAATGTCCGGTAGCAATATAATCACACCCAAGCTCCATCGCCCGGTTTAGTAATGCTTCCCATTTTACATACCGGTTACAGGCGATACAAGGGTTCGGTGTTCTTGCATGCATATATTCCTCCATAAAATAATCGATCACAGATTCCTTAAATTCTCTTTTAAAATTCAATACATAATACGGTATCCCCAGCATATCCGCAACCCGTCTTGCATCATCCACTGCCGAGAGACCACAACATCCACCGTTTTCCGCCTGAACAAGAGGATCCTCCTCCTGCCATATCTGCATTGTGACACCGATTACATCATAACCCTGCTCTTTTAACAGATATGCTGCAACAGACGAATCCACTCCGCCGGACATACCCACCGCAACTTTTTTCTTCATCGTTTAGTATTCTTCCTCTTCTTCGTCTTCACTGATATCATTTTTGGGTTTTTCCAATCCTTCTATCTTGATATCATTTTTTTCACAGTAATCCCAAAGTGCAGCATGGATCGCCTCTTCAGCTAGTAAAGAACAATGCACCTTTACCGGAGGCAGCCCGTCAAGTGCCTCCATTACCGCTTTATTAGTAACTGTTAATGCCTCGTAAATAGTCTTTCCTTTTACAAGCTCTGTTGCCATGGAACTTGTAGCTACGGCAGCACCACAACCAAATGTTTTAAATTTCACATCCTTTATTACCTGATTTTCATCGATATCAAAATAAATGCGCATAATATCTCCACACTTGGCATTTCCTACCGTTCCTACACCACTCGCATTTTCAATTTCACCCACGTTTCTGGGATTTGTGAAATGATCCATCACTTTTTCACTGTACATATTTTTACCTCCTGTATCTGTAACCAGTTTCCCGTGACAACTGTCAAACTGATTATCCTGATTGTAATACGAATCCCTGCCAATATCCGGCAGATTTTTAACTATGTTTCATAAAATCTTCATATAACGGTGACATTGCACGAAGCTTTGTCACAATCTCTTTAATCTGTTCGATTACATAATCCATTTCTTCCATTGTATTTTCATCACCGATTGTCATTCTAAGGGAACCATGTGCAATCTCATGCGGCAGCCCAATGGCAAGCAGTACATGGGAAGGATCCAGCGAACCGGAAGTACATGCAGAACCAGAAGATGCACAAATTCCTGCCATATCCAGCATGATCAAAAGAGATTCTCCCTCAATAAACTGAAAGCTGATATTTACATTATTGGGAAGCCTTTTTGTTCTGTGTCCGTTGAGTCTTGCATATGGAATCTCTGCCAAAATGCGGTCAATCAGGTAATCTCTCATCATACATTCCTTTTGGGATCGTTCTTCCATTGTACAAAAAGCAATTTCGACTGCCTTGGCAAAACCGACAATTCCTGTAACGTTTTCTGTGCCTGCACGTCTGGAACGCTCCTGCGCCCCGCCATGCACAAAGTTCCTAAGCTTCAGCCCCGTACGGATATATAAAAATCCGATTCCTTTTGGACCGTTCAGTTTATGTCCGCTTGCACTTAGCATATCGATATGGCATTCATCCACATCTATCGGGATCTGCCCATACGCCTGTACTGCATCTGTATGAAAGAGAATTCCATGTTTTTTTGCTATCTCTCCTATCTCCTTTATTGGCTGAATGGTTCCTATCTCATTGTTGGCAAACATAACGGATATCAGAATGGTTTCCGGACGGATCGCCTGTCTCAGCTGGTCAAGCTTTACCACTCCGTTTTCATCCACATCGAGATATGTAACCTCGAATCCTTTACTTTCCAGATATTTTGCCGTATGAAGAATTGCATGATGTTCAATCTTTGTGGTAATAATATGATTACCTTTTGAAGCATATGCCTCTGCTGCAGCTTTCAGTGCCCAGTTATCTGACTCCGTACCACCGGCAGTAAAATAAATTTCATTGCTTTTTGCGTTCAAGCTGTCCGCTATCTTTTCCCTGCACTCCGTAACCACCGCTTTATTTTTCTGGGAAAACGTATAAACACTGGAAGGGTTTCCGAAATTTTCTGTAAAATACGGAAGCATCGCTTCCACCACCTCAGGTCTTGCGGCAGTTGTAGCCGCATGGTCTAAATAAATAAAACTTTTTTCTTCCATGGTTTTGTCCTCTTTTCTATATAAATACTTTTTATAAATCACAATCCGCACCGGGTTCTTTCCCATAAAGGCGCATCTTCCGGTTATCTTCTACTAATTCATTCAGATATATGGAATCCACTGCATTTTGTATACTGTCATCTATGCGTTTCCAGACATTTTTCGTTACACAGTTCCCGCTGCCGGAACATGCCTGATCCCCTTTTAGTCCCATGCACTTCACAGGAGACAAATCTCCTTCTAATGCCCGTAAAATATCACCTACACTAATCTCCGTGCCCGGTTTTGCCAGTACATATCCACCTTGGGAACCACGAATACTGGTTATCAAACCCGCTTTTTTCAATTTTGCCATCAGCTGCTCTAAATAACTATCCGAAATGGACTGTCTGGCTGCAATGCTGGCTATAGACTGAGGCATTTCCTCTGAATAATCTGCCAAATCTATCATTGCCCGCAATCCGTATCTGCCTTTCGTAGATAATTTCATACTACCACCTCAATTCCCACTAAAATAGTCGGATATCACACTGCTAATATAACAGTCTTTTTTTTATGTGTCAAGTACCTAGTGTACTTCGAATAATAAAGTACGATTATTACGAAGTTAACAACCCTGCTGCAAACAACGGGACATCAAGCTTAAAACGCGGCAAAGCAGTGGGGTATGTGACCCAGGCGTCGCCAAATGTGTATGCAAAAACGCACACCTGGCTCGTTGCTTGTGGGAATCGTTATATTATCAGACATATTTAGCAAAAAAAGCGCATAAATTAGCAGTAATCCGGTATTTTGCTATCTTTTATACTGTATCAGCAAATCACCGATCAAAAAAGAAAAACGGGGAATCTCATGAAAGTTAAAAACTGGTGCTGCCGCCTCAACTTCTTAATCTCTAAAAATCTTGTCATTAAAGGAACTCTGATTTTAACCCTGGCCGGTTTCGCCACCAGAATTATTGGGTTTTATAATAGAATATTCCTTGCAGACTTAATCGGTGCGAAGGAATTAGGTATATACCAGCTTATTTTTCCGCTGTATATGGTTGCTTTTTCTCTTACTACCTTCGGAAATGAACTTGCCCTGACAAAACTGGTATCCGAATATAAAAGCCGCGGTGACACGGCGTCTGCCTGTGCGTTTTTTAAGACCTGCTTTTTCTTTAATCTTTTTCTCGGCCTTCTTGTCAGTACTATTATGTACCAAAATGCTGACTGGTTATGCATCCGCATTTTAAATGCACCGGAATGTACATCCTGTCTCAAGGTGATCTGTTTCGGGATTCCATTTATGTCAATGAAGGGTGCCATACACGGATATTTTCTCGGTCTGGAAAAATCCAGCGTCCACGGTATGTCCGACTTCTTAGAACAGCTTGCAAAAGTATTTGGATTATATCTTTTGGCATCCTATATCTGTATCCGAAACCAGTATGATGCTTCTTTTGCTGTAATCGGCATTGTTATAGGGGAAATCATTGCATTTCTTTACTCTATAACTGCCTTGTTCATCCATTTTGCCTGTCATCCTGAAACTTCGCTATGTACAGGGAAGAATACCAAAACAAAAGCCATTCATAAAAGCCAGATTCTGCATCTGTTTCTAAAAGATTCTGTCCCGCTCACCACCAACCGTCTCGCCCTTACTGTATTGCAAAGCATAGAGGCTATTATGATTCCAACCGTACTTTTAAGCTTTTATGGAAATTCCACTTTAAGTCTTGAAACATATGGCATTTTTTCCGGAATGGCTTTTCCATTTATCATGTTTCCTTCCACCATCACCAATTCACTTTCCACCATGCTCCTGCCTGCCGTGTCTTCCGCAAGCAGCGGTCTGAAAAAAGATTATCTTACGAGACTTTGCGAAAAAAGCCTGCATTTCTGCCTTCTGATTGGGATATTCTCCACAATCACTTTTTATATCTTCGGACCATCGATCGGAATGTGTTTTTTTAAAAGCAAAGAAGCCGGTATGTATCTATACCAGCTTTCCCTGCTTTGTCCCTTTATTTATCTTGCGACCACACTTGCCAGTATTCTAAACGGACTTGGATTCGCTGCCCACAACCTGATCCTTACCGTTATTGCAACTGCAATCCGGATCAGTTTTATAATGTTTGCCATTCCCCGCATTGGAATCTATGGCTATATCATCGGATTGTTTGCAGGATACCTGTTCCTTACGTTTGCCTGCCTGCATAAGCTGCAAAAAATGATTCCTTTTGAGCTTTCCTTCTCGGAAGATATTTTCCTGCCTGCGGTTACCTTTATCCTATTCGGCGTCATTGCATTCTGGGGATATCAGAAACTCATACATATTGCTGCCCTTCAAAATTCTGGTCTATGGATACTCATTTTTGTGATCATAGTTTATGGTGGAATCTGCTTCGTGTCCAAATCCAGACAGCTGCTTAAATGATATTCCTACAACACATACGGAGTCACCTGGTACACGTAGTAAGTTACCCAGCTTAAGTACAAAATTGCATAAAAAGAATTGATTTTACTGTATATCAAAATTCTGCCTACAGCAATACTACACCAATACTACACCATTTATGCCAACCTTCTATCCATACTTATAATATTTTTATCTTCTAATACAATTTTTTCAATATCTTGTGTAGCCTTATCTTCAGTTACATGTGTGTATAAATCCATGGTCATCTTCAGACTAGCATGTCCAAGATAAGATTGAACTACTTTTGCCTCTACTCCATTTTCAAAACATCTGGTAGCAAATGTATGTCTGAATGTATGCCCACTGAACTTCTCAAATTGGTTATCTAGTGATCTGACTAGATTTATTTGTCTGATTACTGCCCTGATTGCATCTGAATAAATTTGAGTGTTTAATGGTGTGTTAAACTTTGTAACAAATAAATAATTATTATGCTGTTTTGGTTTTTTACAGGAAACTACCCGTTTTAATTCTAGCTGTCTCCCCAAATACACCTTACATATACTATTAATGGGAACTTTACGGTAGCTTTGTTTAGTTTTTGGTGGTTCAATATGAAACTCTTTTCTGTTATCAGTAAGATATTTTTGATAAACAAGTGTCTTATTAACATCGATGAACCCATGCTCCAAATCAATATCATCTAATTGTAATGCAAATAATTCTCCGGGGCGTAATCCTGTATTGACTGCAACATTGAACAAATTCTCATAAAATGTATTTTTGCAATAATCAAAAAAAATATTTTGTTCTTCTAAGGTTAATGATTTTGCTTTGACTACTTTAATAGCTCTGAGTTTAATCCCACTAACAGGATTATTTACAACAAGATTATCCTCTACTGCTCTTTGCAACATATCTCGTAAAATTACTTTTATCTTATTCTGCCTTTCATACCCATAACCAGCATCGCAGGCTCTATCAACTAGAAGCTGGATATCTGACTTTACAAGAGAATTTATATAACGTTCACCTATATAAGGGGCTATATTTTTTTGATAAACATGTGTGTAATTTCTCTTGGTATTGGCACGTATACTTTTTTCTTTATATACCTCCATCCATCTAGTAAACCACTTGTTAAGAGTTATGTTATTCTTGATACTCATAAAATTCTCATTAGCAACAATTGCCTCAGCAAGCTGCTTCCTTAACTCTCTCAGATTCTTATTATAAATGGTCTTTCGTTTCCCCCATCTATCGCAATATCTGCCTTGGTATAATCCATCCTTTCGCTGTATAATACCAATACCTAACTCTTTACCTTTTAAATCCTTTCCCATTTTAAACTTCCTTTCCAAAAAAGAAAAGCTCGTATGGTATCATGATACCATACGAAACTTTACAAAGTCAATATAACCTACTATGTTCCGATATATAATGAATAAATTCTTTACGTTTAATCATTATTTTTGAACCGATTGAAAATGCAAATGGGCACGATGGGGCTGTCGCTTTAACGAAATGAGATTCGTGAAGCGGCAGCTTCTTTTTATC
>CAJUFL010000021.1 GCA_910585605.1 uncultured Lachnospiraceae bacterium | reverse complement strand
ATAAAAAGAAGCTGCCGCTTCACGAATCTCATTTCGTTAAAGCGACAGCCCCTTCCTTTAATGAGGGGGAGAGGATTTCAGTACATTGCTGTACTATATGAAAAGCTCTTACAAGTATGTAGTATATAAGAAAAATGTGAACAAACTATGTTTACTATGTTTCTGTTTTGTGAATTTACAGCCTTTTTATGTTTTATTTTTTTGATGTGTATAGTAAGATAAGGAAGGATGTATAAGGAATCAGGCAGATTGCAGTAGCAATGCCCGGTATTTAATAGGAAAGGATGGTATGGATATGGTGAAGCATGTGATTTTATGGCAGTTAAAAGAGGATTTGACGAAGCAGGAGAAATATGATGTAAAAAAGAAAATGAAGGAACATCTGGAAGCTTTGGTAGGAGTAGTGCCGGGGCTGATTAATCTTAAAATTGTAACGGAGGGGATGGAGTCTTCCAATGCAGATGTCATGTTGGACAGCAGACTGGAAAGTGCAGAGGCATTAAAGGGATATCAGGTACATCCGGAACACGTAAAAACGGCAGATACGTATGTCCGTCCATATGCAGCAGTCCGGTTGTGTATGGACTATGAAGAATAGGAAGAATTTCTGACTTCTTTGACCATTTGACACGCATAAGTGCGGTTTGTTGTATAAAAGATGCCAAAGTGTGGTCATACTTACAAAAAAAGAAAGAAGGTAATAAAGTATGATGACACAGACAATTAATCTTTTGGATGAATGTAATGCAGGTTGCAAAATGGCAATGAACAGTATGTCTCAGGTGATGGAATATGTCAGGGATGAGGATCTGGCAAATGTGATTGATGATTATACTGTAAAGCATCAGAAGCTGGAAGAGGAGACCAGTAAGCAGCTTGCGGAATATGGAAAAGAGGAAAAGGAGCCAGGGATGATGGCTTCGGCAATGTCCTGGATTAGTACGGAAGCAAAATTGATGATGAAAGATGATAGCAGACAGGTAGCCAAGATTATGATGGATGGCTGTAATATGGGAATCCAGTCGGTTAGCGAATATATGAACAAGTATGAGGAAGCGTCGCCTGAGAGCATCAATTTAGCAAAGAAGATTATTAAAACGGAAGAAGATTTTATGGGGGAGATGAAGCAGTTTCTGTGATGGGATGTTTCTTTTCTCCTTAACAGTGAGGTTTTAGGTTAATGGGGACTTTTGGATTAAGAAAACTTAGTGCGAAAGCCCCCATTTTATTTTGTACGGAAGACATAAGCCAAGCTGGAATGCCTGCTTTCCAATTTGGTGCCGCCTGTGAACGTGAGAAACTCGCAAAGCGTGTTTTTCATTTACCGAAACAACTGTACCGGACCAGACAGCACTTCTCGTGCAACATAGAGAGTACTGTCAGCTTTGGAACTCATACTCCATTTAACCAGAGTAAGGGAACAGTTTTCTATTTCGATACAGGTGATGCATCGAGGATGTACACAGCTTCCGGTATTGTAATAATAAGCAGGTTCTTCTGGCAGGACAGGTCTGTGGGTATGACCGGTGATCAGGGTTTTTTTGCAGTCTGTTGCCCATTTATTCAGACGTTCTTCGGTTTTATGTTTTACATGGTAATTCTTTGCGGCACTGGTAGGATCCAGGACGCCGAAGTTTTCCAGAGGACGCCAGAAATAGCGGACAAAAAACTGCGAAAGAGGCCAGAAGGTAGAGTTCAAAAGACTTGCCTGATGCCCATGTGTCAAATATAGCGCTTTGGAAGGTGCTTTTGAAGAACGCAGGATGATTCCTTCATGGAAGGTAAGGTTCGGAAATAGTGGCTGCTTTTTTTGTGATTCCGTGCAAAAATAGGAGCCGCATTTTTTTTTGCTGTATCTTTTTTTCTTCTTTATCATATCGTGGTTTCCGTAAATCATGTATAGTCTGTTTTCTTTGTAAAAAAGGGAGAACAGCCAGAATACATTGCTGTGAACTTCGATAATGCTTTCCATATTCCGGTTTTCCCAGAGTTCGTCACCGTCACCTAATTCAATGTAAGAAAAACCATTGTGATAGTAATGTTTTAAGGCAGCAAAATACAGGTGTTGATTTTTTAAGAAATTGTCGGATGAGGTTCCGACGCCTCTATGACAGTCACTGACTAAGACATATTTTGTATTTGCGCCAAGGGGCAGTTCCAACGCATTGGTAAATGCATGATTCAGACGATTACTGGTACTCATATTTTTCTCCTCATGCAGCGTTTTTTTCGATGACAGCGCTTGTTAAACCGATGCAGTCGCAGGATTTTCCGAAATGCAAAAGGAAGATAGTAGTATAAATAAAGAATCCGGTCTTCTGTATTGCAAAAAGGTCTGGTGATCCATAAATATATTTTACAGAATATCCGGTTTTTCCATTGTGAGAAACGGCTCCAGAAACGGATATACAGTGTATGTTCTTCATTTTGCGGTTCACAGAAGGTAAAACAAAGCCTAAGACCGTAAATCTGAAAATCTTTTGGGGAATAGCCTGCATGGTACATACCTTCAATAAAAGCAGACAGCATTTCCATATTGGGAAAAGTAATGCTGTTTTCCATACAAAGGTCAGAAGGATTGGAAAAACGACCGGTTAAAAATGCAGTAAGCCACCAATGTGTATCAGATATCCGTATATAATCGCCGGTTTTGTCATACAGCATAAAAGAACAGGGAAGCATTTCTTTGTCACTGATGCCATCAAACATGGTGGTTTTATAATTCTCCGGTGGAACAATGGTATCAGTGTGATAAATGCCGATTTCAGCACCGGTATTAATGCCGTACTGCCCCTTCCAGAATTCGATCAGCCAGGTTTTTCCGTCATAATCAAAATAGATGGGTTCAAATTGGGTTACCATTTGAAAACGGGGAGCCAGATGGTCATAGAGATAGGTGTAGCCGGCTTTTTTCTGCCACGCATCAAGAGCAGAGGAAAAGAAGCTACAGTTGCAATGGTAGCAGTATCCCAAAGGCTTTACCAGTTCGTCTAAAAGGATACATTTTTCGCAGCGATCCATGCATTTGATTTTTTTGATAATTTTCTTTTTTTTGAAATGAAAGACCGTGCAGAAAAGAAGAGCGATGATGAGAAAAATAAACAGAAAATAATACATATCATACATCCTATGTGGTTTTATTTTATTTTATGCTAAAAAGATTGGGAAGTGCGTAAAGAGGAGGAAAGAAACAGGTATATTTTAAGAAAAAAAATTCATACTATAATCTATATGAGTTGGCCAGATTTGTTAAAAGAGAGGTTATCAGTATGGAACATCAGGTGACATTACCTTGTACAAATGAAAATGGATATTATGAAATTCGTTTGGAAAGCATTGGTGGTTTGGGAGCAAACCTTTGTGGGAAGATGTTGGGAGAACTGGGCGCAGTTTATTTGGATTTAAATGCAGCCAGTTTTTCCAGTTACGGTTCAGAAAAGCGTGGTTCACCGGTAAAAGCATTTATCCGGTATAGTCATAAGGATACGGAAATTGGAATTAACTCACCGGTAGAATCTCCTGACATTTTGGGATTGTTTCATGAAGCAATGATCGGTAAGAGTGCGGTGACAGCGGGCGTAACGGAAGATACAAAAATTGTGATTAACACAGATATGTCACCGGAACAGATCCGGGAAAAATTACGACTGCATGCAGGAACGATTTACTGTATAGATGCATTGAAAATTGCCATGGAGGAAAAGACCAGAATTAATATGGTAATGCTGGGTGCCATCGCAAGGGCGTCAGAGTTTATTCCGATCAATACTGTTTTTGATATTGCAAAGGAAACAATAGGAAAAAAATATCCGTCTATGCTGGATGCTAATCTTACCGGTATCGGAAGAGGATATGATGAGGTGACAGAGCAATATTTTTCTCCCAAAGAGGAATATGGGAAAGTTTGTTATCAGGAAATTCAGAATGAGTGGGGGTATGAAAATGCACCTATAGGAGGTGTGAATCCATGCTTTGGTTCTACGGTTTCCAACGATTTATCGGCTTCCAGAGAAGGGTATATACCGTTATTTATCAAAGAGAGATGCATTAACTGCGGACTTTGTGATACCACCTGTCCGGATATGGTATTCCAGTTTGCAAGAGGAGAGTACAAAGGAAAAGAAGCGATGGTCAATATGGGACTAGATTACCATCATTGTAAGGGCTGTCTTCGCTGTGTAGAAGTGTGTCCTACAAAGGCGCTTGTAAAGGGAGTAGAAAGGGAGCATTTGAATCCGGAGTTTGTCATGAGAAATCAGGAACTTTTACCGGAACATCTGCAATATGAAAATGTAGGTGCCAATTCTTATGTGACCAGCGAGTCATATCTGACGGAACAAAGAGTAGATGGAGGACTGGTATAAATGGAAGAACAGCAGATTTTATTTGAGAGTGGAAATGAACTGGCAGCATATGCGGCAAAGCAGATTAATTATCATGTAATGGGATATTATCCGATTACGCCTTCTACTCAGATTGCAGAATTTCTGGATCAGATGAAGGCAGACGGAAAACACGACATTTCTTTGATTGCAGCAGAAGGGGAACACAGTGCAGCTGGAATCTGTTATGGTGCAGCAGCTGGAGGAGGACGTGTATTTAACGCCACCAGTGCCAATGGACTTTTGTATGCGATAGAACAGCTTCCAGTGCAGTCGGGAACCCGTTTTCCCATGGTAATGAATATAGCCTGCCGTACTGTATCCGGACCTCTTTCCATAAAGGGAGATCACAGTGATATCATGTATACGCTGAATACTGGCTGGTTGATCCTGTTTGCCAATACACCTCAGGAAGTATATGATTTTAACATTTGTGCACTGAGGATTGCGGAACAGGTAAAGCTTCCGGTCATCGTGGGTTTTGATGGATTTTTTACCAGTCATCAGAAAAGAAACAGTATGGTATTTAAAGAGGATGGGGCAGTTAAAAAATTTATCGGAGACTATGAAGCACCGTATTCAGCACTGGATCTGGAACATCCGGTTACTATCGGTTCTTACATGAATGAACCGGATATATTAAATAACAAATATCAGCTTCATCTTGCAATGGAGCAGGCACAGGGTGATATTACAGAGATTTTTAAAGAATATGAGGAGATATCGGGAAGGAGTTATGGAAAGGTACAGGGATACCAGACGCAGGATGCAGAAATCCTTTTGTATATCCTTGGTTCAGCGTATCATACGGCGAGGGTTGCAGTGGACAAGCTGAGAAAAGAGGGAAAAAAGGTTGGTGTTTTTACTACGAAAATACTCCGTCCATACCCGGCAGATGCATTATATGAGATGTGCAAAAATGCAAAGGTTATCATTGCGGCAGACAGACAGGACAGTTACGGAGCGGGAGGTGGTAATTTGTCTCTTGAGCTGAAAGCCATGCTTCAGGAAAAGGGGGCAGTCTGTAAAGTAATCACCAGAATTTATGGTCTGGGCGGTAAAGATTTTTATGAGGAGGATGCAAAGCAATTACTGCTGTTAGGTTATGAAGAACAAATAAAGACTTTTGATTACACAGGAATTTATCCGGGAAATGCGGCATTTCGGGCACCGAGATATTTTGATACAATTTCGGAACAAAGGGCAGCACCGGGATGTACAACAGTGGAAAGAAAGGGGCAGACAGATGAAAAAGCAGAGGATGGTCAAGATAAAAAAGATTTCCTGATTTGTGGAAAACCAATGGTAAAAGGCGGAAGAATTAATGAAGTAACAGCAATGCCCAAGCGTTTGGCACCTGGACATGGTGCCTGCCCAGGCTGCGGTATACCAGTAAATGTAAATCTCTTGTTAAAAGGCATTGAAGGAAATGTAGTACTCTTGTTCCATACGGGCTGCGGTATGGTGGTCACAACGGCTTATCCTAAGACTACATTTAAGATTCCATATATCCATAATCTGTTTCAGAATGGTGCGGCAACTCTGTCTGGTCTGGTGGAAATGTTTCATCAGAGACAAAAAAGAGGAGAATATCCGAAAGGAGAAATCACTTTTATCATGGTCAGTGGAGACGGAGGCATGGATATCGGAATGGGGTCGGCATTAGGAACCGCAATTCGTAATGAGCGTCTGATTATTTTTGAATATGATAACGGTGGTTATATGAATACAGGGTATCAGCTGTCTTATTCCACGCCTAAGGGAGCGAAGAGTTCTACTTCCCATGTGGGGGAAAATCAGTATGGAAAAAAGTTCTTCCATAAAGATTCGCCTATGCTGATGGCGGCAACTAACCTGCCTTATGTGGCGACAGTGGCAGAATCCAATCCGGCAGATTTTATTAAAAAAGCAGCAAAGGCTAAATTTTACGCAAATGAGTGCGGGACAGCCTATATTAAAGCATTATCTGCCTGCCCGCTTAACTGGAATGATAAACCGAATACTGAGAGGAGTGTCATTGCGGCAGCAGTGGACAGCTGCTATTTTCCTCTGTTTGAAATAGAAGAGGGAATTACTGGGTTAAGCTATGATCCGGAAAAGATGAACAAAAAGATACCAGTGCTCGACTGGCTTACTATGATGGGAAGGACAAAACATCTGAGAAAGGAAGAATATAAAGACATTGTGGAGGAAATCCAAATGGAAGTAGACAGAAGATGGGAACGTTTAAGGGCAAGGGCAGAAAATCCGCTGTTATAGAAAGATATAGAAAGAAAGGAGCTTAGTGATGCAGTATATATGTGATGTATGTGGATGGATATATGATGAGGAAGAGGGGAGTCCGGAAAATGGAATTGAACCAGGTACGAAGTGGGAGGATGTTCCAGAAGACTTTCTTTGCCCTTTGTGTATGGTAGGAAAGGACCAGTTTAGTGAGATATGATTTCTGAGAGTAACGAGCAAGTAGACGTGCCCGCATGTCCATTTGGCGGCTGTCGCAGGCTTAGTGACTGAAAAATCGAGATGTTATGTAAACAACGGCAAAATACCACGACCGTTTTCTGGGAATACTGGCTGTGGTATTTTGTTTTTTCAAAAATAGAATATCCGCAGGGAGAACTTCTGAATTAAGTTGTTATGTATAATGAACAGTGCTATAATTACAAGTAATAAATATATGGGGGAAGGAATAGTGGATATTGTTTTACGAATAAAAGATACATTTTTGGTAAAGGAAAGAGGTAAGGTTTATTCTGTTATAAGTGAAATGGAAGGAAGAGTTATACGGATAGGAGACATTCTGTCGGATTCCCAGGGCAATAAATTCAAAATAACAGGATTATATAATGGAGGATACCAGGAAAACAGATATGAAATCTTATTGGAGAATATGGATGGCATAGAAGTACAGGTGGCTTACTTACTGTCGGCACCCACAAGCGGCGGGTGCGCTACAGTGGAACACATCCTAGAAAATTCAATGAAAAATATAAAGAGCTGAATCCTGAAAAATATGCAGACACAGTTGAAAAAGTAATAAAAAAGGGCAGCACACCGGCAGGAATGCATATTTCCATTATGGTGGAGGAGATACTGGATTTTCTGGAAATTAAGCCGGGACAGCAGGGCTTGGATGCCACTCTTGGATATGGAGGACATACAAGAAGAATGCTGGAATGCCTTCAGGGAAAAGGGCATATCTACGGACTGGATGTAGACCCGATTGAATCTGAAAAGACAAGAAAACGTCTGGCAGAAGAAGGGTTTACAGAGGATATTATAACTGTTAAGTTAATGAATTTTGCAGATATAGACCATCTGGCACAAGAGGTGGGGAAATTTGATTTTATATTAGCTGATCTGGGAGTGTCCTCCATGCAGATTGACAATCCGGAAAGGGGATTTTCCTATAAGGCAGAGGGTCCTTTGGATTTGCGGTTGAATCCGGAAAAGGGAGTTTCGGCATCGGAAAGGCTTTTACATATTACAAGAGATGAATTAGCAGGAATGCTTGAAGAAAATGCAGACGAGCCATATGCAGATGAAATTGCGGATATGGTAGTTTCTACAATCCGAAAAGGAGGTCGGATTGACACGACTACCAAGCTGGCAGAACTGGTGGAAAGAGCACTTTTGCCTCTTGTACCCAAAAAGGAGCGGAGGGAAGCAGTGAAAAAATCCTGTGCCAGAACATTTCAGGCACTCCGCATTGATGTAAATAATGAATTTGAGGTGTTAGATTCCTTTTTGGAAAAGCTTCCGGATGTGTTAAATCCTGGCGGGCGTGTCGCAATTCTTACCTTTCATTCCGGAGAAGACCGCCTGGTAAAGAAATCTTTTAAAAGACATAAAAAATTAGGACAATATAGTGGGATAGCAGATAAAGTGGTAAGACCTTCCAAGGAAGAGTGTATCAGGAACAGCCGGGCACATTCTACCAAGATGCGTTGGGCAGTGAAAGCAGATTGTTAGCAGGAGGCAGGCATGCAGACATTACAAAAGATGATTGTTCGTATTTTTTATTGTGTTGTTATCATATTTGTGGCTAATTTTGTATCGTTCTCAAAAATGGCAGAACTGGCGGTTTTTCTTCCGTTTTTACTGGCACTGTTCCTCTTTATGAATATTGTACCCTCCCTTGAGAATATGAAGATGCAGACTACCCGGCTGCGGATATGTGGCAATGGTTGTGAGCTGCTTGGTTTGTTTGTTGCTTCCACTACTGTGTGTGTAATCTATTCAATTATGGGATTTTTAGGTGTATTTTCTGTGGGTTCTGTTGTGAGTAATCCCAGGATATGGCTGATAAACACGCTTGTTATCATATTGACAGAAAATATTGTATTCTGGAATGGTATTATTAGAGTTTACATAACTTCTGAACAGCTGGGAATCCGCTGGCGTGTCATTGGTATTCTCTGTGGCTGGATACCGATAGCCCATTTAATTGCATTGGGAATTATTATTAAAACCGTATCAAAGGAAGTTTTGTTTGAGAATGATAAGATTTTATTGAACAAGTCAAGAAGGGAGCAGCAGATTTGTGCTACAAGATATCCTATTTTGCTGGTTCACGGTGTATTTTTCCGGGATTTTCGATATCTGAATTACTGGGGCAGAATTCCAAAGGAACTGGAACAAAATGGTGCAGTTTTATATTATGGCAATCAGCAGTCCGCAGCTTCGGTGGAGGAATGTGGAAAAGAACTGGCAGAAAGGATTCAGGAAATTGTAAAAGAAACAGGCTGTGGCAAAATAAATATCATTGCCCATTCTAAAGGGGGACTTGATAGCAGATATGCATTGTCCAAATTGGGAATCAGCCATTATGTGGCGTCTCTTACAACCATCAATACGCCTCATAGGGGCTGCGAATTTGCAGATTTTCTTTTATCAAAGATTTCTAAGAGGAAGCAGGATATGATTGCTAAAACCTATAATACAGCACTTGCAAAGATGGGAGATTCTAATCCTGATTTCTTGGAAGCAGTCAATGATTTAAGAGCAAGTACATGCAGGGAACGGAATGAGAAGTTGCCTGATGTGCCGGGGGTTTATTATCAGAGTGTGGGTTCTAAGTTAAATACAGCTGCCGGTGGGCGATTCCCCCTTAATTTCTCTTATCAGCTGGTTAATTATTTTGACGGTCCCAATGACGGATTGGTAGGGCAGAATTCCTTCCGGTGGGGAGAACGGTTTCAATTTCTTACGGTAAAGGGAAAACGAGGAATCTCCCATGGGGACATGATTGACTTAAACAGAGAAAATTTTGACGGATTTGACGTAAGGGAATTTTTTGTGCAATTGGTTGCGGATTTGAAGAAAAGAGGATATTAGGAACGATTGGAAAAATTGCCTGAAAATTTGTTGAAAATTTATGCCGGAATAATAGGGTAAATATATGCAAAAGATGGATTTATTATATTGTACCGAAAAAAAGACAAAATCAACTGTTTTTTTGTTAAAAATCACTTGAGAATTTATTAAAAAAATATATAATAAAATTAGACTGTATACAAAAAGAAAATGGAGGAGCAAAGTAATGTTTGGTTTTGGTCAGTTAATTGATATTTTGAAGAAGAATCCAAAGACAATCGTGTTAACGGAAGGTAATGATCCACGTATTCTGGAAGCTTCCTCGAGACTTTTGGCAAGTAATTTTTTACATCCGATTTTGATTGGGGATCCGGATGAGATTTATGATGTGGCAGAGGAGAGCGGATTTAATATCAGGGGATCGGAGATTATTAATCCGGCAGCATTTGAGGATATGGATAAAATGGTTGAAGAGTTCTGCCAGCTTCGCAAGCATAAGGGGGTAACTCCGGAACAGGCCAAAGAATATCTGCTACAGAATAATTATTTTGGAACCATGCTGGTAAAGATGGGATATGCAGACGCACTGTTAGGTGGTGCAACATATTCAACCGCAGATACGGTAAGACCGGCACTACAGCTTATTAAAACAAAGCCTGGTAATACATTGGTATCTTCCTGCTTTATTTTAGTAAGACCATTGGCAACCGGTGGTAATGAGGTATTGGCAATGGGGGATTGTGGAATTATTATTCGTCCGAACGAGGATGAACTGGTGGAGATTGCAGAAGAGATTATCCGTTGTGCAAAGATTTTCGGTGTAGATCCAAAGGTGGCATTTTTGAGTTATTCTACAGACGGTTCTGGTCATGGCGAGGATGTGGATAAGATGCGAAATGCAGCAAGGAAAACGAAAGAGCGTAATCCGGATATTCCGATTGCAGGAGAAATGCAGTTTGATGCAGCAGTTTCTCCTTCTGTTTCTAAGAAGAAATGTCCGGATTCTGAGGTTGCCGGTCATGCAAATACCTTTATTTTTCCGGATATCAATGCGGGTAATATCGGGTATAAGATTGCACAGAGAATGGGTAATTTTGAAGCGTATGGACCAATCTTACTGGGATTAAATTCCCCGATTAATGATTTGTCGAGAGGCTGTACTGCTACAGAGGTATATTCCATGGCGATTATTACTGCGGCACTTTCATAAGTAATATGGATTGGCAGGCTGCTTTTCTATTGCATAATGTAAAAAATGAAAGAATCCCTGCGAGGCTGCAGATTGCAGAATCGCAGGGATTTTTATCTGTATTATTTTTGACAATTTGGAATATGATTTTTAATGGCTTCAAAGCTTTCCTTGCTGATTACGTGCTCCATCCGGCAGGCATCTTCGGAAGCGGTTTTTTCATCGACTCCCAGACTGATCAGCCAGGAAGTGAAAAGTTCGTGGCGTTCATATATCATATCTGCTATTTCTTTGCCTGACTTCGTTAAAGTAATATAGCCGGCTTCCGAAACGGTTATATATTTTTTTTCACGCAGATTTTTCATGGCAATACTGACACTGGATTTTTTAAATCCCAGTTCTGTTGCAATATCTACAGACCGGACCACGGGTAAGGTTTTGCTAAGGATTAATATGGTTTCTAAATAATTTTCCGCAGATTCATTTATATTCATGGTAACCTCCAATTTTTTAGTCATGATTGTAATACCATTTCCAGATATTTATTTTGATTGTAACATAAATGAGAAAAAATTCAATGAAATAAAAATTTATCAACAAGTTATTGACAACTAATAGAAATTAGAATAAACTAACACATAAGAAAAGGATTGTGCATATTCAAAAATCATATCATTATGGAAGGAGATGATCATATGCCGCTTACGATGGTAAAAGAAGGAGAAGCTAATGTGATTAAGAAGGTGGGAGGAAAGGAAGAAACCAGAAAATTTTTGGAAAACCTTGGTTTTGTATCAGGAGGAACTGTTACGGTGATTTCCATGTTAAATGGCAATATGATTGTAAACGTAAAGGATTCCAGAGTTGCGATTGGCAGGGATATGGCAAGCCATATTATTGTGTAATAAAAAACATCAGTAAAAGGAGAATTGTGATGAAAACATTAAAAGAAGTGCCTTGTGGGCAGAATGTTACGGTGAAAAAACTGACCGGTGATGGACCAGTAAAAAGAAGGATTATGGACATGGGGATTACAAAAGGTGTCGATATTTATGTTAGAAAGGTCGCTCCGTTAGGGGATCCTGTGGAAGTAACAGTAAGAGGATATGAATTGTCCCTTCGGAAAGCGGATGCACAAATGATTGAGGTGGAATAAGGGATAAAATTTTACCCATTGGTTAGTTGTGGCTAATCAAAGATAGAAGATACAAACAAAAGAGTTTAGAGAAACAGGAAGTTATTTCACTAAAAATGAAGAAAGAATAAAAGAAGGGAGAATAGAAATGTCAGTAAAAATAGCATTAGCAGGTAATCCAAACTGCGGGAAGACAACATTATTTAATGCATTGACCGGTTCCAATCAGTTTGTTGGAAACTGGCCGGGTGTTACGGTAGAAAAAAAGGAGGGTAAATTAAAGGGGCATAAGGATGTTACAATTATGGATCTTCCGGGGATTTATTCGTTATCACCATATACTTTAGAGGAGGTAGTTGCCCGCAATTATCTGATCTCTGAAAGACCGGATGTGATTATTAATATTGTTGATGGGACTAATATCGAAAGAAACCTTTATTTGTCCACGCAGATTATGGAATTGGGAATACCGGTTGTGATGGCAGTCAATATGATGGATATACTGAAAAAAAACGGTGACAGAATCTATATTGACAAATTAAGTGAAAAATTGGGATGTGAAGTGATCGAAATTTCAGCTTTGAAAGGAAGTGGAATTGAAAAACTGGTAGAAAAGGCAGTAGAACTTGCAAGAAAAAGCAATGTTTCATTGCCGGTGCATGAATTTACTCCTGAGGTGGAAACGATTATTCAGGCTGTGGAAGAGAAAATAGGCGGAGTTCCGGAAATACAGAAACGCTTTTTTGCAATCAAACTGCTGGAAAAGGATGATAAGATTTTAAGTCAGCTGAAGAATGCTCCGGATGTGTCGCTTGAGATTAATAGGTTGGAAGATGCAATGGATGATGATACGGAAAGTATCATTACAAATGAGAGGTATGTTTACATTTCTTCTATTATTGGAGATTGCGTAAAGAAAGCACAGGGGGAAAAGTTAACGGGATCCGACAGGATTGATAAGATTGTAACAAACAGATGGCTTGCCTTGCCTATTTTTGCGGTTGTTATGTTTCTTGTTTATTATGTTTCCGTTACCACTGTGGGCGGCTGGGCTACCGATTGGGCCAATGACGGTGTGTTTGGTGACGGCTGGCATTTGTTTGGGATAGGTACATCTGCTTATGAGGAAGATGCGGCAAAATACAGTCGTGCAGATCAGATTACGGCAGCCCTTGAAGAAGAGGCTGTAACGGTTGATATCGTAGATGAGGAAAATGAGGTTATTGAGACGGTTCAGATAGCGGACAGTGTTGCAGAAGAAGCAAAGAATATGGTAGAGGCAGGAGAACCGGATACCTCCGAATATGGTGTGTGGGTTCCGGGAATACCAGTGTTGGTGGAAAAAGGTCTTGATGCCGTGAACTGTGCAGACGGTTTGAAGAGCTTGATTTTGGACGGTATCGTAGCTGGTGTGGGTGCTGTTTTAGGCTTTGTGCCACAGATGCTGGTGTTGTTTATTTTTCTTGCATTTTTGGAAGCGTGTGGTTATATGGCCAGAGTTGCATTTATCATGGACCGTATTTTCCGTAAATTTGGTCTTTCCGGAAAATCTTTTATTCCGATGCTGATAGGAAGCGGCTGTGGGGTTCCCGGAATTATGGCTTCCCGTACCATTGAAAATGACAGGGATCGTAAGATGACTATTATGACGACTACTTTTGTTCCCTGTGGAGCCAAATTACCGATTATTGCATTGGTTGCCGGTGCATTTTTTGATAATTCGGGCTGGGTTTCATGGAGTTCGTATTTTGTAGGGATTGCAGCAATTATCTGTTCCGGTATTATTTTAAAGAAGACAAAGATGTTTGCAGGAGATCCGGCACCGTTTGTTATGGAGCTTCCGGCATATCATATGCCGACGGTTGGAAATGTTTTGAGAAGTATGTGGGAACGCGGCTGGTCGTTTATTAAAAAGGCGGGAACAATTATCCTGCTCTCTACTATTGTTCTATGGTTTTTACAGGGATTTACATGGGATGGAGGTTTGACAATGCTGGAAGCGGAAGAGCTTGACAGGAGTTTTCTTGCTTCTTTCGGAAATGTGATTGCACCGCTTTTTGTACCCCTTGGATTTGGTGACTGGAAAATGGCAGTTGCTACTGTGACAGGACTCATTGCAAAAGAAAATGTTGTGGCAACCTTTGGTGTCTTATTTGGGTATGCTGAAGTTGCCGAGGATGGTGCGGAAATATGGGGACAGCTTGCTGGAGCAATCACACCAGTGGCAGCTTATGCATTTTTGGTATTTAATCTTCTTTGTGCACCGTGTTTTGCAGCAATGGGAGCCATAAAGAGGGAAATGAATAATGTGAAATGGTTCTGGTTTGCTATTGGTTATCAGACTGTACTTGCTTATATTGTTGCTTTTTGTATTTTTCAGATTGGAACGTGGATTGTGGAAGGGGTTTTTGGTGCAGGAACAATAATAGCAATTTTATTTGTGCTGGGATTCATTTATCTGTTACTTAGACCTTATAAAGAAAGTAAGACACTAAACATAGATATGAAAAGAGTTGTTGGTACCAGATAGGGGAGATGCCTGCAAGTCGGAGATTAATTTGTGAAAATAGAGATCTGGGTGTGGGTAACGCATAAATTTAGCGTTTATTACAGTAATTGATATGAATCCCGCAAGCTATGAGCCAAATAGAGCCGTGCTTTCGGGGGGACTGCAAGTATAGGAGGTGTGAAAAATGGGAACAGTTTTAGTGGGAGCAGTTTTAGCTGGAATAGTTGCTTTAAGTATCCGTAATATGGTTCTTGATAAGAAAAAGGGAAAATCATTACAATGTGGTGGTGATTGTTCAAAGTGCAGGGGTTGTCATTAAATCCGATTGAATCAGGCAGCTCTTTTAAATATGTAATTAAAAACAAGTTTTTGCTTTTGGAAAAACATATCCGTAAGCATTGACTAATATTCGATATGGGATATAATAGATACTAATGTGCTGACACATTGATAATTAGGTAAAATTAATTATTTTGCATGTGAAACAGAACAAAAGGAGGAAAATATGATTAGTATATTTAGTTTACTCATAAGTTTAGTAGTTGGTGCCATATCGGGATGGATTGCCGGTCAGATCATGCATATGCAAGGCAGCTGGCTGAAAAATATGATTTTAGGAATTGTAGGAGGTGCAGTAGGAGGTTTTATACTTAGAATTATTGGCATATCCGGACATGGTTTTATAGGGAATATCATTGTTTCCGTGATTGGTGCATGCATTCTGATAGCAGTTGCAAGAGCAGTCACAAAGTAAAATGTTTTTGCAGGCAGGGATAAAATGACTGTTATTGTATGGGATGCTTCTGTATATAGATTGACATTGGATGAATTATGGAAAAACAGAATATTCTGGATAAAAAGGGACAGCATATAAGGAGTGGAAGAGTATATATTTCCACTTCTTATTTTTTATATCATAGGGAACTGCTCCGCATTTCCTATGATATAAAAAACAGTTATGCATACTCATGCGAGAAGATAATATCACTGCGTGACCGCACTCGGCGCAGCAAATAAAGGAAAGTCTTGTAAATGTCTCAACGAATAATGAAAGAAAAGGAGATTTGGCGGAATGAATTTTTTAGAGATTGAAAAAGTGATTGGAAGAGAAATAATGGATTCAAGGGGAAATCCAACAGTTGAAGCAGAGGTAACTTTATTAGACGGCACCGTCGCAAGGGGGACTGCTCCCAGTGGTGCTTCTACCGGTGAATTTGAAGCATTAGAGCTACGGGACGGAGATAAAAAAAGATATCTGGGAAAAGGAGTTACAAAAGCGGTTGATAATATTAATACCACAATTAATAAGGTGGTTGCCGGAATGGATGCTTCTGATATATATGCAGTAGATCGTGCCATGATAGAGGCGGACGGAACAAAGGATAAGTCAAAGCTTGGAGCAAATGCGATACTGGCAGTGTCTATTGCGGTGGCAAGAGCAGCAGCAGCAGCTTTGGATATGCCGTTATATCGGTTTCTGGGTGGGATTTCCGGCAATCGTCTGCCGGTTCCGATGATGAATATTTTAAACGGTGGGGCACATGCCGCTAATACTGTAGATGTGCAGGAATTTATGATTATGCCTGTTGGTGCAAAAAGTTTTAAAGAGGCACTCCGCTGGTGTGCAGAGGTATTCCATGCGTTAGCAGCACTGCTGAAGGAAAAAGGACTGGCTACTTCTGTTGGGGATGAAGGTGGATTTGCACCTGATCTTGCCAGTGATGAGGAGGCCATCCAATATATTTTGGAAGCAGTAAAGAAGGCTGGATTTGAGCCGGAAAAGGATTTCATGATTGCTATTGATGCGGCATCATCGGAATGGAAGGGAGACAAAAAAGGAGAGTATGTACTTCCGAAAGCAGGGACAAAATTTACTTCTGCCGAATTGATCGAACATTGGAAGCAGTTGGTAGATAATTATCCAATCATCTCTATAGAAGATGCTCTGGATGAAGAGGACTGGGAAGGCTGGAAACTTTTGACGGAAGAACTTGGTGACAGAGTTCAGCTTGTAGGGGATGATTTGTTTGTTACTAATACGGAGAGACTGCAAAAGGGAATCATACAGGGAGCCGGAAATTCCATTCTCATTAAGCTAAATCAGATTGGATCTGTATCCGAGACGCTGGAAGCAATCAAAATGGCTCACAAAGCCGGTTATACGGCAATTTCTTCACATCGTTCAGGGGAGACGGAGGATACTACCATTGCGGATTTGGCAGTTGCTTTAAATACCTGTCAGATTAAGACCGGTGCACCTAGCAGAACGGAACGTGTGGCAAAGTATAACCAGCTGCTCAGGATTGAGGAGAATCTTGGAAAGAGTGCAGTGTATCCGGGTATGCAGGCATTTTGTGTAAAGAGAAGCAACAGCTGACAGAAATAATATTTGTTAGGAAAAAACGTATAGCAGGATGAATATAACAGCCAATATCAGCAGCAAAATAAAATGCTGTCCAAGTACAATGCTGGCAATCCAGGCAAGAATCAGTAATATGATCAAAGCCAGCATGATAAAACGGAATATAATAAGCATTTTATTTTGCTTGGTTGATAAAGCGATAAAATATATGATAATCATAATGGCAGCAAGTGCTATGATTGTTATAAGTAAAATATTCATGTGGTCACCTCTTGATTTTGAACGGATTCGGAATGGTATTATATATCATGTAAATTGTAATGTGGTGGCTGTGATGGATTCAAATATTGTTAAAATATATGTAATTATTTCTATATTTGGTTAATCTTACTAAGTTATCTTATAGTATATCACAAAACGTTTGTTCGCACTAGCCCTTAGTTTATATATATGCATATAAAATTCTTATAGAAGTCGACAGAATTTAACAAATTTGTTTTAAAACATATTATTTTATATGGGAACTGCAATTACTTAGGGCATCAAGAAAGAGGAGATAGAAAATGCTGGTACAAGAAATTATAAAACTGGGGGATATCACAGATGAGGAAAAGAGACTGTCGTTACTGCTAGCCATTCATTGTGCCCCGGTTCTATCAGGAATTAAGGCTGCCAATATGGTTACAGTGACGCAAAATGAATATATCGGTATTAAATATATCCTCAAGGGAACAGATATTTCCTGTCACTTTCTAAAAGCAGGAAATAACAGGGGACTCTTATATCTTTATCGGGAAAAGGAACTTATAAGCTATCTGCATTTAAAAGAGATAGCGATATTTTTAGAGAAATATGGTTATCTTCCCAATAATCTTGATGTAATGCTTGGACATCTGACAAAGAGAATGGATTCTTATTGCAACGGTGAAATAGTATTTCCACATGAAATAGGAGTTTTTTTGGAATATCCGCTGGCTGATGTTACAGGTTTTTTAGAAAATAAGGGGAAGGATTTTATCTATTCGGGTTATTGGAAGGTCTATCATGATGTTCCGGAGACTGTCAGAAGATTTACACAGTATGATACTGTAAGATATCGGATGGTCAGGGCAGTTACTTCTGGGCGGAATATACAGGAGATTATGGAAGGTTCTGCTTCATGGCGAAACTTGTAAAGTCTGGATGGAAATGATATACTTTGACCTGATAATAGTGAAGGGATGTATGGATTATGGAGGAAATTTATACCAGAAGAAGTATTAGAAAATATAAACAAGAGCCGGTTTCGGTGGATATTTTAGAACAGATCCTGGATGCGGGAAGAGTGGCACCTTCCGGGAAAAATAAGCAGCCATGGAGATTTCTTGTATATGGGGGGGAGGGGAAAGAACAATTGCTGGCGGTCATGCAAAAAGGTCTGGAACGCGAACAAAAAAAAGAGGCAATGCTTCCAGCATCCGGATATGGTCTTCCGGATGCTTTTCATACGCTTAAGATTATGAAAAAGGCACCAGTTGTTATTATGGTGGTGAATCCTTACGGAAAAAATCCTTTTAGTAATATTACAGCAGATGAGCGGTTTACGGAAATTATTGATTCCCTGTCTGTTGGAGCATCCATTCAAAATATGCTTTTAAAAGCACAGGCATTAGGTCTTGGAACATTATGGGTAGGCAATACGTGTTTTGCATATGCAGAGCTTATAGAGTATATGGAGATAGAAGGACAGCTGATGGGAGCGGTTGCTCTTGGTTATGCTGATGAAAAACCGGGTGCAAGACCCAGAAAAGAACTTGCAGAGCTGGTGGCATATTATTTGTGATGCTATTTTTAAGAATAGGAAATTTTCATTTTGCAGATGTGTGCAGAAAGCAGGAATGGGATAAAGGAGTCGTAGTATGGATCATAGCAGATTAAAAGATAATATAATAGAAGTAATAGAGGAACAGCAGTTAAAATTAGGTTATTTAAAGGAGACGGTAAGGTTATATTATCCACTATCCTCCTTGAATCGCTTTCTTGGTGTAAAAGAAGGGGTAGAGGAAATGCAGCAGCTTTTACAGGATTTTGTGATGGATGTAAAAGATTGCTTTGGGAAAGTTGTAGTTACAAATGAGGGGGAACGGTTTTGTATAGCCATACCGCCGGAAGGAGCGGAATATATTCATGATCATATGGATGCTGATGGCTTTCTTTGTGATCTGATCGCAACGGTAGCGAGACATGGAAGTACTTTGGAAGATGTGTTGGCACAGTTTTACAAACATTCAGGACATGTTCGGGTAGAAGAAATAAGAAATGGAGAATTTGATTATCTGGTATATTTTGAAAACGGAGAGCCGGATAGTTATCGTTATTGTATTACGGTAGAGGCAGATCATATTATTTATCACCGGTATACAAAAGAAGATTATGCTGAGTTCGAATTTTAACTGTTTCCTTCCAGAGATTGGGCAATGGTAATCATTTATGTCTCAAAATTCACTTAAAGACTTGCATTCTGAAAAATATTTGGTATAATAGAATATATGTTCGGAACTAGTGTTTGGAGGTGGAGGCTGTTATGGTGATTATGGAAGATTTATCAATAGAGGAAAAGCTTACAATTTTAACGGATGCAGCAAAGTATGATGTTGCCTGTACCTCCAGCGGCGTTGACCGTAAGGGAAAGGCGGGCGGAATGGGGAATACTGCAGCCTGCGGAATCTGTCACAGTTTTGCAGCTGATGGAAGATGTATTTCCCTGTTAAAGATTTTGTATACGAATGAATGTATTTATGATTGTAAGTACTGTATTAACCGGATATCCAATGATACACAAAGAACTTCTTTTACACCGGATGAGATATGTGAACTGACAATGCAGTTTTATCGCCGCAATTATATTGAGGGATTATTTTTAAGTTCCGGTATTCGGAAGAATCCTACAAGCACAATGGAGGAGATTTATATTGCCCTGTACCGGCTTAGGGAGATTCATCATTTTAATGGTTATATACATGTCAAAGCCATACCTGGGGCGGATTCTGGTATTATTGAGAGGATAGGTTATCTGGCAGACCGTATGAGTACTAATTTAGAGCTTCCTACAGCGGCAGGATTACAGGAAATGGCGCCTAATAAGACAAGGAAAATCATTTTAGCACCTATGAAGCAGATACAGCGGGGGATTGGGGAACGGAATAGAAGCGGTATACATAGGATAGGTGCTGGAAGGAAGAATGATAGAGCGATTGGCAAAGAACCAGTGTCAGGTAATACTGGAACAGATAAGAAAGTGAGACAGGATGGGTGGGGATTGGAACCTTTGCCTTCTGCCAGAGAGAAGGAAAGGAAGGATATGCTACTGTATCATGGCAGTCAGGATCTGCTCATGGAGCAGGAGAATAACAGGCAGATTATCCTGCCCTCTTCCGATCATAAGAATTTTGTTCCCGCAGGACAGAGTACGCAGATGATTGTAGGAGCGACACAAGAAAATGATTATCAGATTCTTACGGTGGCACAGGCGTTATATCATAAGTATGACATGAAAAGAGTGTTTTATTCTGCTTATGTGGCATTGAATGAAGACAGTAAGCTGCCGGCGTTGGGGACAAAGCCGCCATTGCTTAGGGAACACCGGTTATATCAGGCAGACTGGCTTTTGCGGTTCTATGGATTTACGGCGGAAGAACTGCTTACGGAGGACCGCCCCAATTTCAACGTTTATTTGGATCCTAAGTGTGAATGGGCCTTACGGCATCTTGAATATTTTCCGGTTGAGATTAACCAGGCGACTTATCAGATGCTGCTCAGGATTCCGGGGATTGGAGTGAAATCTGCAAGACGTATTATAATGGCAAGGAAAAGTGCTAGGCTGGATTTTGATAATCTGAAGAGAATCGGAGTGGTACTGAAACGGGCACATTATTTTATTACATGCAATGGGAAGATGATGTATCAGACGAAGATTGATGAAGATTATATTACGAGAAGGATATTGGAACTGGACCGGAGAAAAAATTGGGAATTGGATTATAATGTAACGTTCCGGCAATTGTCACTGTTTGATGATATGGATGTAAGCGGAATTTTGACATAAGAATGGGGAAAGGAAGCGTATGGAGAATCAGGTAATCTATTTATGTGAAGATACTCCGGATGGGATATTTTCAGCGATATATGATGCATGGGCAGCCGGTATTCCGGAAGAGAGAATGTCGATACAAGTGGAGAGGCTTCATGCAATGCAGTTGTTTACGGATTATGTATATGTGCAGACGGATTTGGACAAGGCGGTTAAAGTAGCACGTTCCATAAAAGGTAAGATCAGCAAAGAGGTCTATGATATGATATACTGTGCATCATTGTCTTTTGAGGAAGATAAAATTGACGCGATTTACCATTTTTTAAAATTAGGCTTTCGGTATGGCGGTCAAGTGATTCAGATGCATGGAGAGGACGCGGTGTGCAGAGTATTTGAATTAAAGAGAAATGTATGGAATGAAACCCATTCTTTTCGGGAATTTGTCAGATTTCATGATTCAAAGGAAGGAATTTTAATTTCAAGAATCCGTCCCAAGAATCAGGTGCTGCCAATGCTGGCACATCACTTTTCAGACAGGTTTCCGGAAGAGAATTTTGTTATATTGGATGAGGTTCATGAGATGGGAGTATTTCATGAGAGAGGGAAACAATGGTATCTTGCACCGTTAGAAAGTACTGTTCTTGACAGGATATGGTCGCATAAAGCCTCTGAGGAGTATGAAAAGTTATGGAAAGTGTTTTTTCGGACAATTGCTATAAAAGAACGGGAGAATTACAGATGCCAGCGCAATTTGTGTGCACTGCGATACAGGGACTATATGTTGGAATTTCATTAACTTATGGAGAAGGCGGTATCTTACACAAGATTAATCAGTCAGACTGTCATTTTGTATAATAGAATTGTGCAAATATACAACAAAACACTTTGTTTTTACAAAAAAAGGAAAATTTAAATGAGAAACAGTGATGTAAATGAAGAGATATTGTACAGGATTGATAAAAGCAAATGTGCAATGTGTACAAATAATGAGAAAAATGGCAGAAGTACGGAAAAAATTGTTGAACTTTACCAAAAGATATAGTACAATATGCATATGATGAATTAGGAAATGCTGACCGGAGTGAGAAAAGAGGGTGAGTATATGGGATTATTTGGAAAAAAGGAAGAGAAGAATTATATAGTGTTTGATCCATATACGGAAGAGGCAGTAGCTGCCTGTACCACAAAAGAGGTGAAACAGATTATCCAGGTTCAACCTAAGGCGAAATTTGTGGAATGTACATCTTATGAGTTTTTTAAGTTTAAGGAACATAATGTACTTCCTGACGACATTTCCAGCAGACAGAAATTGGATGTGAAGGATGTTAAGTAAATTTGGAAAATGTGTGTTACATAGATACTCTTCTTAAATAGGGCGGGCGTGTCGCAATGCGGCATGGCCTGTCTTTTTCTTTTTCTGGAAAAGGCATATCTGGTATGATATAATGAGCGAATAAGCACGAACGCAGACTTCGGAAGAATACATCTGTGGCTTGCCACCAGATGTATTCTTCCAAAGTTTATGTGAGTGTAAAGGACACCGATGCCTGAATCCTTGGCGAGCATGGCGAACCTAGTTTGAAAGTATGCAAAGCAGAAAGTGAAGGTTTTGAGGTGAGGGGAATATTATATTGAAGGAAAATGGAAGATGAAACGATTGACTGTTGGAATACTGGCCCATGTGGACGCAGGGAAAACTACATTATCGGAAAGTATGCTGTACGAAAGTGGGACCATTGAAAAACCGGGGCGTGTAGACAATCAGAATGCTTTTTTGGACACAGAAGAATTAGAACGTGCAAGAGGAATTACAATTTTTTCTAAACAGGCAGTTATGGAGTGCGGGGATACGGTAATTACATTGCTGGATACACCAGGGCATGTGGATTTTTCGGCAGAAATGGAGCGTACTTTATGGGTTATGGATTATGCAGTTCTTGTAATCAGTGGGGCAGACGGTGTTCAGGGACATACTGTGACGTTATGGAGGCTGCTGGAAAGATATCATATTCCGGTTTTTCTGTTTATTAATAAAATGGATCAGCCGGCGGCAGATAAAGATAAATTGATGCAGGATATACAAAAGCATTTCGGGGAGGACTGTATTGATTTTAGCAGTGAAGATTCCGAAGCGTTTCAGGAACAGATTGCTGTCTGTGATGAAGCATTGCTGGAAGACTATCTTGAAAAAATGACTGTTTCCAAAGAAGATATTTCCCGGCTTCTTCTTCAGAGAAAGATATATCCGTGTTATTTTGGTTCTGCGTTAAAACTGGAGGGAACTGACATATTTATGCAGGGACTTTTACGGTATATGATGGAACGGGAATACAAAAAAGAATTTGGGGCAAGGGTTTTTAAGATTGTCAGAGACCGGCAGGGCAGCCGTTTAACATATATGAAAATAACCGGAGGAAGCCTGAAAGTAAAAGGCAGTCTTTGTGGATATGTACGAAAAGGCTTACATCATACAGGTGGAGAAGAGGAAGTGGCAAAGACATCTGCATATGACTGGGAAGAAAAGGTGAATCAGATTCGTATTTATTCAGGTGAGAAGTATAATCTGGCGGAAGAAGTACTACCGGGTATGGTATGTGCAGTAACAGGGCTGTCCCAGACTTATCCGGGAGAAGGGCTTGGAGTAGAACCTCAGGCTGATATTCCGGTGTTAGAACCGATTCTCACATATGCAGTAGAACTGCCGGAAGATATGGATGCAGCTAAGATGCTGCCGCTTTTGCGGGAACTGGAAGAAGAGGAACCGGAGCTTCAGATTTTATGGCAGGAAGAAACAGGAACCATACAGATAAAACTGATGGGAGAAGTGCAGACTGAAGTCTTGAAAAAGCGGATTTACGACCGTTTTGGAGTTGTGGTCGGTTTTGGTGCCGGAAGTATTGTTTACAAAGAAACGATTGCAGATACCGTGGAGGGTGTGGGGCATTTTGAGCCGTTAAGACATTATGCGGAAGTGCATCTTTTGCTGGAACCAGGAGAAGAAGGAAGCGGAATGCAGTTTTTGATGGATTGCAGTGAGGATATGCTGGATAGAAACTGGCAGAGGCTGATTCTGACACATTTGGAAGAAAAGGAACATATCGGAGTGCTTACCGGGTCTGTGCTTACGGATATGAGGATTACCGTAGTAGGAGGCAGGGCACATACAAAGCATACAGAAGGCGGAGATTTCAGGCAGGCAACTTACCGGGCAGTGCGTCAGGGACTGATGCAGGCAAAGAGTGTGTTGCTGGAACCCTATTATGAATTTTGTCTGGAAGTACCGATAGAAATGATTGGCAGGGCGATGACAGACATTGAGAATATGCATGGCAGTTTTGATGCACCGGTTTTGGATGGGGAGACGGCAGTCCTAAGGGGAAGTGTTCCGGTGGCAGCTATGCGGGATTACCAGATTACCATGAATTCTTATACAAAGGGCAGAGGGAATCTTCTTTGTACACTAAAAGGATATGGTCCCTGCCAGAATTCTGAGAAAGTGATAGAAAATTCACAGTATCATGCAGAACAGGATATAGAAAATCCGTCCTCTTCTGTATTCTGTGCCCATGGTGCAGGATTTATCGTACCGTGGAATCAGGTAAAAGATCATATGCATGTGGAAAGCAGTTTTGATAAGAACAGTGAATTATCAGCATTAGAAGAGCAGAAAGTGGATACATTGCAAAACTCTTTTGATTATTCTATCGATGAAGAGCAGATACAGGCGATCTTAAACCGTACGTTTCATGCCAATGAAAAGGCATCCAAACATATTAATAATAAACGGCAGAAGGTGCAGGCGTCTGTTTACAAAGGACAGGAGAAACCCAGATATAAAAAGAAATATCTGATTGTTGATGGATATAATATTGTGCATGCATGGACTGATCTGAAGGCTCTGGTTGAAGATAACTTAGAAGGTGCCAGAATGAAACTTTTGGATATTCTTTGTAATTATCAGGCATATGTAAAATGTGAACTGATTGTGGTATTTGATGCTTATAAAGTCAAAGGGAATCTGGGAGAGATGTTTGACTATCACAATATTCATGTTGTCTATACCAAGGAAGCAGAAACAGCAGATGCGTATATTGAAAAACTCACTCATAAAATATCAAAAGATTATTATGTAACTGTTGCCACTTCAGATGGACTGGTCCAGCTGATCACCAGAGGGCAGAATTGTGTGGTGATGTCAGCAAGGGAACTGGAAGAGGAAGTGGAACGGGTGAATAATGAACTTAGGGAATACATGGAGCATCAGACCTTTAGGGACTGATAAAGTTTTGCAATCGGAAGTCCTACTACATTGTTATAATCGCCCTGTATCTTCTTGATATGCACGGCAAACGTACCCTGGATACCGTAAGCACCAGCCTTATCCAAGGGATCGCCTGTAGCGATATATTCTTTTAAATCATGATCGCTGATCGGATAAAAGGTAACATCTGTTTTTTCGTGCAGCAGCTGTGTCTGTTTTTCTCCATTTATCTTCCGGATAATGGCAATTCCGGTAAAAACCTGATGCGTGCGGTCAGACAGGAGCTTTAACATGTCGAAAGCTTCCTGTTCATCAGCAGGTTTTCCAAGGATTTCTTTGTCATAATAGACAACAGTATCTGCACCGATGACCATATAATCTTTGTCCTGATATTCTTTTTTTAGATGCAGATATACATCATTGGCTTTCTGATATGCCAGGTCTTCCGCAATTTTATCGGGAGGAAGTTCGGTTATGACTTCTTTTATATTAGAAGGTTTTACGGTAAAGGCAAACCCTGCCTGCTTTAATAATTCAACTCTGCGGGGGGAAGCAGAGGCCAGAATGATAGGAATATCTGTTTTCATTATAATATACCTCCTTTTTGTACATCTTCATATGTGACCGGTTCATCACTGTAGCGGGCTTTTTCATAAACTTCGGTAAGGTCACTGATATCTTCATCATACACTTTAAGGACTTTCTGTGCAATATCATTTGGAGTGTCATTTTTTTGGTAGACAGGATCTTTATAACTATTAATTTTAATACGGTAGGCACGCCTTATTTTGGATGCGTTGCCAGTGTCGAAATATTCTTTTAGCTTTGAGATTGCAGATATATGATTCTTTTTCTTTTTTACGGTTTCCTTTTTTTGAATGCAGGGTACTATGATATCGGAGTCTGAGGCATATCTTGTTAACAGCAGGCTGATAAAGTATGAGATAATCCGGTAAATCAGGTATATGATAAAAATAATGACTGCAAGTTCAATTACAGTGGTCAGTATTTTTGCGAATAAAGAAGGCTCTGGTGGCAGTTTTTGTATAGCCTGTGAGAGTTCCTCTTTTTCTTTTGCGGTATCGTCAGTGTTGTTGTCGGAAGAAAACAAAAGACGTAATATCGCAGCAAGATACAGAATCAGTCGTATCACTGTCTGGAATAATTTTATAAGAAAATCACCGATAACATATAGAAACTGATCCAGTTCAAATATACGTGCAAAAAATGTCAGCAGCAAAAATGCCAGCAGCAGAAATCCAAACAGAACTGAATTGGTTAACATAATTTTTTTTGTCGGCATTGTGGTAGTATGCTCGGACTGGGAAAAAAGGCAGCTGATGCCATATATGAAATATCTGATAAAATGGAGCATTAACAGTATGATTCCTATATGATAGACATAGTCTGCCAATTGTATCTGATGAAATCCCAAGGCAGCAATATATAAGACTGCCACAAAGAAAAAAAGATACCAGGGAACTTCGGTATAAGGCTGATCCGTGTTGTGAATCCAAATATGGATAGCATGTATATTTTCTAAAATGAGCATTGTGATATAAAGCCCGGTATACCATTTATTAGGGAAGGGAATCAGCAGTACGGGAACATAAAAGATGCCGTGCAGCAATATATATAATATGGGTTGATAGCAGTATCGCTGGATTATCAGATACCCTAGTAAAATAACAGGTATGCCCAGCAGATATCCGGGATTTGTCACCTGTTTTTCATATATAGTGAGCACTGTGATAAATCCCAGCAGGTATACCAGAGCAACCGTTATCAGCCTGCTGATATCTTTATATATGGTCAGATTATGCTTCATCAGGGGTCACCTCCCAGAAATATGTGTTTAGAAGTACAGCGTTTTTGGGGTCAATGTGCCGATTTTTACCGGAAAAACGGGATTGGTTTACATAAAAATCAGTTTCCGAACAATGGGAAGAGAATTCGGGGCAGATAAAGTACAGGGAATATCCCTGCTGCTGTTTTTCCAGACACTGTGATAAAAGGTTTTCTTTTCGGTAGTTAGAAATTAAAAGATAAGAGGTGCTTTTATCTTTTTCTTCAAAAACGGAATTTTCTCCTTCGAAAAACATGGATATGTCCGTAAATTCCTTTGTGAGATCCAGCCTTGCAAGTCCCTGGAATAGTGCCTGCAAATGTTCGTTTCCGGCTCCTGTTTCTACAAAAAGCGGTTTCCCTGTTAAAACATCTGGGGCATTGGCAGTCAGCCGGATTGAAAATCCTCTTGCAATCATACTGTTTATCAGTGTAGCAGTAGAGCAGATCATATATTCCCTTAAAATATCCATCCGCTGCATGGTATGGGTATCCAGATTCAAAAGCAGGGTAATGCTGGTATTTTGAGAGTCAAAATAGGTATTTACTTTAAGACTTCCATTTTTGGCAGTTGCTTTCCAGTTGATGACACGCATGCTGTCCTGATTGGAATAATCCCGTATTCCGCGAAATGATAAAGGGTCTTCATAAAAGTCTTTTGTCAGAATATCTCCGATAACGGAATTGGTAAGCAGCAATGACTGTCTGTTTTTAAGCAGCTTAGGATACACATAAAGGACAGCGTGGTTATCCCGGATGCCGGCATAGGTTTTTTGCATAAATAGATCATTTACAACCAGATTAACTGAATCCAGTGTAAAATAACCTCTTTGGCTTGGACAAAACTTTAATTTTCTGGTAATGTGCTGGTTACCTAAAACGGAAAAGGCATCATTTCTGTAATAGTAATCTGAAATGGCGGCATTTTCTTCGGTATCATACAAAAAGGTGCGGGAAGTTTTAAATTTTACATACAGAACAGGAAGGGGAAGTTTTTTCCGATTTGTAATCTGTTCTGTCAATTCCACAGTATCACCTATATGTACATGGGAACGGCTGTACGAGATATCCACAGTCAGTCCGTCAGACCAGTGGTTGCGGTAATAACGGGACTGAAACAGATATAGGAATACTGCAATGGCAATTGCGATAAGATATTGCATGATTTACTCCTTTAACTTTATGGGCAAAGAGCCAGGTGGTATGTCTGTTATAAGGTATTTGGCTTTTCAAAATTTTCTGTAGGAACAGGTATGGAATCCAGTATCTGTTCTATAATAGAGACAGCAAATGATTGGCTTCCCGAACTGGTAAAGGAAAGTAATCTGTGGCAGAGGCAGGGGACAGCAAGATATTTGATATCTTCCGGAATAACATAAGAACGACCGCTTAAATAGGAATATGCCTGCGTACACCGCATAAGGCTTAAGGTTCCACGGGGATTTATACCAAGGGCAACCTGTTCGTGAGTTCTGGTGGCATGGATAATCTGTATGATATATTTTTTAATATCTTCATGAATAAATACTTTTGCAGCCTCTGCCTGAAAAGCTTCAATATCGGAAAGTGTACATACTGGAGCAAGATGTTCCATGGGATTGTTTAGGATATAGCGGTTCATAATTTCAAGTTCTTCTTCAACGGTTGGGAATCCCAGTGAGATTCTCATGGAAAAACGATCTAACTGTGCTTCGGGCAGCGGGAATGTTCCGGCAGTTTCGATAGGGTTTTCGGTGGCAATCATAAAAAATGGTTTGTGAAGTGTGCGGGTAATCCCGTCGGTTGTCACCTGTCCTTCTGCCATTGCTTCTAAAAGACAGGATTGCGTTCTGGGAGTTGCACGGTTGATTTCATCTGCCAGTAAAATATTTGTAAATACTGGACCGGCTATAAATTCAAATTCCTGATTTTTTTGATTATAGATATTGATACCCGTAACGTCAGATGGCAGCAGATCAGGAGTGAACTGGACTCTTTTGTAGATACCGGAAATGGAAGCTGCTAATGCTTTTGCCAGCATGGTTTTCCCAGTGCCGGGCGTATCTTCAAGTAAAATATGCCCGTTTGCCAGCAGGGCGGTAAGTAAAAGACGGATTTCATTATCTTTTCCGATGATGATTTTCCCGATGTTTTTTTCTAAATCCTGTAGTTTGTTAAAATCAGTGTGCTGTTCCATTTTTTCTTCTCCTTTACCCCGATTTTCATATTATTATCATAATATAATTTTTTAAATTACTCAACTGTTCTGGAATTATTTTTCATAAGCTTAGAAGGATTTTTTGAGTCAGAGGAAAATTAAAGTTTGCAAGGAAACGCTAACAATGATACAATCAAACAATACTGATTGTATAAGATAGAAACTGTAGTGTGAGGAGATGGCTATGAATAAGAAAATAAGTGTGTTCGCTGTTATTTTTATTTTAGCAGGTCTGGCTACATATCTTTATCTGAGTGTTCCGTCAGTTCAGGAAAAGATTGCCTTTTACACGGAAGAGGACTTTAGGGAAGAAAATATATATTCTGATATTGCCAGTCTTGCAGAGCGGTTAGATGAAGAGATATTAAAAGGTGCAGAAGCTTTTACTGTTTACCTGAAAGATATTGATGTGAATGAAATTAACCAGATTAATGCGACTCTGAACGGAATATTTGGAAGCGGAGCAACTTATCAGCAGGTTGGAATTGTAGGAAATTCTTTTAAAAAAGTAACGATTACAATCAAACGGACTACCAATTATTATGCGTTTCAGGCATATTTGAACCATACACCAATTCCGGATACTGAAAAAAAAGCACAAAAGCTATACGAAACGATAAGAAATATTCTGGATTCTCATATTACAGAAAATATGACAGATTATGAAAAGGAACTGGTGTTGCATGATTATCTGGTAACACATTGTAAATACAGTAAAGATACACAGCAGAACTCGGAAAGTGATATATATAGAGCATATGGAGCCTTGGTAAATCAGGATGCAGTCTGTAACGGTTATGCGGAGGCATTGCAACTTTTGTTTATGTGTGTCGGCATACGGTCTGAGTTTGTGATTGGTACGGCAGATGAAATAGATCATGCGTGGAATCTGGTAGAATTGGATGGAAAATGGTATCATTTGGATGCTACGTGGGATGATCCGATGCCGGATCAGGGAGAGGATGCCCTGCATGCATATTTTAATGTATCGGATGACATTATAAAAGGAAGCCACAATTGGGAAAAGGAGAACTATCCGGCAGCGGATAGTATGGATAATAATTATTATGTAAGGAATCATCTGTACTTTAGTGATTTTGATGAGTATAAGGAACAGGCGTATGAGGCGATGATTTATCACGGCAATTACCGTTATGAAGCGGTAATTGAAACTTATCAGGAAAATGAGGAGGATATGCAGTTCATTTTTCAGGATAATTACCGTTATGACAGTGTGAATTGGCAGACATTTGGAGAAGAAGGATATAATGTGCTGGTATTAAAAGCCGAATAGAAAGAATTGATTTAGGAGGAAATAATGACGAAACAGGATTTTTTAGAGGAATTGAAAAATGCATTATCTGGAGAAGTTCCGGCAGAGGTGTTGATGGATTCTTACCGTTATTATGCTAATTACATTGAAGAGGAATTAAGGAATGGCAGGAGAGAAGAGGAGATATTGGAAGAACTTGGAAAACCGTCTTTGATTGCCAGATCCATTATTGCAGCACAGGCTGGAGAACGTGTTGCAGATGTAGAATATATGGAAGATGGGACTACAAGAAAGGTAAGGAGAAAGGACACTGCCGGGAAGCAGGAAAAGACTACCCGGGTACACAGGGAGTTTGTTTTTGATTTTAATTCGTGGTATGCTAAGGTATTATATATAGCGGTCATTGTTCTTGTGCTCATGATCGTGCTTTCTTTATTAAAGTTTGGTTTATGGATACTGGTTACTTTTGGGATTCCAATTTTGATTATTCTTGGAATCATTTATTTAGTGATGTATTTCCTGCGTTAAATTTTTTTAAAAAAGTTCTTGACAAACATATCTGTTTTTTATATACTATGATTCGTGCCAAGCACAAAATGGAATCTTAGCTCAGCTGGGAGAGCATCTGCCTTACAAGCAGAGGGTCACAGGTTCGAGCCCTGTAGGTTCCATTTATGGCGGAATAGCTCAGTTGGCTAGAGCATACGGTTCATACCCGTAGTGTCGAGAGTTCAAATCTCCCTTCCGCTATTTATTATATTTTATAAAAAGTATTAGAAAGTATGGAAGATTGCTTTTTGATACTTTTTATTTTTTTGTAAAAAACAAATAATAATTATTATGAAAAAGAAATGACATTTTCTGCAATGAATGGTATAGTGTTTTAATGGAAATAATTACATATAGCAGAAATAATAAAAATATATGTTTTACTTAATTATATAAGAATGATCAGGAGGTAGAAGGATTGCAGATTGAGAATTACACGTTATTAAAAGAGGAACAGATTGAAGAGGTGAATGGAACTGCGTATTTATTAGAGCATGATAAGACAAAGGCGCATGTTTTGCTGGTTTTGAATGATGACAAAAACAAAGTCTTTAACATAGGGTTTCGTACTCCTCCGTCTGATGATACGGGAGTTCCCCATATTACAGAGCATTCTGTTCTTTGTGGTTCAAGGAAATTTCCTGCAAAGGATCCTTTTGTAGAACTTGCCAAGGGTTCCCTGAATACTTTTTTGAATGCCATGACCTATCCGGATAAAACAGTTTACCCGGTGGCATCGGTAAATGATAAAGATTTTCACAATCTGATGGAAGTGTATCTGGATGCTGTTTTTTATCCTAACACGTATTCGAATGATAAGATTCTGAAACAGGAAGGCTGGCATTATCATCTGGAAAAGGAAGAGGATGCCCTTTCTTATAATGGTGTTGTATATAATGAGATGAAGGGAGCTTATTCTTCAGCGGAACAGCAGCTGATGCAGGCAATTCAAAAATCACTGCTGCCGGATACTGCTTATGGCTGTGATTCGGGAGGAGATCCAAAGGCGATTCCGGAGCTGACCTATGAAGCATTTTTAGACTTTCACAAAAAGTTTTATCATCCGTCTAACAGTTATATATATCTGTATGGTAACTTGGATGTGGAAAAAGAACTGGGCTTTATAGACAGGGAGTATTTGCAGGATTTCGATTATCAGGAGATAGATTCTGAGATTTTGATACAGAAGGGATTTAATAAGCCTAAAGAGGTTACCATTAACTATGCACTTTCTGATGCCGAGGAAGAAGAGGAAAACACATATTTAAGTTACAATGTTGTTGTAGGAAATAGTCTGAACCGAACTTTGAATCTTGCGTTTATGATGTTAGATTATGCGCTGCTGGATGTCCCAGCTGCACCTGTTAAAAAAGCACTGGTAGATGCAGGAATCAGTAATGATGTGTTTAGCTCGTATGATGACGGTATATTACAGCCGGTATATTCTATTGTGGCGAAAGGCTGCCGGACTGGGGATAAAGAACGTTTTGTCAGAATTATAGAGGATACCCTTTTAGAGATCATTCAAAAAGGTTTTGAAAAGAAAGTGTTGGAGGCAGCATTAAATCATTTTGAATTCAAATTAAAGGAAGCTAATTATGGGAGATTCCCGAAAGGATTGATGTATGGTCTTTCAGCGTTTAACAGCTGGCTGTATGATGAGAAAGAACCCTTTATGTATCTGAAATTCAATCATGAATTTGAATTTTTGAAAAAGCAGATTGGGACGGATTACTTTACAGAAATTTTAAAAGAATATTTATTGGAAAATAAACACAAAACCGTGGTTATCGGTGTTCCGAAGAGAGGGCTTAATAAGGAATTAGAAAAGAGTGTGGCAGAAAAGTTAAAGGTTTATAAAGAAGGACTTAGCAAAGAAGAAGTCGCTTCGCTGGTGGAGCAGACAAGAGAATTAAAGGATTATCAGTCTGAACCGTCCGCACCGCAGGATTTGGAGAAAATTCCCCTTTTGGAATTGTCGGATATTGATAAAAAAGCATTCCATATTAAGAATAAAGAACTTATGGTGGAAGGAATACCGATGGTACAGCATGATATCTTTACCAATGGGATTGCTTATGTGGGTTATTATTTTATGCTGAATAAGATTCCGGTTGAACTGCTGCCGTATGTATCACTGCTTACCGCACTTTATAAAGAAGTGGATACGGAGTATAGAAGCTATGGAGAGCTTGCCAATGAAATCGACCTAAAAACCGGTGGAATTGGACTACAGTTAAATGCGATTGGTGTGAAAAAGGAACTTGGGGAATATAAAATTAGTCTTGGAATCAAGACAAAGGTATTGGATGAAAACCTGGATGATGCACTTGCTTTGATGGAGGAGATACTATTTACTTCTATTATTACAGATAAAAAGAGAATGAAGGAAGTTTTGGCAGAACTGGTCTCCCAGATGAAAATGAGCATTGCAGATAACGGGCATACGGCAATGGCGAACCGGGCATTATCGTATTTCTCTAAAGGAGCATATTTGAAGGAGGTCTTAGAGGGAATTACCTTTTATGAGTTTGCAAATAATCTGTATAAGAATTTTGATGATTCTTATGAGGATATCTGTACGAAATTAAAAGCCGCAATCCATGCTTTTGCAAAGCCGGATAATCTGCTCATTTCTTATACTGGACAAAATGATATAGCAGAGCAGCTGGGGAGAGCAGTAATTTCACTTAAGAAGCATATGAATGAGGATACAGAGGATGTAGCAGAGCAGAACCTGGAACCTGAGATAAAAAATGAAGGATTCCAGACAGCCAGCAAGGTACAGTATGTGGCAACTGCCGGTAATTTTTTAGAAAAGGGATATGCATACACAGGGGTTTTAAATGTGCTGCAGGTTATTTTTTCCTATGATTATCTCTGGATCAATGTCCGCGTTAAAGGTGGTGCTTATGGATGTATGTGCAGCTTTAACCGGATTGGGGATGCATTTTTTACTTCTTACCGTGATCCAAATCTGGAAAGAACATATGAGATATACAAACAGGCAGCAGATTATGTGAAAAATTTTACGGCTTGTGAGAGGGATATGTTAAAATATATTATAGGGGCAATTGCCAAACTGGATGCCCCAATGACACCGTCAGCTGAGGGAGCATATGATTTTATCTGCTATCTGTCAGGCATTACTGATGAACAGCTGCAAAAAGACAGGGATGAGATATTATCTGCAAATGTGGAAAAAATCCGTGAATTGGCACCATTGGTAAGTGCGGTTACACAAAATAATATCCTTTGTGCCCTTGGGGATGAGGATGTGATTCAGAAGCAGGAGTATTTATTTGCCGGAATAAAGAATTTAGTGTAGGGGGATGCAACACTTTTGGGGAGAAATGTTACTTAAATAATATAAGTATTTAAAGAGTAATCAGGTAAAACAGGATATAAACGGGGGAGGATGAAACAGATGGGAAAAGCTGGAAAAAAATTTTATGTTTGATAATAGTGGTGTTTCTTTTATCGGGATGTGTGACAGGATGCGGAAGTGCGGGTGAATCGTTTGATAATGATTCAAAATATATAAATGAGGAAAAAGCGGCATACGAAGATAACGGAATGGAGAAAAGTGTCTCATAGTCTGTGGATGGGAGTGCAGACGATTATGAGGAATTGGGGGCACTACCAGAGGAAGGTGCTGCCAGTATGAGTACTTCTGACGGTCTGACCGCAGCTGGGAAAAGGGATAGGGCAAAGATTATCAAGAGGTATCATTTTAATTATGAGACTGAAACATTTGATGATTCCCATAGCTATTTGAAGGAACAGATTGTACAGTACGGAGGATATGTTTCTTCTTCTGAAATGACAGGAACAGAACTGCATACGCTTAGCCTGACTGCAAGGTACCGGCCGAAGCCAGTGATGAATTTACAAGCCGGCTGGGAGCTCTTGGAACTGTGACCAGCCAGTCAGAATCGGCAGAGGATGTGACACTACAATATACGGATACGGAAAGCAGGATCGCATCCCTGAAAAATGAGCAGGAAAGGCTGAATGCTTTATTGGAAAAAGCAGACACTCTGGAAAATATTTTTAAACTGGAGGAGCGTTTAACGGAAGTCAGATATGAATTAGAAAATTACCAGTCCCCAAAAAATCGTTAGGATGACCTGATTTTTTATAGTACAGCCAATATCAATCTGGAGGAAGTGGAGTATACGGTAGAAATAGATGACAAATCCGTTTTTTCAAAGATTTCTACTGGATTTCGCAGTTCTTTCAGGGAAGTCAAAAATGATGCTGAAGAATTTTTAGTCTGTCTGCTTGTTATGATCCCCTATTTAGTGGAATGGGCAGTTATACTACTGATACTGGGAAGTATTATTTGTTTTATCGTAAGATGCAGGCGAAAAAGAGAGGCGGCAAAAGCGACACAGTCCGAAGTAGAACAACAGGGTAGAGGAAAAAGGATAAACCTGTTTGTACAGAGAAAGTCTTCGGACAATGATGATGGAAATTCTGAAAAACATAAGGAATAAAACAAAAAGGAGTAAATATGGAACAATTTAAGTCAGGGTTTGTGACAATTATCGGAAGACCCAATGTGGGGAAATCCACACTGATGAACCATTTGATCGGACAAAAAATTGCAATAACCAGTAATAAGGCGCAAACTACCAGAAATCGGATTCAGACGGTATATACAGGAGAAAAAGGACAGATAGTCTTTTTGGATACTCCGGGTATTAATCGGGCAAAAAACAGGCTGGGAGAATATATGCTGAATGCGGCGGAAAAAACTTTAAAAGAGGTAGATGTAATTTTGTGGCTGGTGGAGCCGACGACTTTTATCGGGGCTGGTGAACGCTATATCATCGACAGGCTGAAAAATGTACATACACCGGTAATCCTGGTGATCAATAAGACGGATACTGTTGGGGAAGAAGAGGTTTTTAAAGCTATTGATACATATAAAGAAGTTTATGATTTTAAGGAAATTGTTCCGGTATCGGCTTTGAGAAACAGGAATACAGGAGAGCTTTTGGACACTATTTTTGAGTATCTGGAAGAAGGACCGCAGTATTATGATGCAGATACCATAACAGACCAGCCTGAACGGGCAATTGTGGCAGAAATGATAAGGGAGAAAGCGTTGCGGTGTCTGGATAAAGAAGTACCCCATGGGATTGCTGTAGTAATCGACCGGATGAAAGACCGGGAGCAGGGAAATATCGTGGATATTGATGCAACCATTATCTGTGAAAGGGATTCCCATAAAGGAATTATAATCGGAAAACAGGGAGCTATGTTAAAAAAGATTGGGACGAATGCAAGAATAGATATGGAAAATCTGCTGGATACAAAAGTTAATCTAAAGCTTTGGGTAAAGGTGAAAAAAGACTGGAGGGACAGTGAATTTTTACTCAAGAATTATGGATATCAGGATACGGACTATTAGAATCTGCTTTGAGGATAGAGGCAGTAAATTTTGCTTTGTAAAATAGCTGCGGATTGGGAGGGCAGTATGCATGAGAGATAAAATAGAACTCACAGGTATGGTGCTTAGCAGTACTGTGGTGGGAGATTATGACAAACGGCTGGTGATCCTTACAAAGGAGAGGGGAAAAATTACCGCCTTTGCAAAGGGTGCCAGAAAACCCAGCAGTTCCTATCTTGGAATCAGCGAACCCTTTAATTTCGGAACGTTTTCCCTGTTAGAGGGGTATGATGCATACCGGTTGATCGGTGGTGAGATAAAGGATTATTTTCCGGAAGTAAAAAATGATATAGATAGAATTTGTTATGGGACGTATTTCTGTGATATACTGGAATATCTTTGCGTGGAAGGAGTAGGGGATGTTAATGTGTTAAACCTGCTTTATATCACCTTGAAAGCATTGGTAAAACCAGATATTCCTAACAGACTGATACGGAGGATTTTTGAATTAAAAGTACTGGCGTTTGATGGTGAGGCGATGGCAGCGTTTACCTGTGTGCATTGTAAAAGTGAAAAGCTGTCAGCTTTTTATCTGCCGGGGAACGGGCTTCTTTGCGGGGATTGTGCAAAGAAAACACAGGGAGCAACTTATCTGACGGAATCTGCAATTTATACGATTCAATATATTTTAAGTGCTTCCCTTGATAAGTTATATACATTCAGGGTAAAAGAAGCTGTTTTAGAGGAAATAGGTTATGTGATTGAACAGTATTTTGACCAGCATATAGCGAAAAAATTTAACTCTTTGGAAATTCTTGCGTCTTTGTCTTGAAATATTATGTATTCTCTTGTAAAATGAAAAAGTTGAAATAACAGATAAAATATCAAATGAAGGTGGCGTAAAGCATATGATGAAAAAGATTCAGTTGGTAATGGTAGTGATTTTGGCAGCCGGTATACTTTCAGGTTGCACAAACTATGTAAAAGAATATGATAAAAATACATTAGTGGTGAAGAAAAATGGTTCTCTGGTAGAGATTTCGGTAGAGGATTTTAAGGATTCTTCCGTAAAGGCAGAGGATTTGACAGCTTATATTGAGGAACAGATTGACACATACAATAGTGAATATGGGAAAAAGATGATTAAGAATAAAGCGATCGAAACTGAGGATATGAGCAAGGTGAAACTGGTTCTTTATTACAAAGATATGGAAAGCTATAATGGTTTTAATTTACTGGAATGCACGCTGTCTGATTTTTCCGACGTGAAAGAATCAGAGTTAAAAGGGACATTTATTTCAGCAGAGGGGAAAGAAATAAAAGCAGATGATATGGAGAATACCGAAAAGGCAAAAGTATTGATTTTTCCAGCGGCTGCCGATGTGGTTGTGAAAGGGGAAATTCTTTATCATAATAATGAAGTATCTGTTAAAGACGGTGTAGCGGTTACTTCAGGGGAAGAAGATGCAATTATTATTTATAAATAAAGATTATGAAAAGGTAGGGCATGACAATGGAAAAGACAATGGAAAAGATTGTAGCATTAGCAAAAGCGAGGGGCTTTGTATATCCGGGTTCCGAGATTTATGGAGGGCTTGCAAATACATGGGATTATGGAAATCTTGGCGTTGAACTTAAGAACAATGTGAAAAAGGCATGGTGGAAGAAATTCATTCAGGAAAATCCATATAATGTAGGAGTAGATTGTGCGATTTTAATGAATCCGCAGACGTGGGTGGCTTCCGGGCATTTAGGAAGCTTTTCAGATCCTTTGATGGACTGTAAGGAATGTCACGAGAGATTCCGTGCAGACAAGATTATTGAAGATTATATGGCAGATAAAGGAATTACCATTGAGGGTTCTGTTGACGCATGGTCACATGAGGAAATGGCAGATTATATTGGAAAAAATGATATTTGTTGTCCTACCTGTGGTAAGAAAAATTTTACGGATATCCGGGAGTTCAATCTGATGTTCAAGACATTCCAGGGAGTTACGGAAGATGCAAAGAATACAATTTATTTAAGACCGGAAACGGCACAGGGTATTTTTGTGAATTTTAAGAATGTGCAGAGAACTTCCAGGAAAAAGATACCGTTTGGTATTGGGCAGATTGGAAAGTCTTTCCGAAATGAGATTACACCGGGTAACTTTACTTTCCGAACCAGAGAGTTTGAGCAGATGGAGTTAGAATTTTTCTGTGAACCGGATACAGATTTGGAATGGTTTGCATACTGGAAACAGTTCTGTATTGACTGGTTGAAGGATTTAGGAATGAATACGGAGGAGACAAGATATAGAGATCATGATAAAGAAGAATTATCATTTTATAGCAAAGCGACGACAGATATTGAATACCTGTTCCCGTTTGGCTGGGGCGAGTTATGGGGAATCGCAGACCGTACAGACTATGATCTGACACAGCATCAGAATACTTCCGGTGAGCCGATGGACTATTTTGATGATGAGAAGAAGACGAAATATATTCCATACGTAATTGAACCGTCCCTCGGTGCAGACCGTGTGACATTGGCTTTTCTGTGTTCTGCATATGATGAAGAGGAATTAGAGGGTGGAGATGTGAGGACAGTACTGCATTTTCATCCGGCACTTGCACCAGTTAAGATAGGTGTACTTCCGTTATCCAAGAAATTAAACGAAGGGGCTCAGAAGATTTTTACAGAGCTTTCCAAGTATTATAATTGTGAATTTGATGAACGCGGAAATATTGGAAAACGTTATAGAAGACAGGACGAAATCGGAACTCCGTTTTGTGTGACATATGATTTTGAATCCGAAGAAGATGGTGCGGTAACGGTACGCGATCGTGATACCATGGAGCAGGAGAGAATTAAGATAGAAGATTTAAAAGAGTACTTTGAAAAGAAATTTGAGTACTAAACAGAATGTTTATCTGGATAGTTATGAAAGAATGGGGCTGCCGTAATACGGCAGCCCCATTCTTTCATGTGATAGTGAAAATCGATAATGATTTTTATCTTAAAACAGATTATTTTAAAGCTTCTAACTCCTTAATAGTTACAGTAAGCTCTTTTAGCGACTGTTTGATAGATTTATTAATTTCACCTGAATTGACAGCCAGTTTACCGACTTCAGCAGCTACAACTGCAAAGCCACGACCAAATTCACCGGCTCTTGCAGCTTCGATAGAAGCATTCAGGGAAAGAATATTCTGTTTGCTTTCAATCTTATCAAGCTGATATGATTTTTCGTTGATTTCCTGAATCAGATTGGCAGCACGTTCAATGTCCTCGTCCATTTTATCGAATTTACCGATATCCTTTCGATTTTGAAAACTTGCATTTGCAAGCATATTTACAACATCGCCAAGAAGTTTGGCAGAAGTTTTAATTGATTTTTCTGAACGAACAGGTACATTGTGAAGAGCTTCTAAGTATTCTTCAGGCTCTATACCGAGTTCTGCTGCAATTTTACGGAACTTGTCATCGTCCGGTTCACAGGGGAGAACCTGTCCACCAATAATAGCACCAACCTTTTGTCCGTTAACGATAATATCCCGGCTGAAATCCATTAATCCGGCATGACAGTAATAGGTACCAGAGCATTCAGCATCACACTTCTGGCACCGGCGTAATCCCTCGTCACTCCCTCTGGTATACTTAATACAAAAGTCTGAAAAATTAATTTCTTTTGTAATATATTCTCCGTTTGCATCTACTGCAATGGCAGCAAGTCCTGTGGAATCGGACCAGTCCTGCATGAGCTCCTCCAGCTGCTTAATGTCTAAAAAATCCCTGATATCCATAATTATGTATTCATCCTTTCCCGCTATGATAATCTGAATTGTGAAAGTTCACGTATAATATAGACATTATACAAAATGAATGGGAAAAATGCAATAAAATATCCAATAATTATTATAAAAGTCTGCGATTGCTAATATTGAATGTCAATGCGTTAATACATTAGTACCATGCCTCTGACAGCAGTGTCAGATTTTATGGGCAATGAGACAGGTATTATATATATGACTTAAGAAAACGAATGAAATATATTAAAGATAATCAGGAAAACGCAAAATTTCCGAAAGAGATTTGAAGAAGAAAAATGCAGAGTTAACATAATTTATATGCATAAATTGACAATAATATTAAAAAAATTTAATAAATTTAAAGAAAAAGTGCATTTTATGGTTGACATAAGGGAAAACCTTTGTTATCATAACCATGTTAGTGGATTTGTAACAATTTTGTAACAATTAAACACACAATAAAAAAGAGGTAAATTATGAAGAGAAATATTGTTAGAGGTTCTATGTTAGCAGTAGCAGCATTATCACTTATGTTAGGCGGAACTTCGTATACATCAAGTGTAAAGGAACAGGTAAGTAAAGCACCGGCTATCATCAGCAAAGCAATTGAGAATAGTGCAGTAGATGTGAAAGAGCTGGCAAAGGGTTCTGCCGTTAAAGAAGTAGCACAGGTTACAGAGCAACCGGAACAGCCAACTGAAGAAGCAACACCGGTTGTAGAGGAAGAGACTCCTGTAATCGAGACAAAAGAAGCTAAGGTTGAAAGCAATCAGGTAGTTGCAAATATTGACAGTTATCTTAATATTCGTTCAGAGGCTTCAGAAGATGCAGCGGTTGTTGGAAAATTCTATAATGGTAATGTAGGAAATATTGTTGAGAAAGGTGATCAGTGGTCATTGGTTTCTTCCGGCAATGCTTATGGATATGTTAATAATGATTATTTGCTATTTGGCAGTGCAGCAGAGGAGTACATAGCGAACAATTGTGACCAGATTGCAAAAGTAAAAGCTGAGACTTTAAATGTCCGTGCAGAAGATTCTACAGACAGTGAGGTTCTTTCACTTTCTGATGAAGGAGATGCATTTACAATTCTTGGTCAGGATAATGGCTGGGTTAAAGTGGCTGTTACTGATGAAAAGGTTGGATATGTAGCAAGTGATTATGTATATGTGGATTATGTATACGAGACAGCTGTTACAATAGAAGAGGAAGAAGCAGCATTAGCGGCAGAAGCTGCTGCACAGGAAGCTGAGAATCAGGCAGCCGAGGAAGCTTCAACACAGGCACCAGCTACGGAAGCACCATCGACACAGGCACCTACTACAGAAGCACCAACAACGCAGGCACCAGCTACAGAGGCACCTAAAAAAGAAACGGTTAATTCAACAGATGTGGTAGTGAAAGACGAGAGTTCTTCCACTGAAACAGTAAAACAGGATTCTGCTAGTGCCAGTGGACAGGCTGTTGCAGATTATGCAGTTCAGTTTGTTGGCTATCCATATAAATATGGTGGTACGAGTTTGACAGAAGGTGCGGATTGTTCAGGATTTGTACAGTCGGTATATAAGCATTTTGGATATTCTTTATCTAGGACTGCTGCATCTCAGGCAAATGACGGAACAAAGGTAAGTGTGAAGAATTTGCAACCAGGCGACTTACTTTTCTATCATGGATTTGGACATGTAGCAATTTACATCGGTGGTGGAGAAGTGGTTCATGCAAGTACTGCTGCAACTGGTATTAAGATTTCCAATTATGATTATTCACCGATTGATAAAGCGGTTCGTATTATTAATTAAAAAGTGTGATTAGTAAGCTGTCGGATATTTATCCGGCAGCTTTTTCTGTGAAAAATTCTGGCAGGATTTTCCTGCGAAATAAAAAATCCAAAAACATAAAAAAATCTTTTGTATTTTTTCCATTTTATGCTATAATAATAAACAGACTGTGGACAGGTTATTGAATTTGTCCTGGTACAATTATCAAACACTTAGGAGGTATGAAACAAATGGCAAACAAATGGGTATATTTGTTTAAAGAAGGCGACGCATCAATGAGAAACCTTCTTGGCGGTAAGGGATGTAACTTAGCTGAGATGACTGGCTTAGGCATGCCTATTCCACAGGGATTTACAGTAACGACAGAGGCTTGTACAGATTATTATAATCAGGGCAAACAAATTTCAGAAGAGATTCAGAAGCAGATTTTTGACGCTTTAGCATGGTTAGAGGAGCACAATGGTAAGAAGTTCGGTGATACAGAAGATCCTTTATTGGTATCTGTTCGTTCAGGTGCCCGTGCATCTATGCCTGGAATGATGGATACGATTCTTAATCTGGGTCTTAATGATGTTGCAGTAGAAGGTTTTGCAAAGAAGACTGGTAATCCTAGATTTGCTTATGATTCTTACAGAAGATTTATCCAGATGTATTCCGATGTAGTTATGGAGGTTCCAAAGTCATTTTTCGAGAAGAAGATTGATGAGATGAAGGAAGCTAAAGGAGTTACTTTTGATACAGAGTTAACTGCTGAAGACTTGAAGGAATTAGCAGAGCAGTTCAAGGCAATTTATAAAGATGCTATGAATGGTGAGGATTTCCCTCAGGATCCAAAGGATCAGCTGATGGGAGCTGTTAAAGCTGTATTCCGTTCATGGGATAATCCACGTGCTATCGTTTACAGACGTATGAATGATATCCCTGGCGATTGGGGAACAGCTGTTAATGTACAGACAATGGTATTTGGTAATAAGGGTGAGACATCTGGTACAGGTGTTGCATTTACACGTAATCCATCTACCGGTGCAAAGGGTATTTTTGGTGAATACCTGATTAATGCACAGGGTGAGGACGTAGTTGCAGGTGTTCGTACACCACAGCCGATTTCCCAGTTAGAGAAAGATTTACCAGACTGTTATAAGCAGTTTATGGAATTAGCTATGAAACTTGAGAACCATTTCCATGATATGCAGGATATGGAGTTTACGATTGAAGAGGGCAAATTATACTTCTTACAGACACGTAATGGTAAGAGAACAGCTCCGGCTGCTATCAAGATTGCCTGTGATTTGGTTGATGAGGGTCAGATTACAGAGGAAGAGGCAGTTCTTCGTATTGAGGCAAAGTCTCTTGATCAGCTTCTTCACCCTACATTTGATGCAGATGCATTGAAAGCTGGTGAGGTGATTGGTTCGGCACTTCCTGCTTCTCCGGGTGCTGCTGCTGGTAAGGTATACTTTACAGCAGATGATGCAAAGGAAGCTGGTACAGGTGGACGTGGAGAGAGATGTATTTTGGTTCGTCTTGAGACATCTCCAGAGGATATTGAAGGTATGCATGCTTCACAGGGTATTCTGACTGTTCGTGGTGGTATGACATCACATGCAGCCGTAGTTGCTCGTGGTATGGGTACATGTTGTGTATCTGGTTGTGGTGATATCAAGATTAACGAGGAGGAGAAATACTTCGAGTTAGGTGGATACACATTCCATGAAGGAGATTATATTTCACTTGATGGAACAACAGGTAAGATTTATAAGGGTGATATCAAGACTGTTGAGCCATCTATTGGTGGTGATTTTGGTCGTGTTATGGCATGGGCAGATAAGTATAGAAAGCTGATCGTTCGTACCAATGCGGATACTCCTGCTGATACAGCTAAGGCTGTTGAATTAGGTGCTGAGGGTATCGGTCTTTGCCGTACAGAGCATATGTTCTTTGGTGAGGACAGAATTCCTAAGTTCCGTCGTATGATTCTTTCTGATACTGTAGAGCAGAGAGAAGAAGCGTTAAAAGCAATCGGAGAGTTCCAGAAGGCAGATTTCAAGGCTATGTTTGAGACTTTGGAAGGAAAGCCGATGAATGTTCGTTATCTGGATCCACCGCTTCATGAGTTCGTTCCTACTGAAGAGGAAGATATCAAGGCATTAGCTGATGATATGGGACTTACTGTTGATGAAGTTAAGGCTAAGTGTGATGCTCTTCATGAGTTTAACCCAATGATGGGTCATCGTGGATGCCGTCTTGCTGTAACGTATCCGGAAATTGCTAAGATGCAGACAAGAGCTGTTATGGAAGCTGCAATTGAAGTTAAGAATGAAAAGGGTTATGATATTGTTCCTGAAATCATGATTCCGTTAGTAGGCGAGAAGAAAGAGCTTAAGTATGTTAAGGATGTAGTAGTAGAAGTTGCTGAGCAGGTTAAGAAAGAAAAGAATTCCGATATTGAATATCATATTGGTACTATGATTGAGATTCCGCGTGCTGCTCTTACAGCTGACGCAATTGCAGAAGAAGCTGAGTACTTCTCATTTGGTACTAATGATCTGACACAGATGACTTTCGGATTCTCTCGTGATGATGCTGGTAAGTTCTTAGATTCTTACTATCAGGCAAAGATTTATGAGTCAGATCCATTTGCTCGTCTTGATCAGACAGGTGTTGGTCAGTTAGTACAGATGGCTGCTGAGAAGGGTCGTAAGACTCGTCCCGACATCAAGTTAGGTATCTGTGGTGAGCATGGTGGAGATCCATCTTCTATCGAGTTCTGCCATAAGGTAGGTCTTAATTATGTATCATGTTCTCCGTTCCGTGTACCTATCGCAAGATTAGCTGCTGCACAGGCTGCAATTAATGATAAGTAGAATCTGGTTGTGAGAACGACAGAATAGAATGACTATCCCGTCTCCAGCATTTGCAGGTGACGGGATTTTCTTTTAAGACTAAGAGGATTTAAATATAATACCGAATTTTTGTATAAGAAAGGGTGGGATTATGAAAACTGCGATTATTATGGGATCTACCAGTGACCTTTCCAAGGTGGAACCTGCTGTAGAAGTTTTAAAAAAGTATGGTGTAGAAGTAAATGTCAGATGTTTGTCTGCACATAGAGCACATGAAGGGCTTTCACGATTTATCGAGGAGACGAATGAGAATGGGACGGAAGTCATTATTGCTGCTGCCGGAATGGCCGCTGCTTTGCCGGGAGTCGTGGCTTCCCAGACAGTATTACCAGTTATCGGAGTACCAATTTCCGGTTCTAATCTAGAGGGAATGGATGCCCTGTTATCTATTGTGCAGATGCCACCGGGAATTCCGGTTGCTACAGTTGCCATTAATGGAAGTAAGAATGCAGCATATCTTGCACTTCAGATTATGGCAGTAAAGCATGAGGAGATAAAGAAACAGCTGATGGCAGAGCGTAAGGATATGGAAGAGGCTGCCATGAAAGCAAATGAAGAAGTGATTGCAAAATTCGGGTAATAAAAAAATAGGCTGGCATACAGGGATTTCTGAGGTGCCCCCAAAAGTTAGACCAAAATCTAACGATTGGGGGGCACCTCATTCCCTTATGCCAGCCGGATTTTTATCAAGAAGAAAGTTATGCTTCAAGTTTTTTGCCGGTGAGCATTTCATATCCTTCTAAATAGATATCGATGGTTTTTTGTGCAATATCTTCAGGAAGTTCCCAATCGTGGTTTCCTTCGTTGTCCTTTAACCAGTCACGTGCAAATTGTTTATCAAAAGAAGGCTGACCATGACCGGATTCGTAGCCGTCTGCCGGCCAGAAACGGGAACTGTCGGGAGTGAGCATTTCATCACCTAATACAATATTACCTTCTTCATCTAAACCGAATTCAAACTTGGTATCAGCAATGATAATACCCTTGGTCAAAGCATAATCGGCACATTTTTTATATAAGGCAATGGTATAATCCCGGAGCTTTGCGGCATATTCTGCTCCTTTTCCCGGAAATTCTTTCTCGAGATGCTCCACGCTCTGTTCAAAAGAAATATTTTCATCATGATCGCCAATTTCCGCTTTGGTGGATGGAGTGTAGATTGGCTCAGGTAATTTGTCAGACTCTTTCAGACCTTCCGGCAGGGTAATGCCGCATACTGTGCCATTTTTCTGATAGCTTGTCCAGCCGCTTCCGGTAATATAGCCACGGACAATACATTCAATGGGAAGCATACGTAGTTTTTTACACATCATACTGTTACCGTCAAACTGTGGTTGTCTAAAAAATTCCGGCATATCTTTTACATCTGCGGAAATCATGTGGTTAGGCAGAATGTCAGAGGTCATGTCAAACCAGAATTTTGACATCTGCGTAAGTACGGTTCCTTTTTTATGAATAATATTTTTTAAAATTACGTCAAAGCAGCTGATGCGGTCGGTTGCAACCATAATCAGGCTGTCGCCATTGTCATAGATTTCACGTACTTTACCTTCTTTGATGGGTTTCATTTCATTTGCACTCATTCTATATACCTCACAATTTAATTTTTTGATGCCAATAAGCATTTTAACTCCTGTCTAGCATAGTAGATTTTTAGTGAAAAATCAAGAGTTTTATGTTGCGCCAACATCTTTTTATGTTATTATATAAATAATCTTATATGAGAGAAAAGAAATGGGTTACTGGTTTAATATATATTATTTAGGAGGAGTAATTGCATGATTTGGAAAATATTAGGGATTGAGCAGACAAAAGATGAGGAGGCGATCAGAACAGCTTACCGCGATAAATTACGGTATGTTAATCCGGAGGATGATGAAGAAGGTTTTAAAGAGTTAAGGCACGCTTATGAAGAAGCGTTGGAATATGCAAATCGGGATGGAGCAGAAGATGCTTATAGTAGGACAGAAAATGAGGAGAAGAGTCATAAAGGGAAAAAGAATGAGGTTGATATATGGATAGACCGTATTGATGTCATCTATCAGAATGTGAAGACTAGATGCGATGAAAGTAAGTGGGATGCTTTATTGCATGATCCAGTCTGTGATGATTTGGACACGGAACTGGAAGCGGCCGAAAAGCTTTTGGTATATTTTATGTCTCATGTTTATATGCCTCAAAATATCTGGAAGCTTGTTGATAAACGTTTTGGTTATATGGATAACTATGCCCTGCTAAAGGAAAAATTTCCAGAAAATTACCTGGACTATGTAAAATGGCAGATTACCAGTTCTAATTTTATTGATTTCGATCTGTTTGATGGAGAAACGAATTCTCAGGTTGATGATTATATCAGTAAGCTTTATGAAGTGAAGAATGCAGCAGACGAAAAAGATTTAAAAAGACTGCGGACACTTTTAAATGAACTTTCCCGATTTGATGTGACACATCCGTTTACCAAGGTAGAGGAAGCCAGATATTTATTGATCAAACAGGAAAAAGAAGGAGGAGAGTGTGCAAAGGAAGCACTTTCGATTATGGAGGAGCTGGATTTTGAGTATTCGGACAATCCATATATTGAACGTATTTATGCTGAAACATTGGTGGGAAATAAAGAAATCAGTAAGGCAAAAGAAATATATGAAGCATTGATAGAAGCTTCTCCGAATAATTATAGTGCCATGCTTGGAAAGGCAAATTGTGTTTTTCTGGAAGGAGATGCGGAAGGAGCAAAAGAACAGATAGAAGATATTCTGGAGGACAGGGTACAGGACCCAGATTGTCTTGCACTTCTTGAAAAAGTCAATATTTCACTGATTAAGGATTATGAGGAAAAGTTAAAAGATAACATGGACAGGGAGACTTGCTTCAAATTGGGCTGGTGCTATTATCAGCAAAAGGAATTTGAAAAAGGAATTTCTTTGCTGGATAACTTGGGGGAAGGAGAGGATTATGATTATATTAATCTAAGATGCCGGCTTTACCTTGCAAATGAGAATTATGAAAGAGCATATCCTTTAACAAAGAAATGGGTTGATCTGATTGAAAAGACAGATGATGATGACACAAAAGAAATGCAGAAAAGAAAGAATCGTCTATCATTGGCACATTTTTCGGTGGGAGTCTGTATCTGGGAGCTGGAATATCAAAAAAAGGAAGAGGAGAGGGACAAGTCGGAATTTACAAATGCCGCATTTTACATTGAAAAAGCAATTTCAGAGGAGACCAATATATTGGTCAAACTCTCTTATATGGAACAGCTGGCAAGATTCTATCTGGTGACAGAGGAGTTTGAAAAGTGCATTGAAATGTGTAATGAAATTATTGAAAAGGATAGAGGTTTTTTTCCGGCATATGTACATAGGCAGAAGGCAAGTTATGAATTGAAAGATGCAAAAGGAGTGATTGATGATTACTTTATATGTACGGAAATTTATCCGGGATATGCACAGCCTTATATATTAGCGGCAGAAGTTTTTTATGCATTTGAACAGTATGATGATGTGGAAAATATCATTAAGGCTGCAAAGGAGGCAGGACTTGACAGTGACAGTCTGGAACTGTGCCGTATCCGCAGTTATCATTATAAGGAATTTTCAGGTGAGAACCTGCAACAAGCATTAAACGATATTTTGAAATTGAAAAAAAAGATAGAGAGTTATAAGGATGGAGAGGTGACAGATATTGAAGATCTGGCAATGCTGGAAAAGGAGATAGCAGCATTACACTGGGATATGGAAAATCCGGAAAAAGCACTTTCTGTTATTGACCAGTACCTGAAAGAAAATCCGGAAAATCTGAAAATGCTCAATATGAAAGTGGATGTATTAAGCAGGGAGAAACGTGAAAAAGAGGCATTGGAGATATGCAACAGACTGGTAAAACTTGATCCTGACAATCTTTATACATGGGTAAAGCTTGGAAATTGTCTTGAACGTTGTGGGAAACTGAAGGAATCTATTGACTGCTATCAGCGGGTGTTGGAGATAGACCAGGAATTTGCTCCGGCACTTCGCAGATTGATGTATGTGTATAGCTATATGAGCAATCGGGAAGACGATTTGGAGAAATGTCGGAAAGGTATTTTGTATGCAACCAGATATATTGAAGTGAGTGAAGCTGCGGAAGGATATGTAGAGCGGGGAAATCTTTATATTGATCTATATGAACTTCAAAAGGCAGTAGAGGATTGTAAAGTAGCAATAGAACTGGATCCGGAGGCATACTATGCTTATAATAATCTGGGATGTGCACTGTTAAAATTAAGACGGGTGGAAGAGGCGGTAACGCCATTGGAACAGGCGGTTGCTTTAGACCCTGATAAGGATCATCTTCCATATTTGAATCTGGCAGAATGCTATATATTGAAAAAAGAATATGATAAAGCAATTCGTGCTTACAAGGAAGCACTAAGAATCCATCCTAATACAGACAGGTGGAGAGAGGAAATTGCAAAGATTTATGCCATGAAAGGAGATTACGAACAGGCAATCCGGATTTATCAGAAGATGATAGATCGTTTAAAGGCTGATATGAAACAAAAAAAACTTTCTGATAAGATGAAGTTTTATATGAGTGCTGCGCTGACACAGGAAAATGAAAGACTGTATGAATTGTATGGGAATATTGCAGAGGTCTATCATCAGGCAGGGGATGAAGAAAAAGCAGTAGATTATTACCAGATGTCTATCGGTGTGAAGAAATCTTATTTTATGAAGAATAAATCGGTGAAAGCATGTATTAAAGCGGCGGAATTTTATCGGGATACCGGAAATTACCGGTATGCAGAGATGATTTTAGATGATGCTGTAAGATTTTGTGACTATACGGAAGAAAATATAAGAAAATGGAAACAGATATATTTTACATATACCACTGTTTATTTCGATTCCAGCGTTTATCATGATTTTGATAAAAAGGAAAAGGATGCTATTGAAAAATATGCTAAAATGTATATGGAAGAGTTGCAAAAAGAGTATGATAGTGAGGAAGAGTGGTTAGCGGATTTGAGATATCGTCCATCCAGACTTTATGATCTTGCGATTATTTCCATTTGTGTCAGGGATCTGGAAAAAGCCCGCCGTTATCTGGAACAGATTCCGGATTGTAAGCTTTGTGTTATGTGCGAAACCTGCGACTGTTTTGAATATTATTTTGGCATGGGATTGATTGCGGAGTTAGAGGGTAAGAAAGAAGAGGCAAAAAAGCTGTATGAAAAAGCAATACAGATCAAGGGATATTATCCGTGTGCAAAACACCATCTGGAAAAATTATAAATAGGAATAGACCATTGTTCATCCCTCACCGCGGATACTTGATTTGTAATTTTCATGGTTTTGTGTTATAGTAAGTTCATATGTAAGGAATAAAAAGATGGCAGAAAGCCATTCGAAAGAAATTCAGACATAAAGGATTGAGGATGCAAGATGATTATTGGAATTGATTTAGGTACAACGAACAGTCTGGCGGCTTATTATACGGAAGAAGGACCAAAGATTATTCCCAATCGCTTAGGGAAACATTTAACCCCTTCTGTTGTCAGTGTAGATGAAGAGGGACAAGTGTATATCGGAGAGACTGCGAAGGAACGTATGCTGCTGCATCCGGAGAGTTCGGCTGCGGTGTTTAAGAGAAGTATGGGCAGTGAGAAGACATATGAACTTTCCGGGAAGAAATTTCTTCCTGAAGAACTGTCAGCTCTTGTGTTAAAAACACTAAAAGAAGATGCGGAGTGCTTTTTACAGGAAGAAGTTACGGAAGCGGTCATCAGTGTTCCTGCTTATTTTAATGACGAGAGAAGAAAAGCAACGAAGCGTGCGGGAGAACTGGCAGGCCTTAAAGTGGAACGTATTATCAGTGAGCCTACAGCGGCAGCGATTGCATACGGATTATATCAGAACCGTGAGAATGGTAAATTTTTGGTGTTTGATCTGGGTGGTGGAACTTTTGATGTATCTATATTGGAGCTGTTTGATTCTATCATTGAGGTACGTGCCGTTGCTGGGGATAATTTTTTGGGTGGTGAAGATTTTACCAGAATCATTGAACAGATTTTTTTTGATAAGCATGCTGAGATCGACAAGGATGCTCTTACGGAAAAAGAGTTACGCCATATTACTAAACAGGCAGAGAACTGTAAGCTGGGATTTTCAGATAACAGGACATCTGGAATGTTATGTAAACTAGGGGGGCAGACATACGAAATGGAATTATCCGTTGATGAGTATGAGGCAAAGTGCGATGAATTACTGGATAAGATAAGACAGCCGATTAAAAGAAGTTTATCTGATGCCAATGTACGGCTTAAGGACATTGACAGGGTTGTGTTAGTGGGCGGAGCAACGAAGCTATCTTTTATCCGGAAGTTTGTAGGCAAGCTGTTCCACAACCTGCCGGACACATCCATTAATCCGGATGAGGCAGTTGCATTAGGTGCAGCAGTGCAGGGAGCCATGAAAGAAAGAAAGGACAGCATCAGGGAGGTTATTCTAACGGATGTATGTCCATTTACCTTGGGAACTGAGGTTGTTCTGGAAAAAGATAACGGAAGATTTGAAGACGGACATTTTTGTCCGATCATCGAGAGAAATACAACGATTCCTGCAAGCCGCACTGAACGGTTATACACAGTAAATGATAACCAGACACAGATAAGATGCAAGGTATTGCAGGGAGAGAGCAGGTTTGCTTCTAATAATGTAATGTTAGGAGAAATCCACATTCGTGTTCCTAAAGCAGAGGCGGGAAAGGAAGCAGTGGATGTAACTTATACTTATGATGTGAATTCTATTCTTGAGGTGGAAATTAAGGTGGTTTCTACTGGTGAGATTACCAAGCAGATTATCAGGACAAATGCAACAGATATGACAGAGGAAGAGGTTAAGGAAAGGATGGAAGCTTTGTCTTACCTCAAAATCCATCCAAGGGATAAGGAAGAGAATAAATTATTGCTGCTTCGGGGAGAACGCCTTTATGAAGAAAGCATCGGCAAGGAACGCATGCAGATTGAATATGCTTTGCGTGAGTTTGAAAAGGCACTGGACACGAGAGAGGACAGTATCATAGAAGGGGCAAGAAGGAATTTCAAAGAGTTTTTAGAAGAAATCATTGAGTAATAATAAAGTAATTTATAGGAAAGATTGACTTCTACTTTACAAAAATATGGATTTTTATTATAATGGCGTTATGTATGCGTATGTAAAAACTTTGGAATCATAAAGTGTTTTACATTAGGAGACTAAAGAGTTTTCATTTTACATAGTGCCATTATATTTTTTAGGAGGATAAGAACAATGGATTACAAGAATGCCGGAGTTGATATTGAGGCAGGTTATAAATCAGTGGAACTTATGAAGGAACATATTAAAAAAACAATGCGGGAAGAAGTACTGACAAATATTGGTGGTTTTTCCGGAGCATTTTCTCTTGATAAGTTTAAAAATATGGAGCATCCTACTTTAGTATCAGGAACTGATGGAGTAGGAACAAAACTTAAGCTTGCTTTTATTATGGATAAGCATGATACGATCGGTATTGACTGTGTGGCAATGTGTGTGAATGATATTGCCTGTGCAGGAGGTGAACCATTATTCTTTTTAGATTATATTGCATGCGGTAAGAATTTTCCGGAGAAGATTGCAACCATCGTAAGTGGTGTGGCAGACGGCTGTGCCCAGTCAGATGCAGCATTGATTGGTGGCGAGACTGCGGAAATGCCAGGTTTTTATCCTGAAGATGAATATGATCTGGCAGGATTTGCAGTAGGGATAGTAGATCAAAAGGATTTGATTACCGGACAGAGCATTAAAGCAGGAGATGCATTGATAGGGATTGCATCCAGCGGTGTTCACAGCAACGGATTTTCTCTGGTCAGAAAGATATTTGATATGACAAAAGAATCTCTTGAAACACATTATGATGAACTGGGTAAAACATTGGGAGAAGCATTGCTCGCTCCTACCAAGATATATGTAAAGGCACTTAGAAGTGTAAAAGAAGCGGGTATTGTGATAAAGGGTTGTTCTCACATTACCGGAGGCGGATTTTATGAGAATATACCGAGAATGCTGCCAGATGGAGTAAGAGCAGTGATTAAAAAGGATTCCTATGAAGTACCGGCGATTTTCAGACTGATGGCACGTACTGGCAATGTGGAAGAGGAAATGATGTATAATACTTATAATATGGGAATTGGCATGATGCTTGCGGTTGATGCTTCAGAGGCAGATAAGGCAATAGCAGCATTAAAAGAAGCAGGGGAAGAGGCTTATCTGGTGGGACAGGTAGAGGCTGGTGATAAAGGAGTAACATTATGCTAAAAGTAGCAGTTATGGTATCCGGCGGTGGCACAAATTTGCAGGCAATTATTGACGCTGTGGAATCAGGGAGAATTACAAACACAGAACTGACTGCGGTAATCAGTAATAACAAAAGCGCTTATGCATTAGAGCGTGCAAAAAAGGCAGGCATACGTGATATCCTAGTATCACCAAAGGACTATGCGGATAGAGAGGCTTTTAATAAAGCGCTGGTAGATACGGTAGATGCTTTGCATGTGGATTTGGTTGTATTGGCAGGTTATCTGGTGGTGATTCCGCCTGAAATGATAGATAAATATGAGAATAAGATTATCAATATCCATCCTTCTCTGATTCCGGCTTTTTGTGGAACGGGATTTTATGGTCTGAAGGTGCATGAAGCGGCTTTGGAAAGGGGTGTTAAGGTAGCAGGAGCTACCGTACATTTTGTAGACAAGGGTACAGATACAGGTCCGATTCTTTTGCAAAAGGCGGTGGTAGTGGAGGAAGGTGACACACCCAAGATTTTGCAGCAGAGGGTAATGGAGCAGGCAGAGTGGATTTTGTTACCTCAGGCGATTGATATGATTGCAAACGATAAAGTAGTAGTGGTAGATGGTAAGGTTGTAATCAGGAAATAGACATATGAAAAAGTATGATAAATGGAAATAAAACAGGAGGATAAACATGAAAGTTTTAATTATCGGAGGCGGCGGAAGAGAACATGCCATTGCATCCTGTGTAGCGAAGAGTAAAAAGGTATCAAAGATTTATGCGGCACCGGGCAATGCGGGCATAGCCAAGCTGGCAGAATGTGTAGATATTTCCGTTATGGATTTTGATAAATTGGTTGCGTTTGCAAAAGAAAAAGAGATTGATTTCACGATTGTGGGACCTGATGATCCACTGGTGGCCGGCTGTGTGGATGCTTTTGAAAAGGAAGGCATGAGAGTTTTCGGACCTCGTAAAAATGCGGCAATCATAGAAGGTTCTAAGGCTTTTTCCAAGGATTTAATGAAAAAATATGGAATTCCAACAGCAGCTTATGAGAATTTTGATAATGCGGATGATGCACTAGCATATTTGGAACAAGCAGAGTTTCCTATTGTATTAAAGGCTGACGGGCTTGCCTTGGGAAAAGGAGTTTTAATCTGTAAGGATTTAGAGGAAGCAAAAGCTGGTGTAAAAGAAATTATGCTGGATAAGCATTTTGGAGATGCAGGCAACAAAATGGTAATTGAAGAATTTATGACGGGAAGAGAAGTATCAGTTCTGGCATTTTGTGACGGAACAACGATTAAGACCATGACTTCGGCCCAGGATCATAAGAGAGCCAAGGATGGAGATCAGGGATTAAATACCGGTGGTATGGGAACTTTTTCTCCAAGTCCTTTTTATACAGAAGAAATCGATGCTTTTTGTCAGAAAGAGATATATCAGAAAACAATGGCTGCAATGAAGGCAGAAGGAAGAGATTTTGTGGGTGTATTGTTTACAGGTCTTATGATTACTGAAAAAGGTACAAAGGTATTGGAGTTTAATGCCAGATTTGGTGATCCGGAAGCACAGGTAGTGCTGCCGCGCATGAAAAATGATATTATCGATGTCATGGAAGCATGTATTGATGGCAGATTAGATGAGGTGGAACTGGAATTTGAAGATAATGCGGCAGTGTGTGTCGTGCTTGCGTCGGAAGGATATCCTGTGTCTTATGAGAAGGGATTTGCGATTCAGGGGCTGGATGCTTTTGAAGACAAAGACGATTATTATGTGTTCCATGCTGGAACCAAATTGGAAAACGGAGAAGTTGTGACCAATGGAGGACGAGTTCTTGGTGTAACGGCTAAGGGTACTGATTTAGTGAAGGCCAGAGCGAATGCATATGAGGCAGTAACATGGATTGATTTTAAAAATAAATATATGAGAAATGATATTGGAAAAGCAATTGATGACCGATAATAAGAGTACAAAGGAGGGGACTGTGATTACAGTCCCTTTGTGCCTTCAATATGAATGAAAAATAATAAAATAGGATTGGAGAATGCAATGAACCAGAATTATACGAAGAGCGCCAATAACGCTTTACGATATGCAAAGAAAATTGCACTACAGTTGACGCAGGAATATGTGGGAAGTGAACATCTGCTTTTGGGACTGGTAAAAGAGAAGAACAGTCTTGCTGCTGCTGTCTTAACAAAAAATGGTGTGGAAGAAGAGCGTTTGGAGAATTTAACCAGTCAGCTTATGATGGAGCATACAAATGTAGTATTAGCAAATAAAGCTGAGTTTTCAAAAAGATGTCAGGATATTTTAGAGCTTGCTAATAAGGAGGCTCTGAAATTCAAAGCAAAGCAGGTGGGGACAGAACATTTGCTGATTGCAATTATCAAGCATCCTGACAGTGTTGCCTTTCGTTTGCTTACGGCGATGAATATTACAGTTACCAAGCTATATGCAGATATACTGGTAGCAATGGGACTGGACCCTGCTGCTGCAAAAAATGAGTTGAACAGCCTTAAGGCGAAGGAGAAAAAAGGAAAGTCGGCAACACCTACATTAGATCAGTATTCCAGAGACTTTACAAAACTGGCGAAAGAGGGGAGATTGGATCCTGTTGTGGGACGTGCAGAAGAAATGCAGAGAGTTGTCCAGATTTTAAGCAGGAGAATGAAGAACAATCCATGTCTGGTGGGAGAACCCGGTGTAGGCAAGACTGCTATCGTAGAAGGCCTGGCACAAATGATCATTGCAGGAGATGTACCAGAAACGGTGATTGGCAAGAGACTGCTATCCCTGGATTTGTCAGGAATGGTAGCAGGTTCTAAATACCGCGGTGAATTTGAAGAACGTATCAAGAAGCTGATAGGTGAAGTGGTACAGGTTGGAAATGTTATATTATTTGTAGATGAATTGCATACGATTATCGGTGCCGGAGGTGCAGAAGGAGCTATTGATGCTTCCAATATTTTAAAACCTGCACTTTCAAGAGGGGAAATACAGATGATTGGGGCCACTACCACAGCAGAGTACCGTAAATATATTGAAAAGGATGCGGCTTTGGAACGAAGATTTCAGCCTGTTACTGTGCATGAACCTACGGAGCAGGAAACGATTGCCATATTACAGGGACTTCGTTCCTGCTATGAATATCATCATGGTCTGAAAATCAGTGATGAGGCGGTAAATGCCTGTGTGAAACTGGCAGTGCGTTATTTAAATGACCGTTTTCTTCCTGATAAGGCGATTGACTTGATGGACGAGGCTGCTGCAAAGAAGAAACTGGTAATATTTAAAGTGACACCGCAGATGAAGGAGATTGAAAAGGAAATAACAGCGTTGAATGTAGAGCTGGATCAGTCCTTTATGGAAAATGATTTGGAATCGGCACATGAAACGAAGCTTGCAATCAAATTATTGGAAGAAAAACTGGAAAAAATGAAAAAACGGAGAGAGAGCAATATCAGTCTGCAAAATCCGGTTTTAAATGAGGAAGATATAGCAACTGTTGTTTCTGATTGGACAAAAATTCCAGTAAGTCGTTTGCAGGAAGAAGAATCTAAGAGACTTCTCCGTCTGGAAGAAGAGCTGCATAAGCGTGTAATAGGGCAGAATGAAGCTGTTGAGGCTGTTGCAAAAGCAATCAAGAGAGGAAGAGTGGGACTGAAAGATCCCAAACGACCGACAGGTTCGTTTCTGTTTTTAGGACCGACAGGTGTAGGTAAGACAGAGTTATCCAAAGCACTTGCAGAGGCTGTGTTTGGAAACGAGAAAAATTTGATTCGTGTTGACATGTCAGAGTATATGGAAAAACACAGTGTGTCTAAAATGATAGGTTCACCACCAGGATATGTAGGATTTGAGGAAGGCGGGCAGCTAAGTGAACAGGTGCGTAAGAATCCTTATTCTGTAATTTTATTCGATGAAATCGAAAAAGCACATGTAGATATTTTTAATGTGTTGTTGCAGATTTTAGATGATGGTCATGTGACGGATGCACAAGGAAGAAAAGTAGATTTTAAAAATACAATTATTATCATGACAAGCAATGCCGGGGCAGCAAGGATTATGGAACCAAAGAAATTGGGATTTTCTGGTGATTCTTCTGAAGAAAAAGACCATGAGTTTATGAAAAACGGTGTCATGGAAGAAGTAAAACGACTGTTTAAACCTGAATTTTTAAACCGTATTGATGATATGATCGTCTTCCATGCCCTGAGCAAAGAAGAGGTGAAGGAAATAGCTGATTTATTACTGCGTAATTTTGCGGTAAGGGTAAAACAGCAGCTTGGAATAGAACTTCGTTATGGAGAGGCTGTGAAAAATTATATTTTTGAAAAAGGATATGATAAGAAATATGGTGCAAGACCGCTTCGGAGAGCCATTCAGAATGAAATCGAGGATAAAATGGCTGAGGAAATCTTAGCAGGAAATATTTCTTCCGGACAGACTGTGCGAATTTCTGTTGTTAAAACAGGGATAAAATTTAAGGTGGTCTGATGTATTTGCCGTATACAATAAAAGTAAAGGATGGCAAAATATAGTTGTGAATTTTATAAAAAATTACTGGAAAAAATACATCATATATTGTATACTATTAATATAAAGGATGGCTTCTTTTGGGGAGCTGCGAAGATAAATAAAGCAGAATGACAGATAGAATTTTGCTAAAGCCAGTGGTCGAGAATATACAGGAGGATGAAGAAATGGCAGTAGTTAGTGAACTGATCAAAGAGGAGAATGGAGCATTATGTTTTGGTAATTATGAGTTGAGCTCTAAGACCAAGCTGGATGGTTTTGATTTTAAAGGTGATAAATACAAAGTTAAGACTTTCAAAGAAATTACCAAATTAGAAAAAAATGGTTCTTTTGTATATGAGTCAGTGCCGGGAACGGCTGTACACGGATTTAAAGCGGCAGATAATGTAGTTGAATTTGAAGTGGAGGGAACAGAAGATTCCCAGATTACATTGGAATTGGAAGCAGGACAGGAGTATGTTACAATGATTGATGGTAACAGTGCAGGTTCTGTTAAGACAAATCTTGGAGGTAAGCTGAATTTAAGTGTGGAATTGAATGTAGGGCAGGTTTCTACAATCAAGATTGAAAAAATATAAGATATGGAGAAATAGGAGAATGGCAAAAGCAAAACAGATGTATTTTTGCCAGGAGTGTGGTTATGAATCCACGAAGTGGCTGGGACAATGTCCCGGCTGTAGGAATTGGAATACCTTTGTAGAAGAGAAATTAGTGGTAGGCGCTGGTAAGCATTCTGGCAAAACAGAAGCTGCGGCGCCTACCAGTATTTTAAATGTTACTACTTCAGAGGACACACGGATTGGCACAGGAATGAAAGAATTAGACAGAGTGTTGGGAGGTGGAATTGTAAAAGGATCGCTCACACTTGTAGGTGGAGATCCGGGAATAGGTAAGTCTACATTACTTTTACAGGTTTGCCGTAACCTTACAGGGGCAGAGCATAAAGTACTGTATGCCTCTGGTGAGGAATCACTACAGCAGATCAAATTACGGGCGGAGAGATTAGGTGGTTTTACAAAGGATATGCTGTTGCTTTGCGAGACAAATCTGGATGCTATTGAAGGGGCTGTTACAAAGGTAATGCCGGAAGTAGTTGTTATTGATTCTATCCAGACTATGTATTTAGAGGAAGTTGGAAGCGGAGCGGGAAGTGTGTCCCAGGTACGAGAGGTAACAGGTCGGCTAATGCGGATTGCCAAGCAGCTTGATGTGGCAATTTTTATTGTGGGGCATGTTACAAAAGAAGGGACGGTGGCAGGACCGAGAACTTTGGAGCATATGGTAGATACCGTGTTGTATTTTGAGGGCGAAAAAAATGCAATTTACAGGGTATTGCGAGGTGTTAAAAATCGTTTTGGTTCTACTAATGAAATAGGTGTGTTTGAGATGAAGGATACTGGGTTATATGAAGTGGAAAATCCTTCTCAGGTTATGTTAAATGGAAGACCTTTAGATGCAGCAGGCTCCGTTGTAGTGTGTTCTATGGAAGGAACCAGACCGATTCTGATTGAAATACAAGCTTTGGTTTGTCAGTCGAATTTTAATCTGCCCAGAAGAACATCTGTAGGAATTGACTATAATAGAGTGAATCTTTTGATGGCTGTATTGGAAAAAAGAGCCGGTCTGATGTTAGCTGGTAATGATGCTTATGTGAATCTGGCAGGAGGAATGCGTCTGAATGAGCCGGCAATAGATTTAGGTGTTATTGTTGCATTGGTATCTAGTTTCAAAAATAATCCGGTTGATGCACATACTATCATATTTGGTGAGGTAGGTCTTGCAGGTGAAGTGCGGGGAGTATCTATGGCTGCCCAACGTGTAAAGGAGGCTGCAAAGATGGGATTTACCACTTGTATTTTGCCAAAGATTAATTGTGACGGGTTAGAAGAAATACCGGGTATGAGACTAGTGGGAGTGAAAAATATATCAGAAGTACTGGCGTATATATGAGGTTGGAACGGTTTTATAAAAAAAGGTCAAAAAAAGTTGAAAAAAGGTATTGACATTGAGAAAACCCTGTGATAACATAGTCTTCGTTGCGGCGCTGATAAAAGCACAGCAGCAAAGGAAAGAACAATGAA
>CAJUFL010000020.1:18637-61206 GCA_910585605.1 uncultured Lachnospiraceae bacterium | reverse complement strand
GCTTAGCTGGCAGAACCTCTCATTTTATTTTGTACTAAATCTTGACACAGGACCACCATTTTCCATCATAAAATGAGGGACATAGCAACCGCCACACCTCTCATTTCTTATCGTTCTAATGCGTTTTCAACCTTTCATTTTTGTCATTTTAAATCGTTCTGCTTTTCATACAACTTATTACACTCTTTGCAGAGTTCTTTCATACACTCCAAACATCCCAAATCAGACGCTTTTTCCTGCAATCGGTCTGATGGTGTCGTTCTGTTCCATAACTTTATCCGTCAAGCAACTAATCTGCTTCTGCTGCTCGTCTACTTCGTCTGTCAAATTCTTGTCCTGCTTCGTAAACTGCACGCATTTGATAGTCAGATTTTTTACTATCTCTTTCAGCAAGAAAGGAAGTAGTGAAAACGATACAATTCAAGTTCCAGTATCACAAGGACAAAGAACGGGTAGAACAGGTAAAACAAATAAAAGGTTGGTAAAAAGACAAACTCCGATGAAAATGGTGCCTAGTTTCATCGGAGTTCTTTTTTATGGCACCGTTTTGGCACCACTTTTCATTTTTTCACTGTTGCAAAGTTTCAAAAAGGGCTTCCCGATTTCTCGGAAAACCCCATAAAATCTAGCTTTTTACTAATGAATTCGCAAGAATTCTATTTACTCAATGATAGTAGCCACACGACCAGAACCAACAGTTCTACCACCCTCACGGTTCGGCGGGAACAAAATTATAGTGTTTTTATACACTTTTCCTAGCTTTTTTGACTTATATTATTCATATTTTCATGTCGTTTTTGTAGTTTTAAGATATTTTAGAACCATATTAGAACCACACATCCTTTATATTCAAAAGTTATCTTTCTAATAATCTCCTGCTTATATCTGACGCACTATACAACACTCTCGTAACTACTACCCAGCTATCTTCAATAACATAGAATACCGAGAAATTGTCTATTGGAAGTTGCCTCAGTCCCATTGTATGTTCCGGTTCAGATTCCATAATCCGTACACGTTCCGGAAATACATTCAAGTTCTGTATTGCCTCTGCGATCCTGTTATATTGTCCTATGGCATTTTCTGGCGCAAAAAGCTGTTCAGCAATATAAGTGTAAATTTCTTCCATATCAGCTAACGCTTTATCTGTAATCTGTACTGTATATTGCTTCATAATTAGTGATTCTCCCTAAACTTTGCAAATGCTGTTGCTGCATCCTGCACCTTTCCAGCTTTTATATCATCATAACCTTCCTGGAGCTGTGCATGAATTTCTTCCGTTGTCATCAAATCTGCATTGATAGGCTGTGGTGCTTTTGGCAATGTCACTGTGAAAGGTATTCCACCAGTCAAAGAAATTTGATTTAAATACATATCAATAGCTGTTGACATCGGTATTCCCAAGCGTGATAAAACATCTTCTGCACGCTGTTTAACAGTCGGATTTACTCTTAAATTTAATGTTGTTGATTTTTCCATTACATTCATCTCCTTCCAAAGAATATCGTAACGCAAATGTCGTTACTTATCAACTGTTATTTTATGGTTTTTCTTTGGAATTATAAATATTGGCACAATGGCAACTACCATCACAGCAACGACCGTAATCATATTATAAATACCATTCATGCCTAACATAAGTACATTAACACACAAAAAAGAACCAACGCTGAATAGAACAACTGTCAGTAGTGCTTCTACTATAGCCATTACATAATTCTTTTGAACGAGAAAATAATTCATACTTACAACTGCAAAGCTATAAGATAAGCCACAAAACATGCCCATAGTTCTTATTAGCACTCTTACATAGCCTATCAAATCTTCTCTTCCACCAACATTTGGGGTTACACACGTTGACACTAATATGCTAGTACATACAATAATTCCTACGATACCTATTATAATTCGAATTACCTTCTTATCCCCAAAATTCTTTAATATTACATTAGTAACAATACCACATATGATAAACACAACCAGCAGGATTATAAACCGCTTAAAGATACCCATATTATTCTGGCAAAGTTCATATGCATCTACGGCATTCGTTCCTATATTTCCTAAGACGGATTTGTTCACAGTTTCTTGAATAATCATAATAAGCAGCATTATTATTGATGGAATAATAAAATTTATAATTTCACTTACAGCACTACCTGAATATTTACGTGCAAATATTTTTGTACTTTCCACATTTGACAATCCCGGCTTTATTTCCGCCTTACAGTGTGGACATGTAGTCACATATTCAGATATTGTTTTTCCGCAATTAGGACATTTGTTCATTTTTTTCACCTCTCATCAAATCAATAATCTGCTGATTCTGGCTCTGCAAAATTTTATCAGGCAGAGCAATTACATACAGATATCCAAAAATCCCTAACCAAAAGCAAACTGCCCAAGCGTGAATATCATCACCATAGCCTTTCTCGATAGCTGCGTTTCTCATAAAGAATGCCCCTACTGCATTCACGCAGACTGCTATAACTACTGCCAAAATTATCCACCAAGTCCCCATCAATCTTCCTCCCATTTAATCCATTAGTTCTATATCAATAGAAACAAATATTATTTGCTATCTGCATCCACCAAATTTCTACATGTACTCTCCATTGAGTTTTGACAATTCTTTTTCTTTTCTATGCTTCTGCTGGTATACAAAATATTTCCTTTTTCATCATAAAACCGATAAATATATTGCCTGACATTTAACTGATGAATCTTCACAAATTTTTCATTTTCAGTTATGTTAGTCGTAGACAGAATTTTTTTGAATTGAAGCAACCTTTTTTTACATTCTTCAACGGATTTACAACCTATAGAATTTCCCATCTCTTGTTTTCCTCGATACCATAATTGGAAATAATATAGTCCATCCTTTTCTGTTATCCGAATATAATATCCTTTGTTCCCCATAAATTCTCCTTCCTTTGAATACGTATAACAAAACCAGATTCCGTAAACATCAATACTAATTCACTACTCATAACCCACTACAGCACATTTCTGAGAACAAGTATATCACAACGGTCATAATTTCGCAATTGCATATACAAATGCAACTATATCCCCAACTATATTTTTTCGAACTTTGTTAAGCGTCTTATTACAACCAATTTATTCAGAATATCATTCCTTAACTGCTCATCTCCTACATGGTGCTAGCACCATGTCATAAAATATCACTAAGGAAAAGGCAGGTTATGTTTGCCTGCCCTTTACTCTTATATTTTTTATTGCCTCACAAAGCTCCTCTCCAACTTCTCCCTCTGCCCCTTCAACTCATTCTGCTTCTCATACAAACTGTTCCGTTCCTCACACAGCTTTTTCATACGTTCTAATTTTTCTCTGATACCCTCTCGGCACTCCGACTCTATCTGCTTGTATTCCCCTGTCAGACTGCTGATTTTATTGTTATTCTCTTTCATTTGCTCTGAAACACATATCCAATCTACTAAATCCCGTACTTCCATATCCGTTTCATATAGATCTGTTTGTGTCAAAATTTTTGTGCATAACCGCACCATTACTTTCTTTTCTGTATCTGTCATACCATCTCTCAACTTTCATACCTGAAAAATTCTCTCGCCAGTGCTTCCGCCATAGCCTTATTGTATCCCTGCTTTAGATAACCTTGAACAATGTTGCCGAACATACTCTTTACCATATCCGCCTCTATGTCACAATAGGCTTGCAGTTCTCCCGACAATGCCATTGCAACATATTCAATCGGCTTGTCATCCAACAACTTATGCAGCTTTGCAAGTGATTGTTCTGTCGAGTGCAGATTGGCTTCTATTTCCTCACACTTCAATCGCAAAACATTACCGTCTGAATAATAAACCTCCACATAACCGTTATCCATGTTGTACTCACAGCCTACGACATTTTCCATAGAATACTGTCCGCCCCAATTTCTATTATTCATCATTTTAATCAGTCCTTTCTTATCTGCTCATTCCATATACCCTGTTATGCTGTTTCCTGCTCTCTGCAATTTGTTCCCGTTCCCTTGCGTTTATCACAATCGTATCAATCTTATCTATCCCAACATACTGTATTACGTGCTCAAAATCATCCGCTTTTGTCCAGAAATCAATTTTATCCACAGCAGCCTTTCCCATCTTTTTTTACTTTCTTGTATGGATTATTCGCAAGATTATAAATATTACTTGCGTGGGTAACAATGCTGTTATTTGGTTCTGTATCATTTGCAGATAATTTGAAATTACTTTCCCACTCCAATGCTTCTTTCTTGGTTTTAAATCCCCTCTTCTGTTTCTTCTTTTTCATACCCTGCCAGTCCTCATAGTAAAACTGACAGTACCAAGTACCTCTTTGCTCATCTTTGTACGTCGGCATTCTTCTCATCACCCTTCCTATGCTGTCTGCACAGTGTTCTGATATCCATAGAACTTCTCTACCCAAAATGCTCTTGGAATTTTGCCGGATACAGTTAAATATCCTGATGTCTCTAATTCCTCATTTAACTGTCTAATCAGTTTATATGCATGCCCATTAGAAACGCCAGGTTCATTTACCACATCATTGGCATTCATCATATAATTTTTCTGCATTCGCTATTCCCCCTCCCATATCGGTTTCGTATTTCTTGTATTATTACACATTTCTGTGCTTATCAATATGATTTATTTGCTTTCCATAATCATTACATTGATTTTTTCACGTGCTAAAGTATCTAAAAAGGAGGATTACATTATGCGACTTAGTGAATATTTAGAAGTAGGAAAAAATGAAAACAGTACATACCAACACCGGTATCAGCCAGCGTGACATGGCAATTAAGCTCGTTGTATCCAATTCCTCATACTCCAATTACGAAAATGGATACAGCAAACCTCCGGCAGAAATTATTGTTAAATTCTGTGATGTTTTAAATATTACTATGAAGAACTTGTTAGAATTAAAGGTTGCTGCTCCAAAAACAGCAACAGTTAGAACATTTGCAGATTTACTTTCTGTACTGATAGACTTGGATAGAAGAGGTATTTCCATTAAAGGAAATACTACCTATTCTCAACAGGATAACCAGCTCATGGCTCATTTGTCGTTGGATATAAAAAATGCCCAGATAGCCACCTTTATTCCGGATTGGAATAAAGTCAATGAAGAATCGGCGTCCGGGATGAAGGATAAGGATGAGTATCATGTGTGGCTGGAGGATACATTGAAACAGTTTAATGTACCGATTGATGATTATATTTAAAACCCCAAAAGAGACCTAGGTTTTCTAGATCTCTTTTTTATACAAATTCTCTTATTAAAATTCTGCATAATTCTTGACTTTCCAGCTCAATGTCGCTACTATCATCTCTCTTGTAAAACAGATAGAAAAAATCATCTCTGTCTTTACCTTTTGCACTTAGTGAAGATACAATTTCTCCAACTTTGGCAACTTTTTCTTCTCCATCTCCTATAGGAAATGATATGTTTGTATCTGAAAAATCAGGTTTACCAAAACTACTATTAAACTGAGTAGCCTTAATGATAATAAAATCACATTTCATGTTTTTTTCAGAAGCATATTTGTGCAAACAGTTAATCACTTTCAAGATTCTTTCTTTATCCTTCTTCTGAACTGCTTTAGACATATCATCTAAATCCTGATTATCAATTTCTGCAAGTTCTGCTTGAATTATATCAACCAGTTTTTTATTAATTGTCCAAATATCCGAACGTCCACCTAAATATTTTGCTGTTGCCGCCATTGCAATTTCAAATTCCTTAAGAATTTCACCACCTGACGTTTTCCCTAAGAAAAATGTCTTGTATTCTGCTTCTGATTTCCATACCGGATGGCGTCTGTCAATGCGTCTAAAATATTCAGCACTCAATTCATTCGGAAAAACATTTTTCATCAGATAAATAATATCGTCATCACTCATAAGGCTCACTTTAACATTTTCTTTGAATTCTTGTCCTTCATTCAACAAAGATTCCAAACTAAAGAGGTTCTTACCTAATGCATTTACCTGTGTACACAAATGACCTATTATGTGCTGTAATATGTATGTTTCGTATATAACAGTAGGATGACTTTGTATCCATTTGCGTTCTGCATCATGAGCGTACACAACATTTTCAATTACACTAATTGCATTTTTATAATATGCTAACTCATACCCACTGTCTGTTTTTACAATGGTTAATGCACCTAGCAGTCTTTCATAATCTATACTAACAGTATCAAATCCTGTTATATACGCATCTCTTATTAGATAATCTAATTTATCAACATCTATTACTTTTGAATTTAGTAATCGAATAAAGCAATTACGAATATCATTCTCATCACTTTTTTCAGAATACTTATATCCAGTGATACATCTTGCAAAAAACTCACGTTCATTTTCATTATAAAAGAAGTTTGGAAATAAAATAAGTCCAACTATCGAGCTCATTATCTCATGTGGAGCTGCAGCTGCTGTCTTCTCCTGTGGCACATCTCCAGCAAATTTTTCTGCTGAAACAACTTCAATTAATTTATTATGAATTCCCGTAAATTTCTTGTCATCATCTAGATAGAATTCTTCACCAGTATGAGAAAATGGAGCATGCCCTACATCATGTAATAAACATGCCATCATAAATATCTCACCAATTCTTTTTACATCAAACTCAAATTGATACTTCTTTTCAATTTCAGTAATAACTTGAGTAGATGCAATTTCTCCTAAGTGGAACACTCCCATAGAATGTACAAATCTGTTATGCACAGCAGACGAATAAAGCGGAGAATAACTCGTCTGTATTATCCTCCGCAATCTTTGAAAACAAGCAGTATCAATAATTCCATTCATGTATTGCGTCGGTATACTAATATATCCATAAATTGGATCTTTTAATCGTTTATACTCTTTCAACGCCTACTATACCCCCAATGCCTGAACAGAATTTTCATTTACAAATGCCATCAAAACATCTAAAGCCAAATAGCCTCTAAACTGGTTTATCAAATTTTCTAAAGTAACCTCTTTCTTTAATTCAATACCCATTTCTCCTTTTACGTTTTTCTCTTGGAAAAAATCCGAATAATTTCTAAATAAAGCATTTGTACTTTCCCTGGACAAAATCAAAACCGCTTTTTCGCCCTTTTCATTTAAAAGTTCAACAACTCTTGAACCATAATTTTCTATCTCTTTATAGGTCAAAAATGTTTTTTCCGCTCTACGCATTGACTCTATTAAAGCATTTGCAGCTAAATCCTCAATTCCAATGTAGAAACACATATTTTTCACCCTTTCTATAAAATAGATCTGATAGTGCATTAATTATAGCACTTCACAATCTATTATTCAATATTCAATTGCCTTTTATTCTTCACTCTCATTATATGTAAATTTTTGCCAAACTCTATCATTATCTCCATTTTTAGAACCAAATTAGAACCACTCATTTTTTATTTTATCTTTTGTAAATTTTGTTTGTACTTCTTTTTCCCAAAAGAAAAACCGCAACCCCTTGAAAAACAAAGGATTGCGGGGTTCTTTTAATAATATTTGGTTCTAAATCAAAGATTACTCAATGATAGTAGCAACCCTACCTGAACCTACTGTACGTCCACCCTCACGGATAGCAAATGTAAGACCCTGCTCCATAGCTACTGGATGAATCAACTCGATAGTCATCTCTACGTTATCACCAGGCATACACATCTCTGTACCAGCTGGTAACTCACAAACACCAGTTACGTCTGTTGTTCTGAAATAGAACTGTGGACGATAGTTGTTAAAGAATGGAGTATGACGTCCACCCTCGTCTTTAGTTAAAACGTAAACCTGAGCTGTAAATTTCTTGTGACACTTTACAGTACCTGGCTTAGAAATAACCTGGCCACGAACGATATCTGTTCTCTGGATACCACGAAGCAAAGCACCGATGTTATCACCAGCCTGAGCCTCATCTAATAACTTACGGAACATTTCGATACCAGTTACAACAGTCTTCTGTGTCTCTTCCTTAACACCGATGATTTCTACTTCATCATTAAGGTGTAACACACCACGCTCTACTCTACCAGTAGCAACAGTACCACGACCAGTAATTGTGAATACGTCCTCTACAGGCATTAAGAATGGCTGATCTGTTGCACGCTGAGGATCTGGAATGTACTCATCTACAGTACTCATTAACTCTAAAATCTTGTCTCCCCACTCACTTGTAGGATCCTCTAAAGCTTTAAGAGCAGAACCCTTGATGATAGGACAATCAGAGAATTCATACTCCTCTAACTGCTCTGTTACTTCCATCTCTACTAATTCGATTAACTCTTCGTCATCTACCATATCACACTTATTTAAGAATACTACGATATAAGGTACACCTACCTGACGAGACAATAAGATATGCTCCTTTGTCTGAGCCATAACACCATCAGTAGCAGCTACAACAAGGATAGCACCATCCATCTGAGCAGCACCGGTAATCATGTTCTTAACATAGTCAGCATGTCCTGGACAGTCTACGTGTGCGTAATGTCTCTTCTCTGTCTCATACTCAACGTGAGCAGTAGAAATTGTGATACCTCTTTCTCTCTCTTCCGGAGCCTTATCGATATTCTCGAATGCTACAGCTTCACCAGTACCTAATCTCTCATGAAGAGTCTTTGTGATAGCTGCAGTTAAAGTAGTTTTACCATGATCTACGTGTCCGATTGTACCAATGTTACAATGTGGTTTGGTTCTTTCAAACTTAGCTTTTGACATTTTAAATATTCCTCCTTAATTTTGCCTCATAGGCTTTTAATCGCTAATACTGATTATATTAGAAACATCCAATATTTTCAAGTACTTTCTTCAATAGGAATTAATATTCCCTTTATTTTATTTGGTTAAACTGTATTTTCAACCTTTTTACATGAAGCCGGAGGGATTATATCCCTTCCCGCTCCACAATATTATTTGTATTAGTTGCCCTTTTTAGCGTTGATAATCTTGTCCTGTACAGACTTCGGAGCCGGCTCATACTTCTCAAAGAACATTGAGTAGTTACCACGACCCTGTGTAGAAGAACGCAGCTCTGTTGAGTATCCGAACATCTCTGCAAGTGGTACTAAAGCACGTACAATCTTACCACCACCAAGGTCATCCATACTCTGAATCTGTCCACGTTTTGCATTTAAGCTTCCGATTACATCACCCATATACTCTTCAGGCATTGTAACTTCTACCTTCATGATAGGCTCAAGCAATACAGGAGCAGCTTTTTGCATAGCTTCCTTAAATGCCATGGATCCGGCAATATGGAATGCCATTTCATTCGAGTCAACTTCATGGTAAGATCCATCAAATACATTAGCATAAATACCAACAACAGGGAATCCTGCCAAAGTACCAGCTTTTGTAGCTTCCTCGATACCTTCACCAACAGCCGGGATGTATTCCTTCGGAATTGCACCACCAACCACACTGGACTCAAACTTAAATAATTCTTCACCGTTTGCATCCATTGGCTCAAATCTAACTTTACAGTGACCATACTGACCACGACCACCTGACTGCTTAGCGTACTTGCTATCTACATCAACAGTCTTGGTGATTGTCTCCTTGTAAGCAACCTGAGGTGCACCAACGTTTGCCTCAACCTTAAACTCACGAAGCAGACGGTCTACAATAACTTCCAAATGAAGCTCACCCATACCAGCAATAATGGTCTGACCAGTCTCCTGATTGGTATGAGCACGGAAGGTAGGATCCTCTTCTGCCAGTTTTGCAAGTGCCTCGCCCATCTTACCCTGATCATTCTTTGTCTTAGGCTCGATCGCAAGCTCGATAACCGGCTCTGGGAATTCCATAGACTCAAGGATTACTGGATGCTGTTCATCACAGATTGTATCACCAGTTGCTGTAAACTTAAATCCAACAGCTGCTGCGATATCTCCGGAATAAACCTTAGAAATCTCTGTACGGTTGTTCGCATGCATCTGTACAATACGTCCAACACGCTCTTTTTTATTCTTTGTAGCATTCAAAACATAAGAACCGGAATTACAGGTACCTGAATATACACGGAAAAATGCTAATTTACCTACGAATGGATCAGCCATAATCTTAAATGCTAATGCTGAGAACGGCTCATCATCAGATGACTTACGTGTTACCTCATTACCTTCCTCATCTACACCAGTAATATCCGGTATATCTGTAGGAGCTGGCATATACTCGATAACACCATCCAACATCTTCTGAACACCTTTATTCTTATAAGCTGAACCACAAAATACAGGAACAGCCTCGTTTGCAATTGTACCTTTACGAAGTGCCTTCTTCATATCCTCAATAGATGGCTCTTCTCCCTCAAGATACTGCATCATAAGGTCATCATCTAACTCACAGCATTTCTCAACAAGATTCTCATGCCATTCGTCAGCTAACTCCTTCAAATCAGCAGGAATCTCTGTGATTTCGATATCTTCACCCTTATCATCCTTATAATAATATGCTTCCATCTCGAATAAATCGATCAAGCCAGCAAATTCGTCCTCTGCACCAATTGGAATCTGTACAGGAACTGCATTCTTACCAAGACGGTCAATAATGGTCTGTACAGACATGAAGAAATCTGCACCCATTTTGTCCATCTTGTTAATAAACGCCATACGTGGAACACTATATGTGTCAGCCTGGCGCCATACATTCTCAGACTGAGGTTCAACACCTGCTTTCGCATCAAATACACCAACAGCTCCATCTAATACACGAAGTGAACGTTCTACCTCAACAGTAAAGTCTACGTGTCCCGGAGTATCAATAATATTGACACGATGCTCTAAAGCACCTTGTTTTGGCTTATGATGATCCTCAAGTGTCCAGTGACATGTTGTAGCAGCAGATGTGATCGTGATACCACGTTCCTGCTCCTGCTCCATCCAGTCCATGGTAGCTGCACCTTCATGAGTCTCACCAATCTTATAATTAACACCGGTATAATATAAGATACGCTCTGTCAGAGTAGTCTTACCTGCATCAATATGAGCCATAATACCGATATTTCTGGTTCTCTCTAATGGATATTCTCTTCCAGCCAAGATTTTTTCCTCCTTAATTTAGTAAATGCACTTTGCTTAAATCCATTAAGCTCTCAATGACATCCACTCTACTAAATTCGACCTGCTCTTCGTTTGGTCTCATTAAGTTTCGGGATGGGCTTTCACACTAAACTCAATCTTCGCTCTGCTCGATTTCTATTCAATGTTCAATGACATCCACTCTACTAAATTCGACCTGCTCTTCGTTTGGTCTCATTAAGTTTCGGGATGGGCTTTCACACTAAACTCAATCTTCGCTCTGCTCGATTTCGTTAAGTGTTCAATGCCTAAAATCTGTAATGTGCAAATGCCTTGTTTGCCTCTGCCATCTTGTGCATATCTTCTTTTTTCTTTACTGATGCACCAGTATTATTAGAAGCATCCAGTAATTCCTTCGCTAATCTCTCTTCCATCGTCTTCTCGGATCTTGCACGAGAATAGGTTGTCAGCCAGCGAAGTGCTAAAGCCTGTCTTCTATCAGGTCTTACATCGATAGGTACCTGATAAGTAGCTCCACCGATACGTCTTGCCTTTACCTCAAGAACTGGCATGATATTGTTAAGTGCTTCTTCAAATACTTCCAAAGCAGGTTTACCAGTCTCATTGGCAACACGTTCAAATGCGCCGTATACAATTTTCTGGGCTACCCCCTTCTTACCATCTAACATAATGTTATTGATAAGCTTGGTAACCACTTTACTATTATAAATTGGATCCGCTAATACGTCTCTCTTTTGAATATGTCCTTTACGTGGCACGGTACTTCCCTCCTATTTTTTTTTACTAAACTGATATCAATCAGCTTAAAGGTACTCATTGTTCCATGTGGAATCTTTAAGATTACTTTAGGAACCTTGTTCGTGCAGGTGTTGCATCGCTTTTATCATAAAATGAAAAACATTGCCATTACCAGCACTATTAATTTTTGACTTACTGTCTCCTGAATCACTGCCAAGAGATACCTAAATGCTGTAGGGATGGACTTTTCCATTCCCAATGTCGTCATCTCCTAAATTCGCTCTGCTCATTAAGTGCGATGACAGGGCTACGACTAAGTTCAAGCTTCGACTTCGTCTTGCTTTCACTTTGAGCCAGCATCTTTACTTGCTCACCACTCTGCCGGGTGGCATCCACTCTACTAAATTCGGATTTCGCTTAGCTCATCCTCATTAAGTATCGGGATGGGCTTTCGTACTAAACTCGAACTGCATTTCACTTGTTCTCGTTAAATACTCAATGCCTATTTAGCATCTTTAGGTCTCTTTGCGCCGTACTTAGAACGTGCCTGACGTCTCTTTGCAACGCCTGCCGTATCCAAAGTACCACGGATAACATGATATCTGGTACCTGGTAAATCCTTTACTCTACCACCACGAATCAGAACAACACTATGCTCCTGAAGGTTGTGACCTTCACCCGGGATATAGCTGGTAACTTCGATACCGTTAGATAAACGTACTCTGGCGATCTTTCTAAGAGCTGAGTTAGGTTTCTTAGGAGTAGCTGTCTTAACTGCTGTACAAACACCACGCTTTTGCGGAGCACTTGAATCAGTAGGTCTCTTCTGTAAAGAGTTATATCCCTTCTGAAGAGCCGGTGCGGTAGACTTTTTCTCTACAGTCTGTCTTCCTTTTCTAACTAACTGGTTAAAAGTTGGCATGTTTTTCACCTCCTGTTTGAAATATTTTTGTGTTCCTGCCATTCAACATATCCGAAGCCCTGTTTTGGGGCACACGAATACATCAAATTTCACGCACACTTTGTCATTATATCCATATCATTTATTAGTGTCAAGGGATTTTTCAAAAAGTTTTTACATTTTAAGAGCATCTGACAAACCACGTATTTTCTATGCCTGACTTATATTTTTCCGTAATGCCACCATTAGGTTTCTTCTATATTATTAACACAATATATAGTGCTATTCATTTTATTCCATACACTTGTTATATCTTTGAAAAATTCCAAATTCACTTTTACACAATATTTCCCTATTTTCAATAAAAAGTATAATGAATCTGCATAACATATATAGATTTCCCATTCTTCGCTCTGCTTTGGTGGTGCTAAATATATGTCACTGGCACATACTACCCTTCACGGCAGTCGCCAAAATTATACAAGCATACTTCGATTCGCCTCTCACAAAAAGAAAGCGGCATCTGCTTAAAACACTTCACACAGATACCGCTTTATAAAACAATCAAATATCCGCACTAGTGCGGCTGTTTGGCTCATTACTTGTGGAAATAAATATTCGTTAATACACCCATTAAGACTATATTAATTCTGCCTCAAAGCCTCTATCGGACTTAATTTTGCTGCCTTTCTTGCAGGATAGATTCCAAAAAACAGTCCTACAAAAGACGAAAATGCAGATGCCAGTAATATCGTATCCAATTTAAGGGCAGGTGCAAACCTCATCTGTGGCACCATCATTCCAATGATTCCTGCAATAATCCATGCACCCAGAACCCCAAGAATAATTCCGATCAATCCTCCAATCAAAGTAATAAATGCAGACTCTGCCAAAAACTGAAATGTAATGGAACCAGTTTTGGCACCAAGTGCTTTCCTGATACCGATTTCCCTTGTTCGTTCCGTTACGGACACCAGCATGATATTCATAACACCGATTCCTCCAACTAACAATGATACGGAAGCAACAAATGCAACAAAAATAGTGATCAGATTAATAACTGAATTTACCTGTTTCATCATATCATCAAAACTCTGATAGATATACACATGATCTCCTCTGCAATGATGTCTGGTTTCCAGATAATCTACGATATCATCGCAAAGCTTCTGGGAATCAGCATCATCTTCTTTTAAAATAAAGAAATCTGTAATATCTTTGTTTAAATCAATACCCAGCATGGTCGAGAATGCCTCCGGAGGCATGATTAGCTGTATTGATGGATCGGAATACATAGATGTAATGGTATTATCTTCTTCAGACTGGGCAATACCTATAATCGTAACAGTAATATCATACTGTCCAAATAGTGTAATATCAACATCCATCCCCAGCACATTTGTAGAACCAAACAGCTTCATCGCATCATTCTCACTGATAACGCAGACCGGTTTCCCATCCTCCGCCTCTTTTTCGGTATACGGACCGCCTTTAACATATGTATTATCCAAAAAAGCAAAACCATCCGGATTAATCGCAACCACATTCGTCTTAAATTCATTTTTCTTGGTTTTTGTCGTACCTTCAAAATAACTTTGGGTGGCAGCTGCTTTTACACCCTCCATGCCCCTGATATACTCAATTTCATCACTTGTCAGGTAATACTTGTCCTGATAATCCGTTAAATAAAATTGAATCTGTCCTTTACCAAGCTCTCCTAATTCCGAGGTAATCATATCTGTTGCTCCATTTCCTACAGATATGATCAAAATAACCGAAGAAATACCTATAATAATTCCAAGCATGGTAAGAAACGTCCTTACTTTATTTGCCCATATATTTTTAAGGGCCATTTTCACATATTCACCAAGCTGTGCCATATGCGCCTCCTGTTTTCCGCAGCTGCTTACCGCAGGCATAATTTAATAACAATGTTTATTCTTTACCTGACAGCTGCTTTTATCTACTATACTCCACTTCACAATTTAAGGTGTTGTCATACCCGCAGTGTTCACATATAAATCTCCCGGCTTCATTTCCTTTGTTACATTGGTGATCACCTTATCACCTTCCTTAATGCCGTCAAGAACTTCGTAATACTCATCCGAATAAATTCCAACAGTAACATTTTTGCGTTCAATCAGATTTTCCTTATTTACAACATAAACAAAATCTCCATCTATATCCGTATTCAGGGCTTCGTAAGGAATCACCAGTGCCTGCTCTGATTTTCCCACAAAAATATATGCTTTGGCCGATACTCCGATATAAATATTGTCATCCGGATTATCAATCAGGATTCTTCCTTTAATCGTTCCCCCTGAACTTGCATTATTTCCTGCCATGGACATATCCGTAACTGCCACCCGACTGACATAATCAATCGTTCCCTCATATTCATTGCCTGCAATGACTACTCTTGCTTTCTGCCCTTTTGTAATAGATCCCAGATCATCCTTTGAAATCGAAAATTCTACACCAATGTACTCTGAATCAATAATGGTCATCAGTGTCTGTGTCTCATTAGCATAAGCACCTTTTACAATATCTATGGATTCCACAATGCCGTCAGAAGCAGCAGTAATTCCTGCTTCGGCCGCATTCAGTGATTCCTGTGCATCGTCTATATTCATATCTGATAATTGATTGCTCGCACTAATCTGCGTTTTGGTGCTTTCGGACACTGTCACATCCTCATTTGCCGCAACAATAGATTCCTGTTCTGCCAGCTGTGACTGTTTTGCAGCAAGTGTCTCATTTTTCTTTTTAAGCTCTGAAACAGCCTTTTTATATGCCTTGCTATCTACGGTTCCAGCTGCTGTGGAATCCCCATTTTCCTCATCCTTTGAGGATTCTCCTTCCTCTGCTGCTTTCATCTGGTTTTCATAAGCTTCTACCTGATTTGACAAAGAAGATATCTTTTTCTTCAAATCCTTAATATCACTCTTCAGACTTTTTATTTTTTTCTTTGCTTCGCTTGCCTTTCCAGCAGCCTTGTTTGCCGCTTCAAAACTCTCATTACCCGCAGCACGTTCAGACTGTGCCTGAATTTTAACTTTAGCTAAATTGTCACCCAGTTCTGAAGCATCATAAGTGAGCAGAATATCGCCTTTTCTGACAATCTGCCCGACCTCAACTTTAACATCCTCTACTTTTGCAGTAACCGGTGAAGTATATGCATTTTTTAAAGTTCCTATTACCATACCGGAAGTGGTAATCTCCTGTTCCACATCCTTCTTCACTACTTCAAAAATATCCTCACTATCCGATGTCATATTTTCCATGGCTTCCTGCATTTCTTTGGAAATATTGCTAATGACACTTCCCAAAATGATAATCAAGAGAAGCACTGTCACTACCACAATCGTGATCACAATCTTCGCCTTTGACTTCTTCTTTCCTGCCTGTGCTCTTTTTCTGCCCGATCTCCCGTTTCCCATATCTTTTTCTCCCTGCGTATCTGTTACTAATTCTTCCATGGTTTCTGTAACTTCTACCATCTGCCGTCCCTCATTCTGGTCTTCCATATCCTGACTACTCATACAATCCTCCATTCTGTTTTTCTTTTATTGCTGATTTCTCTTCCTTTACTGTATCCGACTCAATCTTTCCATCCATAATTCTTACTACCCGTTTTGCATTTGCCGCTATTCCGTCATCATGGGTAATCAACACGATCGTATTTCCCTGCTCATTTAATCCATCCAGAATCTTCATGATATCCTTTGTAGATTTTGAATCCAGATTACCTGTAGGTTCATCTGCCAGAATAAGCGGCGGTGCTGCTGCTATGGCTCTCGCAATCGCTACACGCTGCTGCTGCCCGCCGGACATTTCTGCCGGCTTATGCTTCATCCGCTGCTCTAATCCCACTTTTCTCAATGCCTCTACGGCCAGCTGTCTCCTTCTGCTCCGGTCCACCTTGCGATAAATAAGCGGTAGCTCCACATTTTCAAGTGCCGTCAAGTTCTGTATCAGATTAAAGCCCTGAAAAATAAATCCAATATAATTATTCCGAACCTCAGATAATTCGTTGTCACTCAGAGAGGAAACATCTTCCCCGTTCAATATGTATGTTCCCTCCGTCGGAACATCCAGACAGCCCAGCATATTCATAAGGGTGGATTTGCCGGAACCGGAATGGCCAATGATTGCCACAAACTCTCCTTCATTAACGGTCAGGCTCACACCGTCTAATGCCCGTACTTCATTCTCACCGGGATTGTATATTTTATACATATCCTCAACCTTTATTAAAGTATTCATATACTCCTCTTTGATTCTCCCTTCCTCTTTCCTACATTATGTAAACTTATCTACAATCATCAAACTATCAAAACAAGCCTTCAACATATATCATATAAACCAAAATCCTATCACAAACAACGAGGCATTAAATTAATACCACCCTAAAGGACAGAATATTATGTCTACCTGGTTCATTGTCCGTAAAAATAAATTACTGTTAAGGCTCTTTGTACTGTTGTAATAATACAACAGTGTTTTTCATCTTGCAAGATGAAAAAGCCAATTTTATCTTAAGACTTTCTTAAATCTAATAACATCTTCTATAATATTTACTATTGCGCCCCATTTCTCAATATAAAATAAATGACACAAAAACAGCACACTTACTATCTCTAAGTAAATGTGCCACTTCCCTATATATTCTATTTTACCGTTATTTTTATCGCTTTGGCATATCCGTTTCTGGCATAGATATAGACAATGCAGGTGCCTTTTCCTACTGCCTTAATCTTGCCGTTTTTTGATACTGTTGCAATTTTTTTATCACTGCTGGCATAACGGAACTGTCTGGCATGAGCATTAGAAAGCTGTTTTTTACCCCTGCTTACCAATACAACCTTTGCCTGTATCATTATCGTACCGCCCTGTTTCAGTGTATAAGAATTTTTCTTCACCCTGATTTTTTTGACATTCGTGTATTTTTTATTGTTCTTCCCAACAATGTGGGCAGTGATGGATTTCCCCAGTATTTTCTTTTTTCCGTCTGACAGATTATACGCTTCTACATAAATCTTATAATTCTTCTTAAGGTCCAGTTTCTTTCCATTTACCTTTTTTACAGTAATGCTTGTATTGTTTCCTCCTATTACCTGATTGAGTGATTTATCATTGAATTTCATGCCACAATACTGCACATATACATGATAGCCGTCAGCATCAGACAATCTTCCCCATGATATATTAATTTTTCTGCCAGTCTGACTTACTTTCAGTTTGGCATTTAATGCCAATTCCCTCTGTTCCTGCTGCTCTTTCTCTGTTCTATTTTCTTTATCCGGTTTCTCTTCTTCAACTTCCGGTGGTAAAGGATGTACACAGCCTGTTACAGGAATGATGACCGTTACCGTGCCAAATTCCGATGTGTATTGCTGTGAGCCGGTCTCAGTCTCGGTTGGCTCTTTCCGCTCACCCGGTGTCCACACATCTGTATCCGTCAGCATGGGAAGCTCCTTTACTTCCTTATGGGTTTCATCATTTTGACAGACACGCACTGCTTCCCCTTTTGCTTCCAGTGTCGGAGAAATAGTTATCTCCCACTTACCATAGCTGTGGCCTTTTGCCTCCTCTCCTGCCGGAACATTTGTAATTTCCATCGTACCGTTTTCATCACCGAACATCTTTCCACAGCTCTCTGTTCCCTCACATTTCCAATATTCTCCTGTGCCAGACTCTGTACAGGTCGCTGCTACACTATCATGATGTATCAACTTATGTATATGACCGATTGCAGGAATAATGACCGTTACCGTGCCAAATTCCGATGTGTATTGCTGTGAGCCGGTCTCAGTCTCGGTTGGCTCTTTCCGCTCACCCGGTGTCCACACATCTGTATCCGTCAGCATGGGAAGCTCCTTTACTTCCTTATGGGTTTCATCATTTTGACAGACACGCACTGCTTCCCCTTTTGCTTCCAGTGTCGGAGAAATAGTTATCTCCCACTTACCATAGCTGTGGCCTTTTGCCTCCTCTCCTGCCGGAACATTTGTAATTTCCATCGTACCGTTTTCATCACCGAACATCTTTCCACAGCTCTCTGTTCCCTCACATTTCCAATATTCTCCTGTGCCAGACTCTGTACAGGTCGCTGCTACGCCATCATAATGTGTCAGCGTGTGTGTATGGGAAATTTCGCCCATTAGCAGATAGGGGGTATCAGCAGCCCCGTCACCTGTTGGGAACACGGTATCTTCTTTAATATAAAAAGCGGGGCGGACTCCTATACTTTCTGCATCGATAACACTGCATCCAATTTGACCGTTTCTGGACACATGTCGGACAGAACCCTGATTGCCCTCATCATTTACATAAGGTGAACGCAGCCAGTTATACCAGTCACTGCCCGCTTGAATCAGGGAATCTTTATAGTCGCTGTTTGCTACAGCTTTTTCAGTAAGCGTTCCAATATGATACCAAAGTCCTAATTGAGGGGTATGATTAAATACATTTTGTATCTGCCATACATCCAGCAGGAATACTCTGTCCTCTACCTCTTCAAAATACGCCTCATCATAATTCTCCAGTATACTTTCATATACCAGCTTACCATCACTTACAGAATAAATAGTATCATTGTATTTATGTAATTCACTACCTTTTGCACCTGCAATATCCTTGTCAGCATAAGCCAACAGTGATTTCTGCATAACAGATTTTATCACTCCTTTTTCCAAATCAGTGAATGCATTTAAGAACCCTGCCTCATCAGCATATGCATTATATGGAACGTTCTCTGCACTCGGCGGATTACCACAAGACCACACGATATCGCCTGCCGCCGCATCAGAATTAAGCCACAAACGGATATTGCTGTCCTTCCAATAATTGGACCCAACCTGTTCTCTACCCTGATATCTGCCATGGGAACCCGACACATTGCTACCGGGTGCATCCCAAGGTTTTAAGCACAAAATTCTATCTGACAGCATAAGCGGTCCGTTTTCATCAATATCCACACACCGCCATAATATTGGCTCATCATAGTAGGAACCCATTTGTACATAGTCACCTATTTGTAATTCTGCTGCACTTGCACTTCCTTCAGAGCCTCCCTCTGCTGTCCGATTAGCATGATATTCTGCCCTGACCGTCATAGTGAAAAAAGAGAGCAGCATAACCATAGCCATAAAAAATGACAACCCTTTCCTTTTCTTTCGTATCATAAGACTTCCTCCTTCATAATTATCTGCCACACCTATATTAATATTTTATTTTTATATACCATAATAGGCAAAAAGGAAATCTCTGAAAAGTATTTCAGTATCAATCGCACTTTTTTCGGTATCATTTGCCTGTTTTTGCAACTTTTCCTGAGATTGTTCTTCGTTTTTCTATGGTTCATCATAAAGGCTATAGTCTGTTGTCAACCCGTTGTACCACCGGCTCATTCTCCACTCGCTGTTTTCATTATATAAAAGGTATTCCATTTCTTCCTCTGAACATTCATCACTTCTGACCATTTCTTCACCATTTACTGTCAAAACTGTAACAAAATCATCCGAACTCCCTTCTTCGCATGCGCACAGTTCTCTATACAAAACGTATGTATCATCCTGAAATTTAAATTCTGCCCAGCTATGGGAAGCAGCCGAATTGCACCAGTAACTGAGTATCAATTTATTATTCCCATCAACCGAAGGATTTGGAATATCTGACCTCTGTCAGATCCGTTTCCTGTATTTTTACAGATGACAAAAAATCTTCCTTGTCTTCAAAGCCGCAGCCACTTAATACAAATATACATATCAGCATAATTGCCTATCCTTCATCATACAGTATGCTTTGCCTCTGCCACAACATCCTCTCTCATAGCTGGATGAAACACACCTTCACGTATCATGGCAATTTCATGTTTATACGGCTCATAGGATTTCTTCGGATTCTCCGGGTCCGGGATATATGGTGTCTCTAAAATTTTCGGAATTTCCGTAAAATCTTTATGAGTCATAATATACATCAAAGCATCAAAACCAATCTTTCCAAATCCAAAATTCTCATGCCTGTCCTTTGCCGCTCCCGGTATATTTTTACTGTCATTCATATGAAAAACTGCTATCTGTTCTTTACCAATCAGTCTGTCGAACCGTTCCATTACGCCATCAAAATCATGGATAATATCACAGCCTGCATCACTGGTATGGCAGGTATCAAAGCATACACGAAGCTTGTCATTATAGAGCACCTTATCATAAATCATGGCAAGTTCTTCAAAACTCCTTCCAATCTCACTTCCCTTTCCTGCCATGGTCTCTAATGCAATATACACTTTTGTATCCCTTGTGAGAACTTCATTAATCCCCTTTGCAATCTGCTCTACTCCTGCTTTTACACCTTCCCCTACATGGGAACCCGGATGCAGCACCAATGTTGCAGAACCCATTGCTTTTGTTCTTGCAAGCTCCAATTCCAGAAATTCCACAGCAATCTCAAAGGTCTCTGCCTTCACGCTGTTAGCAAGATTGATGATATATGGTGCGTGCACCACAAATTCTTCAATTCCATGCTTTTTCATCAATTCCTGTGCTTCTTTAATTCTCAGTTCCGAAATATCCTTTCTCTTGGTGTTTTGCGGTGCACCCGTGTATAACATAAATGTATTCGCCCCAAAACGGACTGCATCCTTCACGGAGCCTAACATCATTTCCTTTCCGCTCATGCCCACATGACAACCTAGTTTCAACATAATCCTCACCATTCCCTTCCATCAGTTTTGCCCTCCCATCATTTCCATTATGTACCTTCATGCAAGACACTATACCGGAACGCAGATAGGGCTGTCACAAAATGAAAAATTAACCTTAATGCAACAGCCCCATCATTATAACACTATTTCTTTATTTTTGCCTTGGAATTAACTCCCCGTTTTTTCAACGTCTTCTTGTATGCCTTTAGCTTACTCTTCGGAACCTTCACAACCATTTTCTTATAGTTGCTGCTTCCTGCTTTTGTAAATGCTTTACTTCCCACATTCTTTGTTGTCAGCTTTGTTGTTTTTATTGTAATATTCAGCAGCTTTTTACATCCATAGAATGCCTTATTTCCGATTTTTATCACAGTCTTTGGAATTACAATCTTTTTAAGTGCTATACAATTGTAAAAAGCATTCTTACCAATCGTTGTAACATTGGCACCCATGGTTACAGTCGCCAGCTTCTTACATCCTGAGAAAGCCGCATTGCCGATGGTCAGAATCTTGGAAGAAATCACAACCTTTTTCAGCTTCTTATTATTTTTAAATGCATTGTCAGCAATCGCAGTCACATCATAACTGATATTATCTATTATCACAATAGCCGGAATGTTCACTGTGGCTGCTGCTTTATCGGTAGTCGCCATATACATTACTGTTCTGGAACCTTCTTCGGTTCCTGTCACCTTATACTTTGCCTTTGTAACACTGTCATTTAAAATCGTTCCCGCTGCCGGAATATTGGTATTTTCTCCCGAATTCTCATTTCCGCCTGGGGTAGTTCCTCCCGGATTTCCACTTCCACCCAGTGCGGCAATCATTTCAGTTTTTATCTTCTTACATACCGTACAGGTTATGATTTTTTCACCTTTCTCGGTGGCTGTCGGCTGTTTTATTACAACTCCGGCATCCCATGTATGAACAGCTTCTTCTGCTTTTTCCCCACATTCACATTCCTTCCAGTGCTTATCTGCATCCGTCTTCCATGTATTTAAGTATGTGTGTTCATGTGGGTTCTCTCCTGTTGCCGGCTCCGATACAACCTTTTTCATCCCGCATACTGTACACGTTAGGGTTCTCTCCCCTGCTTCTGTAGCTGTCGGCTGTTTGGTCACAACTCCTGCATCCCATATATGAGCAGCTTCTTCCGCTTTCTCTCCACATTCACATTCCTTCCAGTGCTTATCTGCATCCGTCTTCCATGTATCTGAATACGTATGTTCATGCGGGTTCTCTCCTATCGCAGGCTCTTCCACAATCTTTGTTGCTTCACATACAGTACAGGTCAGCGTTCTCTCTCCTGCTTCTGTGGCTGTCGGCTGTTTGGTCACAACTCCTGCATCCCATGTATGGGCTGCTTCTTCTGCCTTTTCTCCACATCCGCATTCCTTCCAGTGCTTATCTGCATCCGTCTTCCATATATCACCATATCTGTGTATATGGATAACCTTAACGGAAACTTGTAACTGTGCTGGCATAATCTCATAGCAGTCAGGATCTTCCGGCACATAGATGACAAAATAAACTGCTTCCTCACCCTCTAATGCATCAACTACAATATCTGCGTCTTCCCATACAAAAGCCCCATCCGGCAGGTCTTCAGCCGAAACGGTCGGATTTTCAATCTCCTCCCCGCCAAGATACCACACTCCGTTCTTGTTATATGGAAGCTCTATTTCTGACAATATATTTCCATACTCAGCAGCTAATTCTACTGGCAAACCGTCAATCGGCACCTCCACCTTAACCAACTCTAATTCTCCCTGTTGTACCACGATATTCAGTGTAAGATCTGCTTTCGTTCCATTCTTACCTGTTATGTGGATGATGGTTGTTTTACCGTCCTCGTACACTCTCGCTGGCGTTCCATATATTTTTCCATTTTTTAGTCTGAGTCCCGTTGGTAATCCATATTCTTCATCTACCTCATAGGATACCGTTCCTTCTTCTGCATCATTAATGATTTCAATATTTGCCATATCATACAGCGGACTTTCTGCAGTCGTAGCTACATTAAATTCTGCTTCCAAGCCTAATTCCGTTTTATCCAGTGTAATCTGTGTCGCAGCAAAGGCAGCATTGATGTTAACTGGCTCTTTTGGCATTGTAAAACTGTATTTACCCGCCGTGGTCTCATCCTCTGTTATGTCACTCAGACTCTCACCTGTTAATTTCTTTATTTCCACACTGGTTGATTCATAACCTTTCTTTGCTTTGCAGGTAACGGACATAGGATTTCCCACCCTGCCAAATAAAAGCTCCGGACACAAAGACGTCCCATTTACATTTCCACCTGCTGTTACTGTACCCATTTCTTCCAAATAATCCAGCGTAATCGGATAATATAGGTAACTGATATTATCCGTGGGCGTGTCCAGTTCTCCTCCATTTACATAGTATGAACTAACCTTATAGCCATTATCCTGACAGACTGCACCTCTCAATGTCCCCTCTATTAAAAACTGGGTTCCGTCTTGTGCATAAATCATCCCACTGTCTTCTACAGAGATGGTGATTCCTTCTGGAATCTTCATAATCGCACCTTTGCTTAAATAGATACTTCCAGCTGCTACATTTTCCGTAATCGGATAAAAACCTGTAAAATAGTAATCCCCTCCAATCGCAAGCATATTGCCACCTTTATTCGGAGAAACAGTAGGTTTATTCTCTACATAATAATTTCCATTTACTGTACAGGTATCTTTTACATCAAAAACCACATATGTATCTTTCGCTGCCGGATTCGTAAGATTTATCGTATTCCCATCCTTACCAAGAACCGCTCCGTCTACCACCAACGTTATATTATCTTTGGCATTCGATTCATAACATGGTTCAATCTTGCTGATATAATTTCCACCGTTTATACGCATATCTACAGCTCCGCCAATCTCACTCACAGTATAGAGACCATAAAAATACTTGTATTGACAATCCGTTATCTCTGCTGTTACACTTCCTTCTGCCTTCCCCATTTTCAATCCGTAAAAGGATCCACCGCTTGATACGGATGCAGTATCGCCACTGCACCGCAGAGTCACATTTCCTGTTACCTCCGCATTCGATACCCCTTCAAAGGATGTAAACTGATTATCTTTTGTTGTGATATTCACATTCTTTTTACAGATTGAATCTTTTACCATATAAGTCCACCCATAGCTATTGAATGAGGCATCCGCCTCCTGTAATGTTATGCTGACATCCCCTTCTACTTCTATATTATGAATACCATATAATTTATCATGTTCTCTTACACCTTTTATGGTAAGTGTATAATCACCGGCAACCTTTATCTTTGAAGATCCACCATTATAATTGAGCTGATCATAATAACCACCTACCTCTGTAATGATTACATCCCCGCCAATTTCACTTTCACCATAATTAAATGGATAAAGATACGTATAATTTTGAGCCATAGTATTTGCATTGTTTATGGTAAACTCATAATCCCCACTTACCGTTCCCTGACAGCCATAGACATATCCCTTACCAGTAAACTCTACCGTTTCTCCGGTTGTTAATCTGAAATCTCCACCAACAGTTGCATCCTGCATCCCAGTCAGACTCTCTAAACTTCCCCCTTCAATAGAAACCGTTACATCTCCATTCACATTGGTATTTTCCTCAACACAAAACAGCTGTTTCCAATGTCCGGTCATCTGAATTACGGTCAGATCCCCGCCAATCGTATAATTCTTTGAAGCTGCCTTTGATCTCACGATATGAGCTTGATTTGGCATACTACTATACTGACTTCCACACATCTGCACGGTTACATCCTTGTCTACAGAAGCATTTTCTAAAACATAGAATTGATAAATACTGGCATTCTCCCCTAAAACAGCAGACATATCCTCTGTAATTATTACATTATTCTGTGCTATAAAAACAGGACCTGATGACATATTATCTGCCATCACTGTTAAAGAACCATCTATAGTTATATTATTACGAACTGCATATAGAGTACTTACAGAGAGACTGCCACTCACCTGCCGCCCTGAACCATCTATATTAATATCTACCGCTCCCGTAATCTCAGTCGCTTCTGCATTTAAACCTGCATCGCCAGAAACAGCATATAATTCTTTACTAACCGCTGCATCCTGCAGGATATCAACATCCAATGCCATTTTAATGTTAGATGCCATAGCCACATCACTGCATTGGTCTACATAACAACTGCTCACTGTTCCCCCCGTCATTTCAAGAGCAATTCCTGTATTTACATTTTCCCCCGTTATAACCGTACAATCTTGCACACCATAAAGAGCACTGATATTACCATTCACCATATGAACAGCAATTGCTTTCTCTACTGTTCCCGATACCGTAACCGTACTTGACTTGGCAGCATAACATTCGCCGATGCTGCCACAATCAATATCCATAAAGACTGCCGTCCCTTCACTTGTCACCAGTTCCCCTCGATTCACACCAATAACTGTTCCGTAACCATTGCCCTCCAATGTTATCCGGATTGGCGTGGTGGATCTTGCCTGATAAATACCATAGATCGGTATCCCAGCAGGAACATCAGAATTATCCGAACCTCCCATATCCTTATCCAAAACCACCTTCTCTTCCCCATCGTCCACAATTCCATTTCGATTTTTATCGATATAAATATTGTGATATTTTACTGTCCCACCTTCCTCTGCCGGAACATCTTTAATAATAACAGAATTCCCGTTTAGATTAACAAACTGTGGCATTCCCTGTTCATTACACCCATAGGTAACACCATCCGCAAGGTCCACCATCTCCAGTGTACTTTCTTCAGCATGTACAAAACCTGTCATTCCATGAAATACGGTTCCCGCTGCCATACATGCCAAAAGTCCAAATGTAACTAATATCTTTCGCTTCCTCATACCTTACCTCCTCCATTTTTGCAAATAGTATTCCACATCTACATTAAAACTCATTATGCTTTAATGATATATCATTTGGTCACTCTGTACAATTTCTTTTTTATCAACATAAAATTTTCATCATTTTGCACAATTCCAGTTGTGAATTTCTATAAGAATACTATACCAAACTTGATCTACATAAAGTAAACCATTAGTAGAATGGCCTATTTTATAAAAATCCCAAACAATTTCTGCACGCAAACAGAACCGGAAACAATAATCTGTTCCCGGTTCTGCTATCCATACGCTTATATTATTTTATGCCTTCATTTTCACCCATGTCTGAATCCGACAGGGTTATCATCACATTATTTTAAGTCTGCAATATCCAGCTCCACCGGACAATGATCAGAACCCATAATTTCTGTCAGTATTTTTGCATCCTTCAGCTTATCCTCTAATCCCTCTGACACCAGAAAATAGTCAATCCGCCATCCGGCATTCTTCTCCCTTGCCTTAAACCTGTAAGACCACCATGAATAAATGCCCTCCTGCTCAGGATAAAAATAACGGTATGTGTCAATAAATCCACTGTCCAGCAGGATACTGAATTTTTCTCTCTCCTCGTCTGTAAAACCAGCATTTTTCCGGTTCGTCTTAGGATTTTTTAAATCAATCTCCTTATGTGCCACATTCATGTCTCCACAGACAATCACCGGCTTCACCTCTTCCAGTTTTTTCAAGTAGGCACAAAATGCATCTTCCCATGCCATCCGGTAATCCAGACGTGCAAGCTCATTCTGGGAATTGGGGGTATACACTGTTACCATATAAAAATCTTCAAATTCCAGTGTAATAACACGCCCTTCTTTGTCGTGCTCCTCTATCCCGATTCCATTTACCACAGATAAAGGTTCTTTTTTTGTAAAGACCGCAGTTCCCGAATATCCCTTTTTTTCTGCATAATTCCAGTACTGATGATAGCCCGGCAAATCCAAATCCAGCTGTCCTGCCTGCATTTTTGATTCCTGTATACAGAATATATCTGCATCAATTTCCTTAAAAAATTCCAGAAATCCTTTTCCTGTGCAAGCACGAATTCCATTTACATTCCAAGATATTAATTTCATCGTATTCTCCTTGATACTTTATTTATATCCAGCAGTGCCTCTATTTATCCGTTGCCGCCATAAGATAAATAAGCGGTGAGTTCCAATAAATGGTTACCTCGTTACATGAAAAGCTCTGTGCATTATCTACATAACATTTTGCAGCAGGAGTATTTAAGAATACCGCCTTTGCATATGGGTCTTCCAGAGCGTTGTCCGGACCACCTACCAGCATACCCGGCATACATTTCTCCAACACCTGGGATGGTCTGTGATGTGGATTCTCCGGACAGAGCGTACCGCTTCCGGTAATAAAGCAGTATCCAGTTGCATTCACACCCATCAGATAATTCAAATGCGCTTTTGCATAAGTCATATATTCTTCATTAGGTTTAATGTCATTTGCAAGACAAAGCAGCATTCCGCTGTTCGCAATAGACATATTGGAACCCCATTCATAACTCTTTGCCCTGTCAACGAGATATTCATTTTCTTTACTTTTTTTCAGGCTTTCCTCTACGGTTGCAAAAAAGATCGTTTCAATATCCTTTCGCAGATTACTGCTGTCAGTCAGCAGAATATCTGTCGTCAGTGCTGCATATGCACCAAATATTCCTACATCTGCCCATCCAAGCCCCTGAAGATTCTTTTTATCCCCGACCAGTTCCGCCATCGCTTCTTTATAAGCTGCATCTTCTGTCGCCTTATAAAGTTCTGCTGCCGCCCAAAAATACTCATCCTCATCTTTGATATCAGGATATTCACCGGTCACGATTTCCTCCGGATTTTTAAATCCTTTTTCTTCCTTATGCGTTTCCAGATAGGACCATGCCTTCTTTGCCGCTTCAAGACAGGTATCAGCATACGCAGAGTCCGCATCCTTATAAATACGGGAAGCCATTGCCATTACCGCTGCAAAATCCCCGGTTGCCGTATTGGAAACCGGGCTTACGATCAATTCATCCGTCTCATCCTGCGGCATGACCGTTTCCGGAAATACTGCGCAGGTAACCTTGTGATAAACACCTCCGCTGGCATTATCCTGCATTTTTAACATCCAGTTCAGCTCATACTTCACCTCATCCAAAGCGTCGCTGGTTCCGTTCCCGCTTTCCGGTATCCCCATGTCATCAGAAAATGCTTCCGGATTCTTCTCATATGCCAGTAAAACATCTGCAACTGTCTTGGCTCCGGAAACAACATATCTTCCGTAATCTCCAGCATCATGCCAGCCGCCGTTTACATCGATCTTATTATTTGTCCCGTAAATTACTGCCTGGGTATCATGACATACCGGATGTGCGTAATCCCCTGCCTGTTCACCTGCCAGTTCCATTCCACAACGCTGTAAATATAACATTTTTACAACATTGGAAAAGGTCTCATCATATATATCGTCACCAATGGTAAATGGGAAGGATTCTTCTCCCTTTCCGCTTACTACTTTGTAAGTTCCTTCATCTTTTAACTCTGAAAAATCACCTATGTTATTCCATTCATCCGCTACTACATTTAAATCCCTCTCAGAAAGCTCACCTTCAAAAACGGTTTCATTGGTATCTTCATTTACCACAGTAAATGTAGTATCATCTTTGTCTAAATCGGCAAAAATAGCAACCTTCTTGTCATCCTTTTTATAACCCAGCTGATTTACCTTTGCCTTTGGTACATACACAGGGTCTGGATCCTTAATCATATTGGTATCATCCACCACGGTTAAAGAAAGATTATCCAGCATAATGGAATGCTCGCCTACACTGTCCGCATCAATCCCCGCATCCTCCATAGAATGCACAAGTCCCATATTAAAACAAAGTCTTGGTGCCGGATCCGTCTCTTCCTCCATTGTAAACTGTCCCGATACATGCTGTACTTCTTCCGTAACTTTTACCGTATCCATAATATATGCATGATAATCTCCACCGTTTACCTGAATTCTCCAGTCCACATCACGCTCTAATGTCCCGTAAATATCGAATGAAAATTCATAAACACCACCCTGGCGGATTGCGAACCCGTCGTAGTATACCTGTACACCATGTTCCACCTTTCCAATCTTGGCAATGTCGATCTGGAGCTCCTCTTTGTCGTTCACATTCATTGTCATCTGACCACCGTTGCTATAATTTGAAAAACTGCCAATCCCATTAGAGAAATCGCCATTGCGGATCATATTTCCCTGTCCGTAAGGAACATTTTCTTCTGTTGTTTCCTCTGTGTCCTCTTTCTCATTTTCCGTACTCTGCTTTTCCACAGTCTTTGTAGTCTCCTCCTGCTTCTTTTCATTGCAGCCGACCAGACTAAACACCATTGTTGCTGCAAGCAGCAGTGCTGCCGCCTTTTTAAACTTTCGCATAAAAATCTCCTCCTTGTTTTATTTGTAACCAATTGATTGTACTTTTTATTTCTCCGTTATAATCTCCACCGTTGCAGACGTCCCAAGCCTGTCCGCTCCGGCTGCTATCATTGCCTTTGCTGTTTTTAAATCCCGAATACCTCCTGATGCCTTTACAAAAACCCTCTTCCAAGTCTTACCTGTCTCTTTTTCAAGTGCAGCCGTTTTGGCATCTACCGTCTTCCGCATCAGTGCCACATCTTCCACAACAGCACCTCCGGTACTAAAACCAGTAGAAGTTTTCACAAAATCAGCACCAGCCTCTACTGACATCTCGCATGCCATCACCTTTTCTTCCTGTGTCAAAAGACAGGTTTCTATAATAACCTTTAATATAACTTCTCTCCCCATAGTATTATGGGTACAGACTTCTTTTACTTCTTCTATATCTTTTTTCACAAATTCCCAATCACCATCTTTTACGGCGCCCACATTGATTACCATATCAATCTCTCCAGCACCGTCTTCAATAGCCGTTAATGCCTCTATTTTTTTTGCCATTGTACTCATGGCACCAAGTGGAAATCCAACAACTGTGCAGACTTCAACATCAGTATCCAGCAATAAATTGGACACCTGTCTGGTCCTGGCACCATTGACACATACTGATGCAAAATGGTGTAAAACCGCTTCCCGACAGACAGCATTTACCTCCTCTTCACTGGCATCTGCCTTTAAAATCGTGTGGTCAAAATACTTACTAAATTCCATGTTTTCCCCCTTTTTATAAATCTCATAATCTGCCCTACACTGTCAGACCAAGTGCTTCTTTTGCCAGCCGGTCCGCCAGTTCGTTATATTCTACTCCGGTATGGGCAGCCACTTTTTCAAAGAAAATATCAATTTCTTCCCTCTTTTGCGCAATGAACGCCTGATATCGTTTCGTTCCGGGCTTATTTGCTTTCCAGATTCCATTCGCCCATTTTTCAATGCCTTCATAATCATAATAAATGGTAACTGCCTGATACCCATGTTCCACGGCCCAGTTCACTGCCTGTTCACTCCCAAGAATCTCTCCTGCCACATTCCTCATCGCAACATATTCTTCCTTATCACCACGACCATTCAAAGTGACAACCTCATCTGCCAGCACCAGCACACAGCCATAGGCATAACTGTACTGGCTATGGTCATAACTCCCATCCACATAAGCAATCAGATGATCTAGCGTGCTTACCGGCTGTATTTTCTCCATAACGGACTCCGTATGGCCGCCATCATTTGCAGAAAATTCTCGTCCGCCTGCCGCTTTTTTAATAAATTCCTCTGCTTCTGCTATCGTTGAAAAACTTTTATAAACTGCTCCTGAAAATTGCTGTACCTGTGCCTTACAGTCCTCCCATGTAAAATAAATACCCGGAGTTTTTCCTTTCGCAACTGCATAATACTTTTTTCCCATTATATACTCCACATTCCCGAAAATATCTGCTATCCTTTAAATTGCTTTTCACATTATTCACACATGTCTTTCTCAATATTGTTAGTTTAACAACAAATACTATATTTGTAAACAAAAAAGAAAAACAATTATAAACATAAAAGAAGCTGCCACACAAAGAAAATCCTTCCAGTGCAGCAGCCTCTTTTGGGAGTGCCAGCTATATGTAAATAATAGGAACATGTGCCTATTCTGTCTTTTAAAATATGAGGCAACAGATGAACGTATATTCACAAAGGGGGGAGAGAGAGTAAATTCACTCACCTGTGCCTCATACCAACAAAAATGTATCCATCCTTCTTATATAGAATACTGCATTTTCCTTGTGTTTTCTATAAATTTTAAGTATAATTATATAACAATCTTATATTTTGTCCCTAAAACTGACGAATACTATTATAAAACAATTAATTTTTATTACACACGGAGGGAAAATCAATGAATGAACAAGCTATGATCATTAATGATAATCTGCTGGAAACCATCAAATATAATTCCCCTACTACCCCAATTAAAGCTTCTCATGCCCATCTGTCTGATTTTCCAAATGGAGTCACGCCCTGTCACTGGCATAACGAATTAGAATGCATTGTCATGTTAAAGGGTTCATTAAATTATTATGTAAACAACGAAACCTATATTTTAAAAGAAGGGGACGGCATCATCATCAACACAAACAGGCTTCATTTATGCGGTCCCTCTGATACAGAAAGCAAATCCTCTAAAGAACATTGTCATACCTATCTGCCGGATGACGTAGACAACAATCACTATGCTGTTTTACTACTCCATCCCGACACTCTCCGTTTTAACCGTAAAATGGAAGAAAAATATATCAACCCTTTTCTTTTTGATGGAAACAGCGATGTTATTTTACTCGACCATAGTCATAACTGGCACAAAGAAGTTATTTCGAACATTTTGGATATTTTTTATGCTGTCACCGAGAAAATTCCATGCTTTGAGCTGGTTGCCCAAAGCCGATTCTTCCAGTTTTGGAGTATACTCTATCAGAATACGATTGCGAAAAACGGTTATGAATTAGTAGAGACAGACCCCATGAATCCACTAAAAACCATGATTTCTTATATTCAGGAAAATTACCAGAATAAAGTGACCCTGAATGATGTAGCGGAAGCAGGAATGATGTGCCAGTCAAAATGCTGTAGATTATTCAGGGAAGCACTTAGACAATCTCCTATTGAATATCTGCAAAATTACCGGATACAGCGCGGCATTTACCTGTTAGACCATACTAGTATGAGTATCACGGAAATTGCTTTGGAATGCGGTTTTCACGGTGCCAGTTATTTTACAGAAACTTTTCGTAAAATCAATGGTATCACACCCAAAGAATATCGCAGAAATCAATATTAATGTTTTACACGGACTGCTTCCCATTCATCGTATCTTGTTTCATATTGTTCATTTAACCAGGCAATCATTTGTTCCTTTCCTTCCATATCAAAAGGAAACGTCTCTGTCACCTTTTGATCGTCTGGCGTCACTTCATAACAAAACGGTTCTGGCCAGACAACCGCCTCAAACACTGCATCTCCTTTTTGATCCTGGGGTTTCAAAGCAACATCCTCCATCGGATTTCTTGACAAACGGAAACGCATTCCTCTATGACTTCCCAAATATGCCTGTCCATGCTCATAATATGTAATTCCATAAGAATCCTTGTTTTGAATCTTAACTATCTTCTTTTCCATATGTACTCCCAATCGTTAATACTTACATAGACTTTTAAGAATACATCTGTCTGTAAGCAACCGGTGTATCCCTCCGAAATCTGCGTTCGCACTTATGCGTTAATTATATCACGACTAATCAGAAAATAAAACTTTACTTCCAAATTGGAGTGAACTGCCAACTCTATCCCAATTTCCAGCATTCTGTCATTCAGTCTATGGTACATAATATCTTCATGCCATGGAATGCCTAAGATATATTCCTTCTCCCTGCCGGTGAGACAGGACAACTGCTCCAGATATTCTGTTTGATTCTCCCTAATCCATTTTCCAAACGGACACTGCATATAAGCATTATCTTCACCGTTTTTTTGAATCTGCTCCCTTAATCTTTGAGAAATGAAAGGACGTGAAACATTCTTTAAGCGAGACCTCTTCATGGCTGTCTCCTCTATAGGCAGTGTATCAATCAATATGCCAGATTCCATCATATATTGATATACCGTCTTCTCCACCCGTTTTCTTGGTGTGGGATAATCCAGCTGCTCCATAATCCGGTCAACAGAATATCCCATATCTACCAGATGCCGGATTGCTCCTCCACTTGCCATATCATGCACAAAATTAGATAACGCATCTTCAAAGTATCTTGGTCTTTCTTCCATAAAAAATACATCCTCAACTTCCAGATTTAACAGTCAAAGTTTCTTACTTTCCCTGTAGCCCACGGGCTTCCCACATCACAGCGTCCATGATGATACACTTCTTTTACGGAATCTTCTCCTTCTGAAACATCTACTTTAATCCGGCTAACACCCGCAGACACCTTTTCATCCAGCAGCTTGATAATATTTTCAATATCCTGATCTTTCATGGTATTTCCCTCCTGAATTTGTAACCAATTTTGCCCTGTAGAATTTTGTAAACTGCACCTTTACCGCCCTCTTTTTCATTCTAAATAGGAATAATTTTATTGTATCGGACCAGAAGAAAAATGACAAGAATTTTATCTAAAAACATCTTTACAAAATTCATCTGCTTTTATACCACTTAACAGCAAATCCACTCTTTCCTCCACTGTCAATTCCATATTGCTAATAATCTCAATTAAAACCCGTTCTGTATCCTCTTCTTCCGGCAATTCCAAATAAGAGCTATGAACATGACTGCGAATCACTTCATAGATGCCGCCAATATTGTTAAAAGCTCCCTCTTGAAGTCCCATACCCGTAAATCTTCTCATCACCTTATTCATTTCCCATAGTTCATCTTCTACCTCTACTAACAGCATCATATCTTCCCGTGTCATAATTTTCCTCCTAAATTAGTATTATCAACAATCTTTTTCTATTTTGCATATCACAATATATTAAAAAGAGGTACTATCATGGCAGACTTGGATTTCAAGGCAATCGGCATAAAAATCAAAGAACGTAGACAATCGCAAGGCATTACACAGGAATATATCGCTAATCAGTTAGATGTAAATCCTTCACATATCAGCAATATCGAATGCGGTCGTGCTAATCCGTCTCTTACTGCTCTTGTTAAAATTGCAAATATCCTAGAATGCAGTGTTGACTATTTTATCAGCAGCGAATATACCTACAAAACTGACAAAGACGCACAGATGACATTAGATGATAAAATCATAGATAAATTAAAATATTGCGATATTGATAAGAAAAATAGAGTCTTAAAAATAATTGATTTACTCTAGTCAAAAATATCGTTCTCCATACATATGATAATAAATCCTCTTTATATAATCCTATAAATTAATTTAATTCTTTTTTCCTTTCAACAATAAATTTGCTCTTTCCTCTACTGATAAATCTTCATTATTAAGAATTTCCATCAAGACCTTGTCTATTTCCTCTTCTGTCAATTCTTTATAAGAACTATGTATATTATGTTTTATTACTTTATAAATATTATCCAGTCGAACAAATTCACCAGTTGAATAACCTTTACCCGTTAACCTTACTAATTCCAAATCCATTTCCCGCAGACTGTCTGCTGCTTCCACCATTATAATCATATCCTCTTTTGTCATTATGCTCCTCCTTTAATCTGAAAATAACAAATATAGTAGCTTTATTACAAAATAATTCCCGGACCCAATTAATTGTGTATATAAGTATATTTAACTTATACAGATTATTTTATCACAAATCCGGAAATATTACAATCAGAGTATAAAACAACTTATATAGACAAGAAGGGAAGTGTTTTAATTGCCAAAGGAAATGGATTACGCAAAACTAGGACGAAAAATAAAAGAAATCCGCATAGGTAGCAGAATCACACAAGCAAGGCTTGCAGAAATGGTTAATTGCAATACTTCCCATATAAGCAATATAGAAAATAATCATACTAAAATTTCTCTTGAAATGTTATTATCTATTGCAAATTCACTTAATACCTCAATAGACTATCTTCTGGCAAATCAATATGAAAATTCATCGCTAGCATTAGATAATGAGATACTAAGAGCAATTAAAGATTGCGACATTACAGCAAAAGAAAAGATTTTAAAAATTATTAGAATTTTATAATTAGGCAACAAACTTCTACATCCGTTAACAACCATTTGTATCAATTTATATACCTTTACCAAATCTTTTTAATAATCAGAACATACCCTAATATTATTATAATCTTCTACATAATCTATATAAGTATTTTATACTCATACAGATCATTCATCGAACAAGCTATTAATATTATAATTAGAACATGAAATTATTTACACAGGCAATAAGGAGCGTGTTCTAATTGCAACAAGAAATTGATTATGAAAAGCTTGGATTAAAAATAAAAGAAATACGTATTAATAGAGGAATCACACAAGAGAAACTTGCTGAATTAGTTGGCTGTAATACTTCTCATATCAGCAATATTGAAAACAACCACACAAAAGTTTCCCTTAATGTATTACTATCCATTGCAAATGCACTTAATACCTCAATTGATTACCTTTTATCCAGTCAATATCAAAATTCATCATTCGCACTAGATAACGAAATACTGCGGGCCATCAAAAACTGTGATAATATAAAAAAAGAAAAAATATTAAAAATAATCGAAATTTTATAAAAGAGGGTGTCCCAAAAGCCATGAAATGACTTGAGGAACACCCTCTTTCCTACTTCTTCTCTGCAATCTGCTTCACTTTCTCCAATGGGACATCTGTCAGAACGGATACCTCCTCACAAGTCATACCCTTATTTAACATAGACAATAAAATAAATGCTTCGCCTTGTTTAATCCCCTCTGCTTTTCCTTCTGCTTTCCCCTTATCTTCTGACATTTTTTTAATCTCTTCTAAAGCTTTACACATATCAACTTCACCATCCTTTTCCTCTTCTTCCTTATTTTCCGGAAAATCCATATCAATAAGTAATGATAACAACCTTCCTGTAGCCTCATTCAGCTTGGAATATGTATTTTTATTCTTCTGAACAAACTCCAACATAGCCGTTCCGTCATCCACATATTTTAAAAGCTCAAAAATGTCTTTAAGGCTTCCCTGATACTTTAACGTATCCTCCACCTCATACACACTGATGAGGTTCAGTGGAGACGAAACCATAAATGGCAGCATTTCTTCCACATAGGATACATCGCCAAATAATCCCTTCAAATCCCTGGCAGCATCCCACTTCTCTTTTCCCGTATAAAAAACAATAGTGATCGTCGGAATCAATATGTCTTCTTTTTTAAAATGAGATAAAAACTCTCTGCCTCGGACATCCTTTTTCCGTTTATGTTCCTGTTCAATCATCCTTGCCTGTTTCAAATATTCCAGGGTATCATAAACCAATGTTCGCAAAGCCATAGAATAGTCTATCTCACTTTGCTGTTCAATACCTAACACGGCTAAATGTATCCTGTTTCCATCAAGCGTTACTTCCCGGACAATATCCCGTTCTTTTTTGATCACCTCATAAGTATCTTTTCTTCCTTTCGCCATCCCGTCTGTCAAAAGGAATCGGCATCTTCCTTCTACCTCCCTTAAAATCTCTGGTTTAACAATCTGTTTTCCTCCAAATACAAATCCGTTAAAGAGAGAGGCGAATACTTCGGGCTGCGATAAATAGTCAATAATAATATTTTCCTTTTTTCCCATATCAAACTCCTTTCATTTATCCTTTTCCAATGAAAAAAGTATGCTACGGTTTATGGAGAGTTCTGTCGGTCATATGACCTCCTTCCCTCTCCAAGTATGAACAATCTTATTTTATCGGATTTTAGAGAATATAACAACAAAATAATTGTGAAAAATATATACAAATCATTGAAAGCTGTCTTTGGAATAAACATTTAAGTAACAGATTTGAAAAAACATGTATCTAAGTGCTTTACTAGCATAATTATTTTTGATATAATTAAGCCATTCAGGATACAGAATAAACAGAGTTTCTAGTCATAGTGTACACTTATACAAAATCATGTAAACAATCAAAAACTATACGGAAGAGGTGGTGCATCATGAAAAATGTATTAATGCAAGGTACAGGAGTTTATATTCCAAGTAATAAGGTATACAATGAAGAAATTGATAAACATTTTGAAGTATTAGGATTAAATGCTCATAACCTGATGGAACATTTGGGGCGGCGAAAAAGATATTTTATTTCCGAAGGTGAAAATGCTATCACCATGTGTATGAACGCTATTAATAACTGTGTAACAAAAAACAACATTAATCTTGAAGAAATCGAAATGTTGATATTTTGCTCGGACACTCCGGAATATCTGTCACCTTCAAACGCGCTTAAACTGGTAGGGTTATTTGGAGACAAATTAAAAAATGTAAATATTGCATTTGATATTAATTCTAATTGTACGGGCATGATACAGGGATTAGATATCATTCACAAATATATGCTAAATAGCAATGTAACAAACGCTCTAATCATAGGCTGCTTTTGCATATCCCCCATTGCATTATGGTCCGATACAGTTGTGTATGCCAATTTTGCAGATGCAGCAGCATGTATTGCCATTTCAGCAAAAGATGAGAATCAGAAACGGGGATTCATAGATACAGAAGTATACATTGATGCCGCCTATTATAATAATGTCACATATCCGAAATGCGGAATGTCAAAGGTCCCATTAAAATCAATTGAACCGAATGAAAAAAGATTAGAATGGATTCCCTTTTCCATGGATTTTATACCAGAATACTGGGCAAGGGAAATCACAAAAATATTGGAACGAAATTCATTAAAGCCAGCAGATATCGATTATTTTATATTTTCCCAATTAAGTGATGCTTACAATATGAAAACATTGGAACTTCTGGGAATATCAGAGGGGAAATATCATTTTCTTGGTAAAGAATACGGTTATACCGGAAATACCTGCCCAATATTATGTCTAAATCGTATGTGGAATACATATTCTCAAACAGGAAATAAAATAGTTTTTTGTACAATCGGTGCAGGATATTCCATTATTGTGCAATTATATGAATTTTAAGGAGGATTGATGAGTATGGAATCTAAAACTCTAACCGCATTAGAAGATTATATCAATAAAGTATACACTATTGTTTTGCTAGTGGTTCCAGGTGCCTGCCAGGCTGCGGGAATCCTGTACACCCTTGAAAAAATACTTGGTTTATTCCCAACCGTAAACTGGTCACTGCTAATTGTGTTTGACATTACCTGCTTATTATATCTCGCAATCGGTATTTTTTTCGTGAAGACAGGTTTTGAGAACAAAGTTGTGATACAAAAAAAATTGAAACAGGGAAAATTATTTCTCATCGTTATCATGTTTACACAGTTTAATTTTATTCTGTATATGATTCCGTCAACAGAATTTTGGGCATTCGCCTTTTTATTTACTGTTGCAACCGCATTGTTTTTAGACGGCAAAATGGTTCTTGCCACAAGCATGGAAATAACAGTATCCTTAATTGTATCATGGTTTTTACGAAGCAATATATTACTGCCTGTTAAAGACGAATTATTTATACCAAATATGGTAAACAGATGTGTCTGTGTAATCTTGTCCCTGCTGTTTATATGGTTGCTCACCTGGCTCGTAGAACGCTTTTTAGTAAACGCAAAGAAAGATGAAATGGAAAAAAATAACGAAAGAGTACAAAATATGTTAATTTCTGTTTCCGAATTATCTGAAAAGTTAGGCAGTGCAGGCAGTACGTTATCAAGCATTTCAGAAAATGAAAGTGCTTCCGCAGAAGAACTTGCTGCAACAAGCGAAGGTCTACTTTCAAATAATACTGCTTTAAGCAGAAAAAGTGATGTCAGCATTGAAAATCTTAATGAATTACAGCAATGGGAATCTGTGATGAGTGACTATGTAGATAAGGTAGAGAACAACTCCAAAGAATTATTAGAGCACTCCAAAGAAAACGAAGAGCATTTACATGCATTAAAAGCAATTAACCAGGAAGTTTCTCTATCTATGGAAAACACAAATCAGGTTGCTGCTAAATTATCAGCGGCTGTTGAAGAAATTGGTGTAACCTTAAATATCATCAGTGACATATCTTCTTCCACAAATCTATTAGCCCTCAATGCTTCTATTGAAGCCGCAAGAGCCGGCGAAGCGGGGCGGGGATTTGCGGTTGTTGCAACAGAAGTTGGAAATTTAGCCAATGATACAAAAGAATCTTTAGAACAAGTAACCTCTGTTATTGCAAAGGTTCAGCAAAATGTATCCGATATGACAAAATATGTAGAACAAAATACAAAGAAGCTTAAACAGCAAAATGAATACTTCAATATAGTATTTATAGGAATACAGAATATGATTCATATTCTGCATACTTCTATCGAAAATATTGACGCAATGGGCGATGCCCATAGCAAGCAATCCGAAGTAATCAAAAATACAGTTGAAATTAACGAAAATATTGCAGACAGTATCAAACAGGAAAATGCGGAATTTTCCAACATTAATGACATGGTTGAAAATAATACCAGAGATATTGCAATAATAACAGAGCAGGTTGCTGTTTTAAATCAAATGGTGGAACAAATAAACTATCTACTCTCCCAATAATATAGAGCCTTACGAGGGGACCGCTTCATCAGCTTTGCATACCTTCGAACTAGGTTACTCCGTTCCCCAAGGTCTCAGATATCGGTCACCGGCTTGGTCTTTCCGCCGCCTTGCACCTCGATTCCGCTTTGCTTTATCTCGGTCACCGACTTGGTCTTTCCGCCGCCTTGCACCTCAATTCCGCTTTGCTTCATCTCAGTCAACGGCTTGGTCTTTCCGCCGCCTTGCACCTCGATTCCGCTTTGCTTCATCTCAGTCACTGGCTTGGGCTTTCCGCCGCCTTGCACCTCGATTCCGCTTTGCTTCATCTCGGTCACTGGCTTCGCCATATACGAAAAAATGAGAATACCGCTATTAGTGAGCAAGCTCCCAAAGCGGTATTCTCATTTTTTCGTGCAAGGCTCATTGCCTACTGAACATTTATATGATAAACTTCTAATTCACTCTTTACCTGATTCCTTAAATCGGGATTTTGTTTTAATATCTCCTGTATATCTTTAAGTCCGGATAGCCTTAACTCTTCATTATATGCAATCTGTTCTCTTAATTTCTGCCTTCTTACATTAAGAGAATGCTTTACCTCCACCATTTCCCTATCATCGATAAGCGCCAACGACTGCTTAGACCAGATATCAGGATCTTTAATCCCATGTGCAAACAATAATTTAGACAGTGCTTCTGAAAATTCCCGTAAATCCCCTGTTGTCTTTTGGAATTTTCTCACTTCATCTACCATAATCAAATACTGATCATGCAGATATTCCAGTTCACGAAGACTCTTAACATTATACTTGCCGTAAAGATAGTCAAGAGTTGACGTATTATTAACACATTTAATCTTAACCTTATTCATCAAATTAATGGCACGGTTTTCTTTCGCTTCAGACATCTTGAATTCATAAGACAACTTCCGATAGGTTATAACGGTAAGAGCAGCCATTCCCGCTATCACTAATAATATTAAAAGGATCAACACCATCAAATTGGTATCTGTCAGAATTGCAACAACTGCCAATATCAAAACCAAAACAGTTGCAGCACTGCCAAACCCCATCAGAAACATCCGAAGCTTTGCCTGTCTCTCTTCTATGGATTCCTGTAAATATTCCTGAGTATTTTTCTCCGCTTCCAGGTGTTTCAGATCACGCTTAATCTTAAGATCCATATCTTCTAAATCTTTCAGCTGTTTAAAAATATCTGTCAGCTCTTTTTCCATTCCCTGAATCATCCGAAAATTTTCATCACTGATCCGGTCATCTGAATGCAGGAATTCCGAAGTTTCATTCTCTAATAAAGCAATCTTTTTTGCTATATCGGTTATTTCTTTTCTGACATCTTGGGGCAGTTCCTCAATCGTCTGAATATCCGTGAAATAAGATGTTACCATCTCATATTCCACCCGCAAATCCTCCATTTGATAAGTTGCATCTACAATCTGATCGCATTTAAAAGCAACCTCATTTGCCGGCGTCCTGTTTTCATTCTCTGCCTCACCTGTCAGGAAGCTGTCAATGCTCTCATATTCAAATGACTCCTCGGTAATTTCTGTTTTTGTAAAAATATTCTTTACTGTATCTAGTAAACCCATTCTATATCTGCTCCCTGCTAACCTTTTTCTCTTTCTTTATCAACCAGTCTGTGCACGAAAATCTGTTTTCAGACGTTCAATCACTATATCCATTCTCTTATTAAAATCTGTCAGATTATTCTTCTCATAATGGAACATTGCCTTTTCCATACTATGATAAATTGGCGATCCTGTTACATCTGCTTCTGCATCCTGAATAGCATTGTAAATCGGTTCTACCATTTCTTCCACACCATAGTGCTTTGCAAGCACTTCAATATCAGAACGCTCCTTCATAGTTGCCATTATCAGAAGATACTCATAAATAGAACCTTTGTTTTTTGTATATCCATATGCTTTAAGGTAAGACTCGGCTGCATCCTTTAACTCAAAGTTATTTGCCAAAGCAACTGCCCGGTTATGATAAATTGCTCCTAACAGCTTATCGTTTTGATCCGGATATTGTTCTAATATTTCATCGTAAATAGCCGCTGCTTTCAGATATTTGCGGTAACGCAAAAAACCGTCTGCCTGAAGCTTGCGATACTGGGGCGGTGTCAGCCCTTTCATTCGTTCAATCTGCAAAATAAATTCTTTTATCTCTGGAATCGTATAATATTCCCTGAATGTAAGAATCGTTGTTAGAAGATCTGTTAAATCCGTCGTATCCTTCTGCTTTATCTCTCTAAGCTTTTGTGCAAGTTCTGGCAGTTTTAATTCATTCTCAATCCAATGAAACATTGTCACTCCAATATGTTCCTCCGAAATCAGGGCTATATTATTGTAAACATAAAAGCAAAGTTCTTCATAAGAAAATACTTCTATCTTTGTATTTGGAAATATATATGAAGTTTTCGCTGGTATTGTTTCACATAATATCACTCTGCCCATTTTACTACCTCGCTCATTTAATATAGAAGAATCCTTGCACCTCGATTCCGCTTCGCTTCATCAACTTTGTATACCTTCGAACTAGGCTCACTTCGTTCCCCAAGGTCTCTGGCATCAGTCAACGGCTTCGCTCCTCACCGCCTTGCACCTCGATTTCGCTTTGCTCCATC
>CAJUFL010000020.1:0-18537 GCA_910585605.1 uncultured Lachnospiraceae bacterium | reverse complement strand
CAGTCAACGGCTTCGCTCCTCACCGCCTTGCACCTCGATTTCGCTTTGCTCCATCTCGGTCAACGGCTTCGCCGTATATGAATAAATCCAAATACAACTTTACGTGAGCAAGCTCCCGACAGTTGTATTTGATTTATTCATGCAAGGCTCATTGCCCAATTGAAAATTCTTTGCGATATATTTTGTTTGTGGTAGGATATATTTTCCCAAATCCTACATCGCGGATTACAATTGCCCCTAATTTTTCGTCGTATAATTCTACTTCAAGGGATATCTTGGTCGTCTTTGGCGGACGTTTCGGCAAACCATGAATTTCAATAATTTCTTTTTGCACTTCCTTTGTCACTTTATCCCTGTAAACCACATCAATCCGGTTTGTATCATCCAAAATCAACGTAACCTTTCCCCTCATATTATACCACTCTCTGCCGCCAATAGCGATTGGATAAAATTGATTTCTACCCTCCATATCACCAATACTGACACCAATATCAAACGGTATACTTCCCTCTGTACACAGAGTACAGTCTTTGTCTGTTTCATAGGCCCCCAGCTTTGCATGGTAACAGGCCCCTTTGGTATAAATATTTTGTCCCATAAAAACCCTTCTTCCATCACAGAGCACCTTTGTAGACTCCTCAATCCATTTATCATTAAAACCCGACCCAGTCAAATATACGGTAGAAATATAAGTTTCCTTCATTTTTTTCCTTGCTATTTCCGAAAAAAGCCTATCCAGTTTTTCCACATCTTCAAACAGCATGGCATAAGTCACATCTGCCTTCATATCCTGATGACCTAAATAAAAAATTTTGGCATTCCCCTGATGTTTCTTATCTATTCTGTAGTATTCCATTCCCTCAGTTCCATATTCAAACATTGCTACACTGTTAGTACGCAGTATTTCATCCTGATTCATCACGTACTGAAAAAATGCATTTTCATGGCTCATTATATAAAAGGAATCCTTAGAAAGTTCCAGTTCATCCTTTAACTTTCCAACAACATCATAAATTTTAGGATGATATGTTTCCAATGTAACAGTAATTCCACATAATTGATATTCCTCAGAACGTTCCAAAAACTCTTCTATAAGAGTTTTAAGAAGAATCAATAATAACACATCGTAAGTATAAGCACCACCCTCAACAACCACGTGTTCAGAAGAATCAATATTTCCGACAATATCCTCCACCATAACGCCCTCTTTTTGAAAACGGATGGCACTGACATTATTCCCCGCATACCACTTTTTTTCTTCTTTGGCATAAAACATAACATTCGGAAGCTGATAGGTCTCTGTATTATTCATCTGATAAATGGATTCCGGTTCCTGCTTATCTTCCCTGAAATAACTCATCTGTATATTTTTCTTACATAAATCAAGACCTAGATATATCTCCTTCATATGGTACTCCTTTTATACTTGTAACCAAATTCGCAGCGCCTACTCCAATAATTCGAGATTTTCTTCTATAACCGCTGCCAGCTTTAAGTATTTATCAATCTTATTGATCAACATTTGATTCTGACCAATCTCCTGATTCAGCAGCATCGCATTTAGCATCTCAAAACGGTTCTCATACTCCTCCGTTTCACCTTTTGCTTTCATACCTTCACTCTCGTATACCCGGGTATTACCTGCATTTTCTTCTGCCATTTCATAAAGTAAATTTTCACCATGAAATAATACAAATTCTTTCATGTAATATCCTGGCAGTACTTCCATCATTCTTGCTTCTCTGTTACATTCCGGCTTTTCTACTCCGAACTGGATACCATACCGAAAAGAAATCTGTCTGCCCGCCTTATCTCTAGTCACCACATAAGTCATTAAAAACAAATCCTTCGGAAGCTTTAAATATTTTTTAAAGCTCCTGAAAAACGGCAGTAAGATTCCGCGTTTTATAAAATACTCAACCTGCTTTTTGAGCCACACAATTTCCTGTCCCTCCAGTTTGGCCTTTCGGCTCAGGAACAAAAGCATGGCAGCACGACACATATCATCCGATAATTCTCCGTTTTCCATCTGTTGCAAAAGGTCATCAAAAAAAGTTCCGGGAAACTCCTCTTCTTCTATCAGATAAGCAAAAGATGCTCGTTTAAAAAATGCTTTTATGACCATTCCCCGACGCTTTTTCCGCATATAAGACTCAAACACCTTAAAAATATCACTATGCCACTGCTCCGTATATAACAGTTCACAAATGATATTTTCTTCCAACAAGTCCAGCCTCGCTAACCGCCTGTGTGCACGTTTCCAAAGACGCAGCATGTCCTTCAATCCGCTTTGATAATAATCTGCCAGATAGCTTAAAACTTCCGGCGTATCCTGTCCCATCCGGTATAAGTGAACAGCAACCGAAATCAGGCAGTCTTCTTTGGCATACTGGGAAAACTCCTTCACTGCTTCTACAAGCTTTATAAGATGCTCTGCCAAAACTCCCTGATAACCAAAACGTTTTATTGCCTCATATGCTTTATCATAAAGACCACAGGTAATCAGATCGTCAATAAATTCCACACCATTTTGAGGTGAAACATAATCCATATCTATCCGATCAAGATAACTTCTTAAAATATCCATATCCAGATGTTCATGATAATACCGGACAATCCCATATATAGCCTGCTGCTTTGTCTCTTTGCTGATCTCCCGAAATCCCAGTATATCCCTTGCTACATTTACTTCTCTTGCATTCGTTGCATCGTATGCACTCAAAACATCATACTGATATAAAACATAACGAAAATCATCTCCCGCATATTGTGCCAGAATATCTATGTATTCAGACTCATCCACCAGCTTCTGCAATTTATAAGGAATCGTACTGATAAAACGATTCTGGTCTTTGTCCACCAGAGAAATAACTGCTGACTCTGTAATCATATCCACATAGGCAGCATGGTTTACCACCGGAATCACCGTCTCCTCTTCCAGTTCCTTATGGGATACTACAACAGCTGTAATATTATCATTGACTACAGTTAATTTTCGTTTAAATATAACATTGACAATACTTGCAGCAAAATGAGGTGTTACTGCCTGTGGCTTCAAAAACTCGCTGTATATAATCGAAAGATCATCGCTCATATTGCCTTTTACTATCTGTCCCTCCATAAAGGCAGCCATATTGGGAAGATATTCTTCATACTGCCCCAGATACTGGCGTTTATTCGAGATAACATTCGCATATAAATATGCAAATTCACTATCAGTCAGAAAACTTTTATAATTAAAATATCTAAGGACAGATTCAGGGATCAGGTCATAATGGCTTTTATCCATACTCCGCAGATAATTTTCCTGTATTCCCACAATCTTATATCCACACCGTATTCCTTCCAAATAATATGAGTGGTAGCGGTGCTCTAATCTGCCTCCTTTAATCAACAGACTGCATATAATTCTGATTATATCCGGTTTCTTTTCTATATCATAAATCATTGCAAGCAGAGAAAAGATCTGCGGAGAAAAATCCTTTTCTCTTGATGCCAGCTGCAAAAATTCTGCTTCTGCTTCTTTACTTAAACAATGATTCTTCAGCCCAAATCTTACTGCCGCAAGTTCCAGCGGTGATAACTTTTTGAGCAGCAGCGGTTCCTGATTGATCAAATCACAAATCTCGAGAGCAAGAACCGGACTCGCATATCCCCCCATAAACAGACCTTCAATCTGGGAAAACAGCCACTGTTTGTCCTTTTGATATCTTTCATCCAGATAAATCAAAAGCCAGAAATAAAACAGCTTATCCTTTTCTTTTGCCAATGCTCTCTCTATCTCCTCACAGGCATTTACAATCTGCCTGGTATCCTTCGAAAGCAGTGCCTTCAAATAGAGATAGTAACAATGTTCCCTTGGCCCTTCCATTGCCTTATCCATATCAGCTTCCATACGGCGGATTTCCTGTCTTACATTCTCTTCCTTCCCTCCAAGAATCCCCATATGCAAAAGCCCCAGCTTATATATTCCCACGTCAGGTTCAAAGCCGATCAGATTCTGAAGAGCTACCCTTGTCTTATCGATAAATGCTGAAAGAGGAAGCATTCCAATCCGGTAATCCAGATAATTATGAATCAGTGCTGCTATCTCCAGCTTCTTTAATCTTGCTTCAGACTTATGCTGCACTAAAACCCTTGGCTCCAGTTCGGGCTTTTTTATCATTACATTTACAACTATTTTCTGATATGTATTTTCTAAAATAATATGCCCGGCAGCAGATTCTTTTTCATCCAGCATCTCCGGGTCCAAAGTGTAACTTAAAGTACAACTGTTCGCTGCAAAATCCATACTACAGATTTCTGACTGATGTACCGTGATGAATTTGACATCCGTATACACCTTCATGCTGCAATAACCCCATGTATTCTTACGGAGTACCAATTGATGTTCTTCCCTCATTTTAGGAAAATTAAATTGAAAGCGGTCATGCTCCACCTGTAAAGCAAGTGCCCGCTTTTTATGTACATAAACCAAAAATTCCTCTAATGCCTGATTCTTATTCAGCGAATCTTTCAGACTTCTATATGCCGCCAGATAATCCTCATGATCCCCCAGCAGTGTGTGTGCAAATTCATCTGAATAAAATACCTGTAATGCTTTATTCCAGTCAGCCTCTGCAAGTGCGGAAAACTTCATCAGATCCTCTAATGCCACACCGTTCACATCGATGAATGGTGCCACAATTTCTATATTGTAGGGAATTTCCTTTTCCATTCCGTTACCTATCACATGGATAGCACCTTCAAAAACACTGCCTCTTTTTTTACTGGTTCCATCAAAAGAAAATGCGATCTCGCCCTTTCTCCCAATCAGGCTATGGTCATTCAGGCTCAACAAATAAGCATCGTCATACACGATCATTTTCATCGGAATGTCGTTTTCGGAAACAACTGAAATGGTTCCTGTATAGACGCTGCCCGCCTCTATTTTTAGTTGTAAGTAGCTCTTTGAAAGCTTAATCTTCGGGTACTCTATATAAAAGTCCCCTTTTGCATACTGTTCAACTTTACTCTTCATAAGTTTCTCGCATTTTATTTTTCTTGATGTTTTATATCTATGAATGTTATAATATGAAACATATATGTAATGATTATATCAAATTTTATAACATAATGAAAGAAAAAATGGAAAGAAGGTTATTTTTATGGCTGTATTACAGGATTCCTTTCACGGAAGTGACTTAGAAGTAATTGCAAAGCGCTATCATATGGAACAGGACTCCATTATTCCATATGGATCAAATGTAAATCCCCTTGGCATCTCCCCATTGGCAAGGCAGGCACTTATAGATAATATAGATGCAATCAAAGCATATCCGGATAGAGACTATATCTCTCTGAAAACTTCTATTTCCAATTATTGCGGTGCTGCCCCAGACCATCTGATTCTTGGCAATGGCACCTCCAATTTAATCAGGCTTACTCTGGAAACCCTTTCTCCAAAAAAGACCCTGATCGTAGCCCCAACTTATTCGGAATACAGTAGGGCTGCAAAGCTGGTGGGCAGTGAGGTGGATACCTATATGCTCAAAAACCTTGATGACTTTGAGATTGATATCGACATGTTTTTAAAAGCGTTAAATGAGTCCTATGAACTTCTGATCATCTGCAACCCAAATAATCCGACCAGCAAAGCCCTGACCAGAGAGCAGATGGACACTATTTTAGAACGCTGTCTTGAACTTGATATTTTTGTTATGGTGGATGAAACCTATGTGGAATTTGTAAAGGATATTAATCATATTTCTTCTGTCATTCTCACAAAGAAATATGAGAACCTGATTATACTTCGCAGTGTTTCCAAGTTTTTTGCCGCACCGGGAATCCGCCTCGGTTATGCAATTACAAGCAATAAAGACTTTTTGGAAGCAACCTCCAATGGCAAAGTCCCATGGAATATCAATACTTTTGCTTCCATCGCCGGTGTCATGTTTGAAGATGAGCATTACATCAATCTGACAAAAAGCTTAATCCAGACAGAGCGAAACCTGATCTATTCCGCACTGTCCAGCCGCAAGACCATTAAGGTATTCAAACCAGAAGCAAACTTTGTACTAATCAAATTATTAAAAGAAGAACAGACTGCATCAGAGGTGTTTGATTATTGTATTGAAAGAGGTTTTATGATTCGCGACTGTACCGATTACGAAGGGCTGGGTGAAAAATATATACGTTTCTGCTTTATGAAACCTGAACAAAACGATAACATTGTAAATACGATCTTAGAAATTGTGTAAAAATACTTACTAAAAAACGGAACCGCTCCATCTAATCATCTTAGAGGAGCGGTTCCGTTTTTCAATATCATCGAGCAATCCATCACTTGCATTACATATATTTTACATCATTTTATCAATCATGGCAAGTACTTCTTCACCTAATTCTTTAGATAATTTTTGGGCATCCTCCAGAGAAGTCCCTTTCACCCCATAATAGAATTTAACTTTTGGTTCTGTACCAGAAGGTCTTACACAGAGCCATGCATCATCAGACAGATCATAGTAAAGCACATTAGAACTCGGAAGTCCCGTTGCCGTCACTTCACCGGTTGCAAGATTCTTAATAGTATCCTTTTTATAATCCCTTGCAGATAAGACGTCATACTTACCAATCTTAGCTGGTGTATTCTCCCTTAAGGTATTCATTATTTCCTGAATCTTTTCCAACCCTTCAATCCCCTTTAAGGAAATCGACTGAATCGCATCAATACAGTATCCATACTTATCATACATATCCACCATGGCATCCCATAAGGTTTTACCCTGGCTCTTAAAATAAGCGGCAGCTTCACAAAGTGCCATTGTAGCGACAATTGCATCTTTATCTCTGGCATGTGTACCGATCAGGCATCCATAGCTTTCCTCAAAACCGAATAAATAAGTTCCTTTACCGGTAGTTTCAAAATTCAGTATCTGCTGACCGATATATTTGAATCCTGTCAGTACCTCAATCAATCTGATATCATATGCTTTGGCAATCTCATCTGCCAGATTCGAGGTTACGATCGTCTTAATCAGAGCACCATCCTCTGGAAGAGAGCCATTGATCGCCTTCATCTGGCTGATCTCATAATCTGCCAGCAGACAGCCCGACATATTACCAGTTAAAGTAATATATTCTCCAGACTTGGTATCCTTTACATAAACACCCAGACGATCTGCATCCGGATCTGTTGCAAGTACCAAATCAGCATCCTTTTCCTTTGCAAGCTTAAGTGCCAGTTCAAATGCTTCCGCTGCTTCAGGATTCGGATAGCTTACAGTCGGGAATTCACCATCCGGCAATTCCTGCTCCGGTACAACGTAAACATTTTCAAATCCGATTTCTTTCAATACCCTTCTTGCTGGTATATTTCCAGTTCCATGAAGCGGTGTATAAACAATCTTGATATCTTTGCCATATTTATCAATACAATCCTGATGAAGTACCAGTTTCTTAAGCTCTGTTATATAAGCATCATCCACTTTTTCTCCTATCGTCTCGTAAAGACCAGCCTTCACAGCTTCTTCCTTATCCATTGTCTTACAGACAGATAAGTCAGTAATCGCCTTTACTTCAGCCATGATACCGTTATCATGCGGTGGTGTAATCTGTGCGCCATCTTCCCAATACACTTTATATCCGTTGTATTCCGGAGGATTATGGCTTGCTGTTACATTGATTCCAGCGATACAGCCCAAATGCCGAACCGCAAAGGATAATTCCGGTGTTGGTCTTAAAGATTCAAAACGATATGCCTTAATTCCATTCGCCGCCAGACAAAGTGCAGCTTCCTCTGAGAACTCCGGTGACATTCTGCGGGAATCATATGCAATCGCTACCCCCTTATTCTCTCCACCCTGTTTCTTAATATAATTAGCTAGTCCCTGAGTTGCACGACGTACTACATAAATATTCATGCGGTTAATACCTGCACCTATAATACCCCTTAAGCCCGCCGTACCAAATTCCAAATCAGCATAAAATCTTTCTTTCTTCTCATCCTCATTTTCCCCAATTGCTGCAAGTTCCTTCTTAGTATCCTCATCAAAATACGGATTGTTCATCCATTCCTCATAAATCTGCTTATATTCCATAATAAACCCCTTTCTTTCATAAAATTTAATTTATATAAAGAATTTTATAAATTACTCTATCAAGCTGGTTATCGATATCAAGTCATCATATTTAAGAGAGTCATCTTTGCTGTCATCTACAAAAGTAACTGTATAACTCTTGGATAAATATCCCAATTTACTAAATGTAATTATATGACTTCCCGTCACTTTTGTAAAGGATATCGGAGCAATTCCTAAATATTCACCGTCAAAATAAACACTGGCCCCAACTGGTGCTGAAATTGTAACTTTATTAGAAGTCTTTGTTCCGGTTGTCGTTGAAACATCCTTCACGTTATCATTTTCTGATGTATTGCTTTGCGTTGTCCCATCCTGGGTAGAATCTTCCGTACTTGTATTCTTTTCTGTAGTCTGATTCGAATTATTCTTTTTTCTTGTCGTACCGGAAGAGGATTGACCTTCCGTACTTCCATCCTCTGACTGCAAGGTATATTCCTTAATCTTATATGCGTAATTCACATTGAACGAAGCACTATAACTCAGATAACCTTCTGCAATAATATTAATTTTATGCTTTCCATAAGGAATATCTACAGCACCTTCCGTATTGACCCGTTTCCCATCAATATAAACAGCAGCATCTGAAGGTGTTACCTTAAATAAAACAGAACCTATCTGCTTCGGCTCTATAGCTATATCCGCTAATGACACATCTATTTCCTGATTTTTCAAGACCTCTACGTTTTTTGTCCCTACATCATTATCTTTTGCGATACGAAGTGTATACTCCCCTTCCCTTACAGTAAGCAGCATATCTTCTGTCACCGGAACGATCACATCATATCCAATCTCTACCATCCCTCCAATGTAGGAAGCATAATCTGAAAGCCTCACGTATCCATGTCCCAGTTCCACATACATGGAACAGACCACATCATTACACAGCCAGATGGTAAGCTGATCCTCTGAACAGATTTCATTTAATCCAATTTCATTATTATCGGAAAATGCACTGATGTTATCATTCATACGATAGCTCGTCCCGTTAATCTTAACCGTTTTTTCCAGATTATTAATCTCTGCTCCCGAAATTCCCTCCATCTTCCGAATACTCCCGTCCTCACTCATATGCAGGGAGATCAGCTTATCCCGGTTTGCATCATATACCACATCTACAATACTTCCAAGCCCCACTTGGGACATAGACAAAATATCACCATACTTATCCCTGACATCTGCCCCGCCATTAAAGGTAAGTGTAATCTCTGTCTCATAATTAACTGCCCGGAGCGTAATTTTTTCATTTACGTCATCCAGATTGCAGATAATGGCAAACATAGATACCTCTTCGGCCGGTATCACCTCGTCATCATAGGAAGGAACTGTAATATCCTTTCCACATCCGGTCATAACAAATCCCAGACACCAAAACAGCATAAGCATAGTGATACATTGTTTTATTATTTGATTGTTAAATCTTTTCATTTGTCTCTTCATTATTTTCTCCAATATTAATCATTAATCTTATCTTTATCCAAAACTGTTTTATTCAATATAGCAAAACTGTATATGTGCATATATAAAATCATAGCCATTCTATTTTTACATTATACCCAATTTTATCTTAAATGAAAAGTGAAATATTCTGACAGCATTTCTCTTTTTTCTTTTTCCTGTAAAATCACTGTTTCCAATTTTTCCAAGTACTTCGGCGACAAAAATGCTTTATTCGTATTATAATAACTGTTTGCAATCTTCCAGAATTTTTCAGGATAAGAGAACAAGATATACATATATTGATAATCTTCCCCGGAAAGTTCTATTTTTTTCCCATAGGTCTGGAAAATCCTCTCCAGAAGTTCAAAATCGAAATGGTTTTTCTCCATTGCCTTTCTTGCAAACTGGTAAAGATCATTTAACTGATTTCCTTTTGAAAACCGTTCAAAATGAACGATTGCTTCCTCCTCTTTGCCAATGATGACATTATGCTGGTTATAAGTTCCATGACAGATTCCGTAATGGTTTTTGAAAATATTATGTGCTGTTTTCTCGTTCTCACCCTGCAATATCTTATCCAGCATTTCCACACATTCCGTTCCCTGGCGGTAATAATCCGAAAAAACCTGTAAAAAGAGATTTTCAAATGCATTTTTTCTCTTTACCTTATTCATAAACCTTTGAATCTTTTTGATTTCCCGGTTATGCCGGATAAAAATATTTTCGATATCCATATCTGTATCACCAATATTTTCCGATTGATTTATCTCAAACGCTTCCTCCTGTGCTTCTTTCCTTTCATTTATTTTATCCTCTAATGGTTCCCCTTCTTTTACTTTTTCTTCTTTTAATGCCTCTTCGAGAGCATTCTGACTGATTTCATATACATAGGCAATCCGTTCAAGTTCCTCTCCGTCAGCAATCGCTCTCCTGATCTCCTCTATACGTTTCTGTTCTTTTTCTTGCCTGCTTTGGAGCCATGCTGTCTGAAAATCCTGAACCACCTTTTTCCCATATATATGAAACCGAGCTAACGCTTCTATCGCACGCACAATATCAGAAGGGTTATGCATGTCACATTCATTTCCTTCGAAGTGTTTTTTTAACACAAATGGCTGCCTGTATTTGTCACAGGTAAACAACATTCCTTCCTTATTCAGAATCAAATAGTCCAGATTGAAGCAGCCCTCTTTAAGGAATAACTGCTTCAGCACATATTCCTGTTCCAGCCTTGTCATACTCCCACGAAACGGTTCTAAAATGCGCAGACCATCCGTTGTAGACAAAATCGTCGCACCTCTTCCCTTTTTCGTACTTAGAATTTCCATGTCATACTGTTCGTATACCTCGGCAAGCTTTTCGGACATAAAAACATCCCCTCCTTTACCTTTCCATCTTATGAAGGGGATGCTAATTTTATGATAAATTCTTGTTTAGATATCTAGAAGACACTTTCTTCATGAAGTTTGGTGAAGCTCGCTATTAACCTCAATTTGACTATTTCGTTACCTTGTCGGCATCTGAAATCCCACAAGTGCCTTGTTCAGATAGTCATTAAATGGTTTCATGATTTGGAAAAGCTCTGCTGCCTTTGCAAGAAATGCTTCTGCATCGTTCAGTTCTTCATCCTTTAGCGAATATTCCAAATACCAGCTCTTATATTTTAGGTATTCCGCTTGCGGATGTTCTTTCTCATATCCCGCAGGGACATTCTTTAATGCCGTTCCCTGTACAGTAAAATATTTTTCAAACTCTGGATCATGGATAATCTTTTCCCATTCTTCGCCATTCTGAACAATATAATCTCGTATCATTTTTGTTGCATCTTTGAACATATCTGCAAATAAACCGCCGCCTAAAAAAGACTGACCTCCTGGCTTTATCATAAGATAATATCCAACAGGAACAGGCAGCTTACCCATAGAGGAAATATGTGCACGGAACGCAGGATTATAAGGTGACTTGTCATGGCTGAAACGAGTATCCCTTACAATCTTAAAGGTAAGGTCTTTCGGATTGTTATGTAAAATGCTGCTATCAAACTTTCCGATTTCCAATATTAAATCCTGTAATAGTCCTTCAAACTCAGCATTTGCTTTTTTGTAATCTTCCTTGTTGGCATGATACCATTCACGATTGTTATTCACGCTCAATGCCGATAAATAATCTAAAATTAACTGAATATTCATAATCTGTCATCTCCTTTACGAATTCTGGATAATAGAAAGCTGTGTGGAATCTAACAATTCCTGTATCAGATGTTTCGTGCGTTCAGGAAATTGGTAGGGCTTACAGAATGAAAAATCCTGTGATAAATCGTCAATATCTTCCATAGCACTTTTCACATCAAGCATAGTATTAATAGGAATTTCTGTGGCTGTCGTATAATCCGGTTGCTGCGGATTTATCCTATGGTTTTGTACTGCATAATTCACCCTGTCTTTACATTTGCATTTGCCACTGCCATATTCTCCACAATATTGTCCAAGAAAGTCTGCCATTTTTTTACGTATTCGGGAAAGCCGCTGACGATACGCTTCGGGAGTTATTTTCAAAATATCCCCTGCAATGCGACTGTCAACTTTAAACATTGTTCCCAATATGAAGATACATCTGCTTTCCGTATCAAGGCATTGCAGCATCACATTGGTGCAGGACATTTTCAGTTCTTCTGCCAGAATATCTTTTTCCACATCCTGAGTTAAATCTGGCACATCCTGTATTTTTCCGTTTTCAATGTCATCCCCATAATACTCAAAGCTTAGCGGATAGTGGGCAAACATATGCTTCTTATAATTTTTCAGATGATTAACAGCAATGCTGAATACCCATGTTGTAAAGGAACTGTCACCTCTAAAAGAAGATAGATGCGTAATTATTTTCAACAGAATGTCCTGTGTAGCATCTTCCGCATCTGCAAATGTACCAAGCATCCGCAGGGATAAATTAAATACAAGATCCTGCACACCTGTAATAAGAATCTCAAGGGCTTTTTTATCCCCTGCTGTGGCTTTATCGACCAAAGCCTGTAATTCTTCATTCGTTTTTTTATTCATAGATTTTTACCTCCTACTTAATTAGACAACACCCCCTTGTCTGTGTGACAGAAAATAATTATTTTTTAAGATAGTGTAATAAATGCTTTCACATGCAATATTTTTTCTTCTTAATGTCAGAAATTTCTGTATCACTATACTTACGGATATTGATGCCATTATAAATCACTTCACCATGTGTAGCTTTGTCAATCGTTCCCAGAATTTTCAACAAAGTAGTTTCCCACATCCCGATTTCCCCATAATGCAAATACTATCCCCTTCATCTACTTCTAAGTCAATTCCATTTAAAACCGGATTTTGTTTCTCTAAGTGAATTTTGTCTGCAAGAAAATCGTTTAAGTTTTATCAATGTTTTTAATGATTATCTTCCACATTGCCGTTTTTCTCCGTTCCATGAATCACTCGATCCAATAAATCTACATATTCATTTAACATAGCAGTACCAAGTTCTGTTATTTTATAAGTAGTTCTGGGTTTCCGATTTAAAAATGATTTGGTACTTTCAATATATTTTTCGTTTTCTAATTTCAATAGCTGTGCCCCTAAATTACCATCACTTGCACTTGTAATTTTCTTTAGTTCTTGAAAGCTTTTTTCACCAGAAATCAAGGAAACCATTGCTGCCAACCTTAACTTGTTGCTAAACAAATCTGGTATGTTATGAATTTCCACGTTTCTTCCTCCCACTTATTCTGGTATATAGACCAAGTAAAATCATACCAAATGATAACACAAACACTGAAAACATATCATAAGAATACATATTGACTGCATTTCCATGTATCTGTGCAACTGTAACCCCCTGTCCCCAGCTCAGTAACAGGCAATACACAATAATTCCCAACAACGCACCTTTACAAATCAATTTATCATGAATCATTATCCCCAATACTGTCAAAGCGACAATCACATATAAAAAAGAAAATGCCTTTCCCAATGTAGCTGCAAATTCTCCAGTGACACCTGTTTGTTCCTGTAATGCCAGATTGACAAATAATTTCGTAAAAACCTTCCCTCCAATTAACAATACTGCCCAAATTTTTAATATACTTTTACTGATATCGTTCCCGCCACGAAAAAGTTTTCTGAAATATATGAAAAGAATAACACATATGAGCATAAACGATATACTGTCAATAGAACGTAGCATTTTCCATTGAATCCCCGATACCTGCTCTTGTGTATTCATAAATACATATCCCATATTTTTCAATACTTCTCCAAACAGATTAACCATACCAATCCAGATAAAACACATTCCTATTCCAGAAATATCAAGCTGTGTTTTATTTAATACCTCTCTAATAAATTTAATGTCCTGTTTTGCATTATATTCGTTCATAGCAACCTCCTTTTTTATTTACTCTAAATTATAGAGTACTTTATATTTTTTGTCAATAACAAAAGAGCCAACAATCGTGTGGCTCTTTTGATGCTTCACATTTCTCACTAACTGCAACATTCTATCCATTCTCATTTAAGGACCGACAAAACATGAAAATAAAAAAGGATTCTCTCCAACAGGATTTTCAACGCAGGGTTTCAGCAAGGGCAAGCAGGCTTTCCCGGTTATTCAGTTCCGGATTTTCCAGTACATGGTCAAGAAGTGTATTTAACATCTTACCCATTTCTTTTCCCGGCTCCATGCCCTGCTCCATTAAATCCTTCCCGGTAACAGCTAAATCCTTCAGGGTAAGACACTGCTCCTGCTCCATAATCTGTTGGTAATATACTTTTAACTGTTCTAAATTAGCAAGCTTTTGTTCACGCATATATTCACTCTGGGCAAGTATATCCGCATATTTGATACAGACATAATCCTCAAATAAATCTGCTCCCATCTTACTTAAAGATCTTCTAAATGAACGCAGGGTTACCATTTCCCCCATTCCGTAATCATGCCAGAGCACCAGCCTTTTCACTCTGCCAATCGTAGCATTATCAAATTTTAACCGCAGTAAAATTCGTTTTGCCATTTCAGCACCAGTTTCATTGTGCCCGTAAAAATGGTCTCCTTTTTCATCACTGGACTTCATTACAGGTTTTGCAACATCATGAAGCAATGCCGCCCATCGAAGAGCCTCCACTGGCGGGACCTTTTCTACTACCCGGAGGGTATGTTCCCCTACACTATACAGGTGATGCCTGTTATTCTGTGAAGTCTCCATCATCCGGTCAAATTCCGGTAATACTATCGCAGTCACGCCTAATTCATATGCCGTACGCAATTTTTCCGGATGCGCAGACACCAGTAATTTGGTCAGTTCCACATGTATCCGTTCCGCACTGATATCCTTTAAAAACACTGCCTGATCACGGATTGCCTTCTGTGTCTTTTCATCAATAGAAAAATTAAGCTGTGCTGCGAACCGGACAGTCCGGAGAATCCTCAGTGCATCCTCATCAAACCGCTCCTTTGGCTCCCCTACACACCGGATAATCTTTCGCTGCAAATCTCCTATCCCATCAAAATGATCAACAATTCCTTCCGTTTCATTATATGCCATAGCATTAATTGTAAAATCACGGCGTTTCATATCTTCCAACAGACTGGCCGTAAAGGTAACGGATGCCGGTCTTCTGTGATCCTCATATTTGCCATCCACCCGGTAAGTAGTAACCTCATAACCCTCTTTCCCAAACATCACAGTCACCGTTCCGTGAGCGATTCCAGTATCAATGGTACGCGAGAATAATTTCTTTACTTCCTCTGGTCTGGCAGAAGTGGTGATATCCCAGTCGTCCGGCTCTTTTCCGAGAATGACATCCCTGACACATCCTCCTACGATATATGCTTCAAACCCTGCCTTCTGCAACGTACAAATAATCCGTCTTGCATTTGCTGGCATATTAATCTCTGTCATCTATTTTCACTCCTTACTATTATGTTCTACCAGATGATTGCCCAAACTCTCATATCTTTACATTACAGCTTTACAATATATAAAACTGAAAAAGACAGGAACAAATTTCCGTCTCTTACTCTATTCATTTATAACACACTGCTTACAAAAAAGAAAGAAAAAGCTGTTGTTCGGCAGATTCTTTCGCTTCACAACAGTCTTTTCCCTTTTACATATTCCTACGGAATCTCATGCCAAAAGCAACCTTATTCAGTGGCTTCCGGTAAAGCAGCCTTCGCAGTATCCCTGCTGCCACAACTCCCACCAGAATAAATGCAAATCCACCCCAAACGCCTGCTGTCAGACTCACAGACATCCCACTTTCGAAACAGATAAGAAGGGAATAAAATCCACTGAAAAAAACGATAAAAGCTATTATATTATTTTTATAGACAAGACTTCCATATACCAGAGTAATTCCACCCATCATTCCTGAAAAAAGAATCCCGGCTCCACATATCTGCTTTACTTCTTCCGAAGCATAAAAGTAATTTACCATGATAATGACCAGTATAACCAGATACCCTGCAATTCCCAGCACCAGTCCTGACAAATCGGGCAGCCATGTTTCCAGATTCCTCTTCCGGGGTGATGATGCACAGATACCTGTCGCCAGAAGACTGTATTCCATCTGTGCAAACATGATAATTGACATAAAAATTTCAACACTGGCTATTACAATAAACTGTAAATCTACAAAAGAAATCACTATTGCTATCAGACAAAATAAGATGGTAATGACCGCCGTAACCTTAAAACCATTGGCATATTTTATTAATTTTAATCCTCTTTTCATTTCATCCATCATAATAACTCTCCCCCGCTCTCTTCAGAATCAGTGTTCTCCCTGCAGCAATTACACCTGCACATAAGACCATTACCAAAAGAATCGGTAATAATGATATTTTATATAAGATTATGAATCCTTCCAAAAAAGCAATTCCCCATAAAATATATACTGTTAACAGATTAATCCATACATTCAGAAAAAGCCGGGTGAGCAAAAAGGCCAGTTCCACCAGCAAATCTGTGATCACTATACAGATAAAGCATTGTGCCGGCGTAACGTTGCTGGTTCCAGTTGGATCTGTTCCAATTACAAGATACGCTCCTGCCAGTATTACCGTAATGCTTAAAAACCTTCTGACTGCATCCATTGCCAATACTTTTTTCAACAGAGGTAATCCCTTTGTCGAGGTTTTCAGATACTCTAACCGGTTGGTATTTTTTGACGCAATTCCCATCAATACATACGTGTCTACCATTATTTCCACTGCCACAATCATACCGCATACCATCCCGATACAGATATACTGAAAAAACGTAAGATACCTATTCAATATATATACCATTCCGATCAGTACTATGGGATATGGAATATATATCGCCCATTTTAACCACGATTTCGACAGAAATATATGATAACCTTTCACTGCTTCCTTCATAATTCTCCTCCCTTTTGCAAACCTGCCAGCCAAATGCCCGCAGCCGGACAATGGGACATGATCTAATTTCCCTTAATTTTATCATTTACTTTGCACTGCCTGCCAGATTACTAAATTCCTTCATAACTGCTACACTAATCTGGGAAAGTGTCGGTGTTTCTGTCACGATATCCATTCCTGCCAGCTTATCCAGATTTTCTGAAAGGCAGAGCCCTTCATATCCATAATGATTCTTTTGAAATCCCAGAAGAATTTCCTTCCCGCTGTCTGCCTCTGACGATTCTCCCTTTACCAGAATATATTTTTCCTTTAAATCCTCTACAAATCCCTTTTCTACAATTTTTCCATGTGCCATGATCACCGCATAATCTGTCACATTTTCCATGTCTGCAATATTGTGAGTGGAAAAAAATACACTTTTTTCTCCATTTCCCTCTTCTATATATTCCCGAATCATGCTGCATAACTTATCCCTCATCAACGGATCCAGCGGAGATGCCGGTTCATCTAAAAGCAGCATTTGTGTATCTCTGGCAAATACTGCTGCCAGCATGGTTTTCATCTTCATACCATCAGAAAGTTTTTCGATACTTGTTTTCTTTTTGTCCACACCAAGTTCCTGACAAATCTCCTGATACCGCTCCTCATGAAACTGTTCAAATAACAGCCTGCTGGCTTTTCCCACTACATCAATGGTCCAATAGGGCATAAAGTAATTCCCCGGTCCTGTATAACCGACATTCTCACGGATTGCCTTCTCCTCCTGTCTCCCGTCAAAATAAGTAATCTCACCCGTATAATCCAATCGAATTCCTGCAAGAACATTAATCAGTGTACTCTTACCGGCACCATTTTCCCCAATCAATGCCGTTGCAAATCCTTCCGGAATCTTCAGCGATGGGATTTCCAGTTTAAATCCTTTATACTTTTTTATCAGATTTTCTATCTTGATTGCTGTCTGTATTTCCATAATCTGGCTCCTTTCCAATATACTCTAAATTTCCATTATACTTTCCATTCATAATTATTCTTCTGTCCTTAGCAGCATCTCCAAAGCGCCTGTCAGTTCTTGATCAGAAACCCCCGCAATTCTTGCTGCCGATATAGCATTCATCAGATGCTCCTCCATTTTCCGCATATGCTGTTCCCTTAACATTTCACTGTCCTGTGCGTTTACATAATATCCTTTTCCCTGTACTGCCGTTATCAATCCCTGCTGCTCCAGTTCCTCATATGCCTTCATTGTTGTAATTACACTGATCCGAAGCTCCTTTGCCAATCCCCGGATAGAGGGCAGATATTCGCCCTGTTTTACCCTGCCGGATAAAATATCTTCTTTGAACTGCTCCGCAATCTGCTGATAAATCGGAATAGAGGAATTCTGCAATATCTTCATTTTCCCACCTGCCTTTGTTATACCAATTTTGATAACCATTTCTATCTTCAACTGTTTATATGTTATATATACACCATAAACAGTTATATGTCAAGCACTAAAATTCCAATCCTCTAAAAACAAAAGGGGCTGTCGCACTAAAAGTAATTAGTGCACAGCTCCTTTTCTATGCAAAAA
>CAJUFL010000019.1:48976-61965 GCA_910585605.1 uncultured Lachnospiraceae bacterium | reverse complement strand
CATAGATTCCTGCGTCCGTCCTCACTCGCCATGGAAGCGTCCCCAGTAAGCTAAATAAGAATTTACCTAATTTATGTTTGTAAGGAGAAGTTTATGAGAAAAAAATATAAAATATTGTTTGTGTTGAGTTTATGTGTCAGTATGGTTGCGGGCTGTGAAAAAACACCGGATGATCTGATTGTGAAGGAAAAAGGTGCTGAAAATATAGCAGCATATGAAAGCGGTGAGGATACCGGAGATTTATTGCGGGAAACATTGGGAATTCCAGAGCATTATATAAAGGAATCTGTATATGAGGACGGCGGACTGGTCATTGATACAGATGCAGAAGTGATCGTACCGGATGTGAACTCCATTGATACGGTTAATGTGACAGCAAGGGAAGGAAATCAGGAGTTAATTGATACGGTAACAAAGGCATTTTTTGAAGGGGATAAAATCTACAACGGAGTGTCCTATAGTAGGATGACTAAGGCTGAGATTGAAAAGCAGATTACAATTTTAAAAAAATATAAAGCCGAAAATAATCTGGACCCCTACCAGTATGGTACAGATGAAAACGGAAACCTGTATTTCGATATTGATCAGGCTATTGAAAATTATGAAGGGCGGTATCAGGATGCATCGGATGATGTGGTAAAGGAGGAAGTCACTCCTGCATTTGGATTGGAATATCCGTCTGGAGAAGACGGGAAGAAGATATCCTATGATTATGAATTTTTGGGTGTGGTAGAGACAAAGAACGGGAACTATGAATATAGAATAAGCGGGGAGGATCCTTCTATATCAAAGGAAATTCATTTTCGTATATCAAAAATGATGGAACAGGAAGACAGACAGGAGTTTTCTGCATGGCAGGAAGGTGAATATGTCAGGAATCCGGAATCAGAACAGTATCTGTCTGATGAGTTTTTAAAAAATCTTGCCGGGATTTCTTATGAAGAGGCAGAGAAGCAGGCAAAGGATAAAGCAGAGAGTCTGGGTATGGATTTAGAACTTTATGATTGGGATTATGCAGTATTCTACCATGGCGAGGGGGGAGTTACAGAGCAAAATTCTACAGATGCGGGGTATCGATTTTATTTTACCAGAAAGATTTCGGGGACACCTATTACTTATACCAGTGATCGGGGAGGAGCTTACGTAAGTATGGAGAGTACTGAAGAGCCATGGGGGTACGAAGTCTGCAATATTCTTATCGGGGATGATGGGATTTTAGAGGTAACTCTGGATAATCCCTATGTCGTAGGCGAGGTACAGACAAAAAATGCTAAGCTGATGGATTTTGGCAGCATAATAAAGATCTATGAGCAGATGATGGAGATTTCTAATGCAGACATAACGGAGTATGAGGGAAAGAGAACCTACCATATCAAAAAAATCACATTGGGTTACAGCCGGATTTATGATCCGTTAAAGGATAATTCCGGTGGACTTTTGGTACCGGTATGGGATTTCTTTGGGAGATTTGATTCAGAGGACAAAGAGGGGAATGTTACGAATAAGGATTCGGGTGAATATTCGACACAGAGTTTTATGACAATTAATGCGATTGACGGCACAGTGATTGACCGTTCACTAGGATATTGACAGGTACAAGAGGTCTGTTAAATGGAAGGCTGCAAAAGACAGGAAAATGTATTTGCGATGATCAGTGCAAATTGGTATTTGCAATAGGTAGCGTAAAGTAAATTATGATAATTTACGAGACGGGAATTATCTGCATTAAAATCTGCTTTGCAAACAGGCGGGCAAGTGGGCAATCAATTTTACAGAGCAAAATTGGTTACAAATTATGGGAGAGATAGAGATGAAACAGATATTGGCAATTGTAAGATGGAACTTTCTGGGATTTTTCAAAAATCCCAGAATCATCATTACGTTTATGCTTTCTTTTGTATTATGCTTTTTTCTGAGCGACAGGGTTATGTTAGTAGCCAGAACTTATGAATCCCCTATCCAGATGGCGGAAGCCTTCATCTGGACATTCGGTGATTCAACAGCAATATTATTATGTTCGTTATTACTTATCTTGTTGTTTATTGATCTGCCAAAGCTAAGCCCCTTTACACCGTATATGCTGTTAAGGGTAAAAAAGAAGCAGTGGCTTTTGGCACAGTTTTTCTATATTGTGCTGGTTACTATGCTCTATATGGGATATGTCTTGCTGGTCACCAGCCTGCTTTGCATGCAGAAGGCATATATCGGAAATATATGGAGCAAGACAGCAGCCCTGCTGGCTTATTCCAAAATGGGAAAAGACCTTGCTGTTCCGTCTACAGTGAAAGTAATGGAAAGCACCAGCCCTTATGAGTGTATGCTTCAGATTATGGTACTCTTGATTTGTTATACATTGACGCTGTCATTTCTTATGCTGTATTTTCAGATGAAAAAGGGAAAGAAGGCAGCGATTGGTGCAGCCCTTACCTATAGCCTTTTTGGCTTTTTGTTAGAGCCAGATATTCTGGCAAAACTGCTGGGCAAAGAAGAATATGAGATGTATCAGGTCCGGAGCCTGTTGGGCTGGCTTAGCCCATTAAATCATGCCACTTATGGAATGCATGATTTTGGATATGATAATCTGCCGGTGCTCTGGCAGTCCTGTCTTGTTTTTATAATAATGTTGGTTATTCTTGCAGGTGCGGCCTTCCATATTTTAAAGTTTTACAATTTTTCTGTTTTTACGGGAGAATGATCAGGCAGCGATTTTTAAGCACCTGGCTGAAAAATACTGTACAGACAGTCGGAAAAGGGAAGATAGAATGATAAAAGAATTGATACGGGATAGAGGATTATGGATTGCTGTACTGGTTACAGCAATAGGAATGCTGACCGGCATTCCTTTTTATGAAATGGAATTTCCGCTGGAGACTGGAAGTGTTATCGGCTATTTTCAGACAGCGGTATCTTCAAAGCAGTTGTTTTTTCTGATGCCGGTTGTCTCCGTATTGCCGCTGGGGGCAGTCTATATCAGGGACAGGGCATCGGGATTTTTAAAATTGTATATTACAAGGACTAGTCGGAGGGAATACATCAGGCGTAAGATTTTACAGATTTATGCCAGTGGTTTTTTGGTTTTTCTCTTTGCAGGAATGCTGATACTGGCATTTTCTTTTCTGTTTCTCTTTCCTTTGGAGTTAAAAGGGAAGTGGCAGGGAGAGGATTTTATGGAAATGCTGAAAATGTTTTTTCGTGTAACACTGGTTGGAGGGATTATAGCTGAAATTTCTGGCATTTTTGCAGGAGTGTTTCAAAGTTACTACATGGCATATGGGCTTCCTTTTGTATGTTATTACATTTTGATTATATTAAAAGACCGTTATCTATCGGAAATGTATAGCATGTATCCAATAGAATGGATTAAATGTGAGCATGACTGGGGAAATAATGGCAGCGGTATATGGTTTTTTCTGCTGCTGTTTTCTGTAATGACAGGGTTGATGAATGGGCTGGTACTGTATTATCGGCTGCGGGAAATATAGATTAGACGTAAAAGGGAAGAAGGGATAGAGAATGAATCCATATATTGAAATCAGCCATATTACCAAAAAATTTGGAGAAGAAACCATACTGCATGATATTGATATTGTCATGGAGCAGGGAAAAACATATGGATTTTCGGGCAATAATGGTTCAGGAAAGACGGTACTGATGAAATGTATCTGTGGGTTTCTTCCGGCAACGTCGGGAATCATAAAAGTCGGAGGAAAAAGGATTGGGGCAGAGATAGATTTTCCGGAAAGTATAGGCGTGATTATAGAAACACCAGGATTTTTGCCAAATCTGACAGGGTTTCAGAATTTAAAGATACTGGCGGATCTGAAAAATCAGATTACCGAAAAGGAAATTAGAAAGGCTATTAAATCAGCCGGGCTGGATCCAGATTTGAAAAAATCGGTATCCCAGTACTCTTTGGGTATGCGGCAGCGTCTGGGTATTGCCCAGGCGATTATGGAAGACCCAGAGTTTTTAATATTAGATGAGCCGTTTAATGGTTTGGATAAACACGGCGTGGCAGATATAAGAAAGCTTCTTTTGCAGTTAAAGGAAGAAGGGAAAACAGTTATTCTTGCCAGTCATAACAGTGAAGATATCCGGATTTTATGTGATGAGGTGTATGAAATGGACGGAGGAAGGATGCAACGACTATGAATAGGAAAAAAGTTATGATATATGTGATGGTTATGGTATTGGCAGTAATAGGGTATTCCGGTCAGGTAAGTGGACAGGAAATGGCAACACAACAGGAGGAGACAGAACAGGAAACGGTGGAAGAACCATCTACGGAGCCTAAAACGGATAATATATCTTCCAAAAAAAAGTCAACTGCAAAAAAGAAGAAAAAAACTACAGATTCAAAGACAGAAGAAGAAAAAGGAGATTCTACAGAGGAAGAAATCAATCATCAGCCCCGGGTTTTAGTAGCAGATAACAGTTTGCAGACTGTAAAGCTGGAAGCGGGAAAAGATACAACATGGACATTGACTGTTAAAAATTATGGAAGTAAAGCAATTGAAAATATGAAGGTTACGTTGTTATCAGAAAGCCGAGACATTCAATTTGAAAAAATGTCATGGTATCAGGGATATCTGGGCATAGGAAGTACAATGGATTTATCCCAGACAGTTTTGGTCAGTAAAAAGGCAGCGGCAGAGCCGGTGCCGGTTCAGTTACAGTTTGAGTATGAAGACGATAAAGGGAACAGCTATACTTCCACGGAAGCAGTGAATCTGCTGGTAAACCAGCCCCAGAAAGCAGAGGTCGTAAATCTTTCTTTTCCAGAACTGGTATATTCTTCAGATACCGAGATTCTGACGTTTCAGATATTAAATACCGGTCTGGCAGATATTTATAATGCAAGGGTATCTGTAGAGGGGAAGGGGCTGTTTCCAGTACAGGATGTATTTTTGGGTAATATTTCTGCCGGGGAATCGAAAGAAGGAGAAATGCAGATTTTTATCGGGACACTGGATATGGATGTTAAGGGGGAAAAGGAGGAACAAAAAGGCGGCGAATATGGTGTGACGAGCGGAACGGTAACATTTTCTTTTGAAGATGAAAATGGGGAGGTAACGGAACAGAAATTGGATATCAACACAGAAGTAAAAGAACCGCAGATAGTGGAATTGAAAATAGAAAAAGAAAAGAAAGAAACGAATCAATGGTGGATTACCATTATTGTGATTTTAATCTTGACATTAGTTTTAGTGATTATATGGTTGTGCTTTAGAATACAGTACTTCAAAAAAAGGGTGGATTTCCATGAAGAAACGGAACGTTTATAAAGATATTGTTGTATTTGCCGTAATATGTCTTGTTTTGTCTTCCATGATACAGATTGTAAAGAAATATCAAAAAGAAGAAAAAAGCTATGGCTTTACCATAATGGCAGACAGGGAAATCCAGACTGACGTGGTAAAGGAGTTTGAGAAGATAAAAGGTCTTACCAGATTCGAACCGTATACAGAAATACCAGTGACGATTAGGCTGGGAAACTATATACTGGAAACTAATTTAACTGTGGCAGATATAGAAGATTATCCATTAGAATGGAAGGTTGTGGATGAAAAAATTGTACTGGGAAATACCCCTGTGCTTTTTATGGGAGAAGACAGTTTTTTTGGATTTATCGATCAGTATGGGTACGCTCCGGAAAAAAGTCAGATTCAAAAATGGATAGAAGATTATAAAAATCTGGAACTTACCATAACTGATGAGGAAGAAAAAACAAGGACAGCAAGAATTTCAGGAATTATTAAGAGTCCGGGAAGGTTAGTGTGTATGGATATGGGGCAGTTGGAAGAACTGGAAAAAAAGAAATTCCATGTAACTGGCGGCTATATGGAGGTGTGGGGGTATCAAAATGCTGAGAATGCAAAAGAAATATTGGAATCGGGCGGGTTTGTTCTGGAAGAGTAAAGGAATTAGAGACAATGACAGTACCGAGTGTGGCAAAAGTTCCGAAAAAAGATGGGAAGGAAAATTCATACACAGACCTACAAGAATTACCACATGATAAGAAAAATTTATTGGAAAAACCATAAATAAATGCTATTATGTAAAAATAGTAATTCAATTCGTCTATTCGTGTATTACTACCGTAGAAATTGAGAATCATGTTAATGATTTGAATAATGCTGGATTTTAAAAGCTTGTCGAGTTGGAGAATCAGGATTTAAAGGGTATAGCAAATGGAAAAAGTTGCAGCCTAAAATGTTTCTGTTTGAGAATGTAAGAGGTTTACAAACCCATGATGGAGGGAAAACATATAAAACCATAAGGGAATAAGCCTATAGCAGCAGATTTTTCGGAGGGCTGCATATCTTTTCCCTCTAATTTGATTTTTGAAAAGGTATAATCTGGCAAATATCTTGGGGAGTGACAAATGTCACGCTGGTTTAAATAAAGTGTGACCGATAACACATAGGATATGTTATCTTCCTTTGCTAAAATAAGAGCATATTCAAAGGGAGGTGCATGATAAATGGATTTTGAAATAGAACAGGAAATGTATATTGACCCGCAAATCGCCGAGATTAAAAAGCGACAGGAGATTAAGCAGAAAAAAAAGGAAGAGGCAAAGCTGTTAAAGGCAGCTTCATGGAAAGAAGCCAGACGTAGAGAATGTGTCATTCTTGCGGCATGGATGCTGTTATTTGTAACAAGATATCTCAAGATAATGCTTATGGATGGGTCTATAGATTTAGAACAATGGTTTCATTATTCAACAGCATATAGAATAGATAGCGTAGTTCACTGGGTGGTGCTGGTATTGAATATAGTGGTGTGTATTGCTTGTCTGTATGATTTTGCAAAGCTTATTGATGTGGTAGAGCCATGGCAGCTGCTGCTTATGGGTGCAAGCTGGTTTTGTCTTCGCTTGGTTTATTTGGTTATACGAGGAATTGCATTACGTGACAAAAATGCCATGATACGGGGAGGAATATGGGCATTATTATATTTACAATTAGTATGTTTTTATGCGGTTTGGTATTTTGAAGTAATAGTAAAAGGGTTTGCAAGCTGTGGTTGAGATAAATGTTGATATATATGGAAGAAATAGATGTGCGGATGGGCGGGGATGACTGTTGGATTTTTGCACTTCTTGTTGAGTCTGGTACTTGGGGTAGTTATAGCATGGATTGTGCATGCTGTTGTGTGCGTAATGAAAAAGAGGAAAAATAAAGTGGCTGATAGTTAGGATTGTTTATGGGCAGGACATACCGGCATAGATTTCTATGTGAGTATATTTGACGCACGAATGATGTACGTTATTGATGCGAAAATAACTGAAATTATGATATACTTAGGAAAATGAACTGCAAGAGTTCGACAAATCGTTGTTTGTCGATTTGGTAAATGCCTGTTTTTTAAACTAAAGTGATGATTAATGGAGAAGATAGACTTTTCTTAAAGTATATGATTTCTGAAATAATTAATATAGGGAATTTGTTATTTGATTTATTATATACATTGAAAGGATGCTATAGAATTATTTATTTTTGCTGTTGAAACGTACTATAATTGGTGAGGATATAATTAAAAAAAGGTGGTGAGTGTAGGAAGTAAATAACGAAATAGTTGAAGGCATAATCGAGAAGTTTTATTTTAAATGAGTTTATTAGGATCGTTTTGGGGGAGAAAATGAAAGAGAAGATTATTAAAATTCAAGAAGAGTATTTTGACATTCTGTGTAATTATTTTGGTGAATTAATCAACATTGAAAGCGAAAAGCATGATATAGACACAAGTATTAGGAGTTACCTGTTGAAACAAAAGCCAATCTACATTTCTGGCTATAAAGATAGCGATTCATATAAAAGACATTTATTTTTTGAAACTATAGATAGATTTTGGAAAAAGAACGAAACTGTTTTATTAAACTTTATAAAAGAAAAAAAGAATGTAGGTATTTTTGGAATTGGTGACTCTACGTTTGCTTCTAAATACTGTGAAGAGATTGGACGGAATTCATTGTTTTATGATGTTATCATATTGGGAGATCCATTTGATACAGGTTATTCTACTTCTGGAGAGTATGATACTGATCACAATATTAAAGCAATTTGTGCAAATGTTCTATATATGTGGAAAATAAAAGAATTCATTCTTGATAAAGAACAAGAAGTGTTTGTGTTGATTTTCCCCTTAAATCATATACTAAAACCAGAAATAAAAGAAAGAATATATGATGAATCGGTTAAGGCTGGGACTGAATGGATAAATGATGTATTTGGTTTTTATCCTGATAGTAATATGGATAATATCGTTAAAGGAATAAAAATATTAAAAGATTTATCTTTGGAAGATATACAAAAGAAATTAGTCGAGTCTGGGATCGGTTCTAATATAGCGGAAGCAATGAATTATACTCAAAATATGCTAACTGAAAGCGAAAAAAGATTCTTTGAAAAATTTTGCTTTGAATCTTGGGGAGGGTTTAACCGAGATTTTTTAAAGTCAGTTCTTGCTTATCAATCTTTATGCTCCATTACTATTACTTTATTCATTAGAGAGAAAGAAGCCTTTTGTGTTGCTAACGAATTGAGTAGCAACCCTATTATTGGAAGTGATGAATGGGCCCCTTTGCTTAGAGACTTAAAAGATTCGTTTCTTCAAGCATCGCCAAATTATATGTATACTTGTGCAATTCATAGAAATGATAAAATGAGTTCACTGATGTTTTTAGAACCCAATGAAGTAAAAACTATGCATAGTAAGAAGAATATAGAAGAGTATAGAGAATTGTTTTATTCTGCTACATCCGATATTGAATATGCTTATGGAGATGTAGATAAAATTGCAAATGAAGTATTTATTAAACTTGATGAGGCGATAGACAATGAACTGAAGAATAAGAAAGTGAAAAGAAAAAAGGAAAGGTGGTCTTCTATTATTGGATTTGTTAAAGGAGGAATGGGTTTTGTTCCTATTCTTTCTTATGCTATATCAGGATGGGATATGATTTCCTCTGGAAGGTCAATAGTACAGAATTTGAAAGATAAAGAATCATTAATTGACCATTTGGCAAAAAATACTATCCCTAAATAGTTGTTCTTCATGTTGCACTATATAAAGAAATCGAGAGAATTCAGTTTGTTGGAGAGAGAAAAATTGATGTTTTTTCTACACAAAGAAGTTGATAAATTCCAATTTATCGGCAAGATGAGGATAATGACAAATTTGGAAGTTATCGGACTGGTATATTATCATTTTGATGTGTATGTATAATAAAAGTAGCATAATCGCAAATAATGATATATTGGGTTAATGTTAGAATTGATTTATTATGTTTTTTGGAGGTGATAGCATTGATTTTTTCACAAAAACTACAATTGATTCGAAAGAATAAAGGATTAACCCAAGAAGAACTCGCAGAGAGGTTATCTGTGTCAAGACAGGCTGTGGCAAAATGGGAGTCGGGGCAGGTGTATCCTGACATATCTAATTTAATTCAGATTAGTAATATATTTAGTGTTACGGTAGACTATTTAGTAAAAAACCAGGAGTGTATGGTTAGCTGTGTCAATGAGCAGAGACAGGATATTGAACAATTGATAGCATTCCGACTTGAAGCCAATGTGAACACGTATGCTGCGTATATGAACGAAACGAAATCAACAAGACTTGATTCACATGATTTTACATATAGTAATGGAGCATATACATATCATGATACATATGTTGGAGGAGAGCAGTTTGCAGGAGAAGAAGCAATATGGTATGAGGGAAAATCACAATATGCGATGAATTATGTTGGTCGTGTTTTAGGACAACTTTTTAGTGGAGATTTCTTGAAAGAGGCACTTAGAAAAGCAGATATGAATATGCCATACAGAGGTCCTGAATATTATCAGTCAGGAGAGTACATATATAAATGTAATGTTGTTGGGGATTTTACATGGTTTCAAGGATATGAAGAAATTTATTGTAATAATCAAAAGGTATATGAATGCTATTTTCATGGAGGTTTGATGAAATAGAAATTAATATTTTTTATTATAAAGAACTCGATAACTTCCAGTTTTGTATCATGGGCTTTCAATTCTTAGAAATAGAAAATGATTGTCCGAACACAAGAACTTGTATTTGAGCAAGCTCCCCTACAAGTTGAATGACATATGTGCGAGCCATGCGGACCTCGATTCCGCAGTGCTCCATCTGCGTTGCATACCTTCCTGCTAAATTCGGCTGACGCCTCGTTAAGCATACAGGCATCGGTCGTGGCTACGCTGTACGCTTTTACACTAAGCTCGAAAGAACCTCGCTAAGTGTAAAATGTGTGTCGCCACATAAATTTCCATCCATATAATTGTGCTTACAAGTAAACTTGACGCAAGAATGATATATGTATGCACCATGCGGACCTCGTCTTCGCTTTGCTCCGACTCGGTCGTGGCTGTCGCCACATGATAAATTCCCTATATAATTGTGCTTACAAGCAAGCTTGACGCCCAATATATAGGGAATTTATCTTATGGCTCGTAGATTGCACGGAAAAAAATACAATTTAATGAAAAAAGTTCTTGCAATCCCCTGAAACATGGGGTATACTAGCACTTGCTGTGACATTGATAGCGTTGAAGCGTGAGGTTGCTGCTTAATATAGCAGGTTTTTCCGTGGAGCGAATGTCAAGTTAAGAAACTGACGGCAAGTCACTGTACGAATAACCATCCTGTTAAAGGGAGATGACGTGTGAAAGTTGTATTGTAAGATGCTTCAAAATATGACACACACGGGAGAGTGTACAGTCACCACTTGTCGTACCTATTAAATAAGTGCGAAAAGGAGGCGGCTTTTTTTATGGCAAACCAGGTAATGAGAATTACACTTAAGGCTTACGATCACAAATTAATCGATCAGGCTGCAGCAAACATTATTGATACTGTTAAGAAGACAGGTGCAAAGGTTTCTGGTCCTGTACCAATGCCTACTAAGATTGAGAGAGTTACAATTCTTAGAGCAGTTCATAAGTACAAAGATTCCAGAGAGCAGTTTGAGCAGAGAACACACAAGAGATTGATTGATGTGATTCAGCCAACTCAGAAGACAATCGACGCATTACAGAAGTTAGATATGTCTGCTGGTGTTTACATTGATGTTAAAATGAAAACAAAATAATCAATGTAACAAAAAATCGTGTCACATATAAAATAAGAAGAAAGACACAAACAAAGGTGCATATGCACAAATAACATTTAAGTAGTACAGTTAAACCTAATGGGCTTTGGGCCGAATTTAGAATGATTGCCACGGCAATCCGCTGTAGATTAATTAGGAGGAAATGATTAAAATGAAGAAAGCGATTTTAGCTACAAAAGTCGGAATGACTCAAATCTTCAACGAAGATGGTGTTTTGACACCGGTTACCGTATTACAGGCAGGACCTTGTGTAGTAACACAGGTTAAGACATTGGACAATGATGGATATGAAGCAATCCAGGTTGGTTACGGTGAGAAGAAAGAAAGAATAACAACAAAGGATGTATCAGGTAAGAAAGTTATCAGAAATCCACATGGTGCTGGTAAAGCAGAGGTAGGACATTTCAAGAAAGCAAATACGACACCTAAGCAGTTTGTAAGAGAGTTCAGAGTTGATAATGTTTCCGATTATGTTGCAGGAGAGAGCGTTATCAAGGCAGATATCTTCGCAGAGGGCGATAAGATTGATGTTACTGCTAAGTCAAAAGGTAAAGGATTTGCAGGTGCAATTAAGAGACACGGCTTGCATACAGGTCCTAAGACTCATGGTTCCAAATACCATCGTCATGCAGGTTCAAACGGTTGTGCGACTGACCCTGGTAAGGTTTTTAAGGGTAAGAAGATGGCAGGTCATATGGGAGCTGTCAGAGTTACCGTTCAGAACTTAGAGATTGTTAAAATAGATGCAGAGAATGACGTAATTCTGGTTAAGGGTTCTGTACCGGGACCGAAGAAGTCATTGGTAATGATTAAAGAAACTGTAAAAAGTGGTAAGTAATCTATAGGAAGGAGGAATTTAGAATGGCACAGGTAGCTGTTTATAACATCGAAGGTAAAGAAGTTGATAAATTAGAACTTAATGATTCTGTATTCGGTGTAGAAATAAATGAGCATTTAGTTCACATGGCAGTTGTAGCACAGCTTGCAAACAATCGTCAGGGAACTCAGAGCGCTAAGACACGTGCGGAAGTACGTGGAGGCGGAAGAAAACCTTGGAGACAAAAAGGAACTGGTCATGCAAGACAGGGTTCTACAAGATCTCCTCAGTGGACAGGTGGTGGTGTTGTATTTGCACCGAAGCCGAGAGATTACTCAATGAAGTTAAATAAGAAAGAAAAGGCTAATGCAATGAAGTCTGCTTTAACTTCCAGAGTAAATGAAGAGAAATTCATCGTATTGGATGAACTCAAATTTGATGAAATCAAGACAAAGAAGTTTGTAGAGGTTCTTAATAACCTTGAAGTGGCAAAGGCATTAGTGGTAACAAAGGATAATGACCAGAATGTAGTATTATCTGCAAGAAATGTTCCTGGTGTTAAGACTGCTTTGACAAACACGATCAATGTATATGATATTCTTAAGTATGACACAGTTGTGATTACTAAGGATGCAGTAGCAGCAATCGAGGAGGTGTACGCATAATGGCAGACATCAAATATTATGACGTAATTCAGAAGCCTATCATTACAGAGAAGTCTATGGATGCTATGGCAGAGAAGAAATATACTTTTCAGGTTCATCCGGAAGCAAATAAGTCTATGATTAAAGAAGCTGTTGAAAAAATGTTTGAAGGAACAAAGGTTGCCAAGGTGAATACCATGAATCTTGATGGTAAGAAAAAGAGACGTGGCATGGTTTATGGAAGAACAGCAAAGTCTAAGAAAGCAATCGTTCAGCTGACAGCAGACAGCAAAGATATTGAGATTTTTGAGGGATTATAGGCATTGAGCACTTAACGAAAACAAGCCAAAGGCGCAGTTTGAGTTTAGTGCGAAAGCCCATCCCG
>CAJUFL010000019.1:43445-48876 GCA_910585605.1 uncultured Lachnospiraceae bacterium | reverse complement strand
GAAGAGAAGTTCGAATTTAGTAGAGCGGATGCATTAAATTAAGCGAAAGCATAGAGCTTAACGAAAACAAGCCAAAGGCGCAGTTTGAGTTTAGTGCGAAAGCCCATCCCGATACTTAATGAGAACGAGGGAAGAGAAGTTCGAATTTAGTAGAGCGGATGCATTAAATTAAGCGAAAGCATAGAACTTAACGAAAACAAGCCGAAGGCGCAGTTTGAGTTTAGTTGCAAGTCCCATCCCAATAGGGAAATATATATATTCATACGCAAGCAAGCGTGATAACAAATGCAATTTGAAAGGAGAAAGAAAATGGGAATTAAAACATATAACCCATATACACCTTCCAGAAGAAATATGACTGGTTTGGATTTTGATGTGATTACAAAGACAACTCCTGAGAAATCCCTTACTACTTCTTTAAAGAAGACGGCTGGTCGTAATAATCAGGGAAAAATTACGGTAAGACACCATGGCGGTGGTTCAAGAAGAAAATATAGAATTATTGATTTTAAAAGAAGAAAAGATGATATTCCGGCAACTGTTGTTTCGATTGAATATGATCCAAACAGAACAGCCAATATCGCATTGATCAGTTATGCTGATGGAGAGAAGGCTTATATTTTAGCTCCTCTGGGATTAAATGTTGGTGATAAGCTTATGAACGGTGCGAATGCAGAAATCAAGATTGGTAACTGCCTTCCGTTAGAAGCAATTCCGGTTGGTGCAGAAATACACAATATTGAATTATATCCAGGCAAGGGTGGTCAGCTGGTTCGTTCAGCCGGTAATTCAGCACAGCTTATGGCTAAGGAAGGCAAGTATGCAACCCTTCGTTTGCCGTCAGGTGAAATGAGAATGGTTCCGATCATTGCCCGTGCAACAATTGGTCAGGTTGGTAACATTGAACATGGTCTTGTTAATATCGGTAAAGCAGGACGTAAGCGTCATATGGGTATCAGACCTACTGTTCGTGGTTCGGTTATGAATCCTAACGACCATCCACATGGTGGTGGTGAAGGTAGAACAAGTATCGGTCGTCCGGGTCCATGTACTCCATGGGGCAAGCCGGCACTTGGACTTAAGACACGTAAGAAGAACAAGAAATCAAATAAGATGATCGTTAGAACCAGAGATGGTAAGAACGTTAAATAATATAAGGAGGTTTGACCTATGGCTCGTTCACTTAAAAAAGGACCATTTGCAGATGAACATTTGCTTAAGAAAGTCGATGCTTTGAATGCTAGTAATGATAAGCAGGTTATCAAGACCTGGTCTCGTCGTTCCACTATCTTTCCAAGCTTCGTAGGACATACAATTGCAGTTTATGACGGAAGAAGACATGTACCTGTATATGTTACTGAGGATATGGTTGGTCACAAGCTTGGAGAGTTTGTTGCTACCAGAACCTATAGGGGACATGGCAAGGACGAAAAGAAGTCAAAAGTTAGATAAAAGATTTGAAAGGAGGGTTCATCCATGGCAAAAGGACATAGATCCCAGATAAAAAGAGAAAGAAATGCGAATAAGGATACAAGACCATCAGCAAAGGTTTCTTATGCCAGAGTGTCTGTGACAAAAGCATGTTTCGTTTTAGATGCCATCAGAGGTAAGGATGTACAGACTGCACTTGCTATCTTAGCTTACAATCCAAGATATGCTTCAAGTGTAATAGAGAAGTTATTAAAATCAGCGATTGCAAATGCTGAAAATAACAATGGAATGAAAATGGAAGACCTTTATGTTGCGGAGTGTTACGCAAATAAGGGACCAACAATGAAGAGAATTCAACCAAGAGCACAGGGCAGGGCTTATAGAATTGAGAAGAGAACAAGCCATATTACAATCGTGCTTGATGAAAGATAAGGAGGCAAATAATGGGACAGAAAGTAAATCCTCATGGTTTGAGAGTCGGTATCATCAAGGATTGGGATTCCAGATGGTATGCTGATACAAAGGATGGCGAATTTGCAAACAACTTAGTAGAAGATAACAAGATTCGTACTTTTCTTAAAAAGAGACTTTACAGTGCTCAGGTTTCTAAGATTGAAATGGAAAGGGCATCTGATAGATTGAAAGTTATCATTTATACGGCGAAGCCTGGAGTTGTAATCGGTAAAGGCGGAGCAGAGATTGAGGCACTCAAGAAAGAAGTTGCCAAGATGACAAATAAAAAATTGATGGTAGACGTTAAGGAAGTTAAGAAACCGGATGCTGATGCCCAGTTAGTGGCTGAGAATATTGCTGCACAGTTAGAGAATCGTATTTCATTTAGACGTGCGATGAAATCCTGCATGGGCAGAACAATGAAGACTGGAGCATTAGGAATCAAGACTTCTGTTTCCGGACGTTTAGGTGGTGCTGATATGGCTCGTACAGAGTTTTACAGTGAAGGTACAATTCCTCTTCAGACACTTCGTGCAGATATCGACTATGGTTTTGCTGAGGCTGACACAACTTATGGTAAGGTTGGTGTTAAGACTTGGATTTATCATGGTGAAGTACTTCCAACTAAGAACAATCAGGAAGGGAGCGATAAATAATGTTAATGCCTAAAAGAACAAAACATAGAAAACAGTTCAGGGGTTCCATGGCTGGAAAGGCGACAAGAGGCAATAAGATCAGTAATGGTGAATATGGTATTGTTGCAATGGAGCCGGCATGGATTAAATCCAATCAGATTGAGGCAGCCCGTGTCGCTATGACTCGTTACGTAAAGCGTACCGGTAAAGTGTGGATTAAGATTTTCCCTGACAAACCATATACATCTAAGCCTATCGGAGTTCGTATGGGTAAAGGTAAAGGTAATGTAGAAGGCTGGGTAGCAGTAGTAAAGCCTGGACGTGTAATGTTTGAAATTGCAGGAGTACCTGAAGAAACTGCGAAAGAAGCTTTAAGACTTGCAACACATAAGTTGCCGGTTAAGTGTAAGATTGTATCCCGTGAAGATTTAGAAGGAGGTGCAGGCAGTGAAAACTAAGGAATATCGTGAAGATTTAAGGTCTAAGAATGTAGAAGAATTGAACGCAGAGTTAGTAGCTGCTAAGAAGGAATTATTTAATTTAAGATTCCAGAATGCAACTAACCAGTTGGAGAATACAAGCAGAATTAAAGAGGTAAGAAGAAATATTGCCAGAATTCAGTCGATTATGACAGAGAAGGCTAATGCTTAATTATCTTGGAAGGAGGAATTATTGTGGAAAGAAATCTAAGAAAAACACGTGTAGGAATTGTAACAAGTGATAAGATGGATAAAACAATTGTTGTTTCAATCATAGATAATGTTAAGCATCCTCTTTATGGTAAGATTGTAAAGAGAACTTATAAGTTAAAGGCACATGATGAAAACAATGAATGTCACATCGGCGATAGAGTAAAAGTTATGGAGACAAGACCTTTATCTAAGGATAAGAGATGGAGACTTGTAGAAATCATAGAGAAAGCTAAATAATCAAGGAGGCAAGGACAATGGTTCAACAGGAAACAAGACTTAAAGTTGCTGATAATACCGGAGCAAAAGAGTTACTTTGCATCAGAGTATTAGGCGGTTCAACTAGAAGATATGCTAATATCGGTGATATCATCGTTGCCTCTGTTAAAGATGCAACACCAGGCGGTGTTGTAAAAAAAGGTGACGTTGTAAAAGCCGTAGTCGTTCGTACAAAGAAAGGGGCACGTCGCAAAGACGGTTCTTATATCAGATTTGATGAAAATGCTGCTGTTATTATCAAGGATGATATGAATCCAAGAGGTACTCGTATTTTTGGACCTGTAGCAAGGGAACTTAGAGATAAGAAATTCATGAAGATCGTTTCATTAGCACCAGAAGTTTTATAGGGAGGTGTCAGGATGGCAACTAGTAAGATTAAAAAAGATGACTTAGTTCAGGTTATTACTGGTAAGGATAAAGGTAAATCCGGAAAAGTATTATCAGTTGATACCAAGAAAAATAAAGTATTAGTTGAGGGAGTCAACATGGTTTCTAAACACTCTAAACCAAGTATGACAAACCAGCAGGGTGGTATTATTGAAAAAGAAGCACCTATTGATATTTCTAACGTTATGTATGTTCACAAAGGAAAACCGGTAAGAATTGGATTCCAGGGCGAAAAGAAAGATAAAGTCCGTGTGGCTAAAGTGAACGGTAAGTTAGAAAAGATTGACTAATTTAAGAGAGGAGGCCACGGAAGTTGAGTAGGTTAAAAGAACAGTACAATAGCGAGATTAAAGACGCTATGACTAAGAAATTTGGTTATAAAAATGTTATGCAGGTTCCTAAGCTTGAGAAGATCGTTATCAACATGGGTGTTGGTGAGGCGAAGGAAAATCATAAACTTTTAGATACAGCAGTTCAGGATTTGGAGATTATCACTGGTCAAAAAGCAGTAGTTACCCGTGCCAGAAAATCAATTGCGAACTTCAAGTTAAGAGAAGGTATGCCAATTGGATGTAAGGTGACTTTAAGAGGAGAGAGAATGTACGAGTTTGCAGATCGTTTGATCAATCTTGCATTACCACGTGTTCGTGACTTTAGAGGTATCAGTCCAAATGCATTTGATGGCAGAGGAAATTATGCTTTAGGAATTAAAGAGCAGTTGATTTTCCCTGAAATTGAGTATGATAAGGTAGATAAAGTTAGAGGTATGGATGTTATTTTTGTTACGACTGCCAAGACTGATGAGGAAGCTCGTGAGTTGTTAACTTTATTTGGTATGCCATTTAAGAAATAATAGGAGGAAGATTCATGGCTAAGAAGGCAATGGTTGTTAAACAACAACGTAAACAGAAATTCTCTACAAGAGAATATACTCGTTGTAAAGTTTGTGGACGTCCACATTCAGTGTTAAAAAAATACGGAATCTGTAGAATCTGCTTCCGTGAGTTAGCATACAAGGGTGAAATACCAGGCGTTAAGAAAGCAAGCTGGTAGAATTTTTGAAGGAGGTAAATGACAATGACAGATCCAATCGCAGATATGCTTACTAGAATTCGCAATGCGAATACTGCTAAACATGATACAGTTGACGTTCCTGCTTCAAAGATGAAGGAAGCAATTGCTAACATTCTTTTAGAAGAGGGTTATGTCAAAGCTGTTGATATAATTGAAGAGGGTAAATTTAAGACTATCCGTATTACCTTAAAGTATGGTAAGGATAAAAATGAGAAGATTATTACTGGTATTAAGAGAATTTCTAAACCGGGTCTTCGTGTTTATGCTGGCAAGGATGAACTTCCTAAGGTATTAGGTGGTTTAGGTGTTGCTATCATTTCTACAAACAAAGGTGTGCTGACAGATAAGCAGGCACGTGCCCAGCAGGTTGGCGGCGAAGTGTTGGCCTTTGTATGGTGAGGCAGAGAACTTAACGAAGGCAAGCTGATTAAGCGTAGCCTGAGTTTAGTCGTAGCCCTGTCGATGCCCTTAACGAGCCGAAGG
>CAJUFL010000019.1:0-43345 GCA_910585605.1 uncultured Lachnospiraceae bacterium | reverse complement strand
TAAGCGTAGCCTGAGTTTAGTCGTAGCCCTGTCGATGCCCTTAACGAGCCGAAGGCAAGTTTAGTAATCGACGAGGTAGAGAGTTTGGATTGATATTTAATAGTCGATGAGACATTAATAAATCAGTAATACAGCAATAAATAAAATATTATAGTATTAACTAAAATTAATAAATGAATAATGAAACCGTATAATCGGTTTTAGTGAATTAAGGAGGTAACGGCATGTCACGTATCGGAAGAATGCCTATCGCTGTACCAGCAGGTGTAACTGTTGATATTGCAGAAAATAATCAAGTGACTGTAAAAGGACCAAAGGGTACACTTACCAGAGTTTTACCTGAGGAAATGGACATTAAGCTTGAGGGTGATCAGGTGGTTGTAACAAGACCAAATGATTTGAAGAAAATGAAGTCATTGCATGGTCTTACAAGAACATTGATTAATAACATGGTAATTGGTGTAACCGAAGGTTATACAAAAGTATTAGAGGTAAATGGTGTTGGTTACAGAGCTGCTAAGCAGGGTAAGAAGCTGGTTCTTAACTTAGGATACTCTCATCCGGTAGAGATGGAAGATCCGGAAGGATTAGAGTCTAAGGTAGATGGTAATACGATCACCGTTTCAGGTATTGATAAAGAAAAAGTTGGCCAATATGCTGCTGAAATCAGAGAGACAAGAAAACCGGAACCATATAAGGGTAAAGGTATTAAGTATGCTGATGAAGTGATAAGACGTAAAGTTGGTAAGACTGGTAAGAAATAATTAAAGGAGTGAGATAGATGATTAATAAAGAAGCAAGAAGTAAGGTTCGTGCAAAAAAGCATTTAAGAATCCGTAATCGCTTTAGTGGCACTGCTGAGAGACCACGTTTAGCTGTATTCAGAAGTAATAATCATATGTACGCTCAAATTATTGATGATACAGTTGGCAATACTTTAGTGTCTGCTTCAACAGTTCAGAAAGAAGTTAAGGCAGAGTTAGAGAAGACAAATAATAAAGATGCAGCTGCTTACCTGGGTAAGGTGATTGCAAAGCGTGCATTAGATAAGGGAATTACAACAGTTGTCTTTGATAGAGGCGGATTTATATATCAGGGTAAGATTAAAGCATTAGCAGATGCAGCAAGAGAAGCTGGTCTCGAATTCTAATTAAGGAGGAAAACAATTTATGAAGCATACAATTATTGATGCTAGTCAGTTAGAATTAGAAGAAAAAGTTGTTAACATCAAGCGTGTAACCAAGGTTGTTAAAGGTGGACGTAACATGAGATTTGCTGCTCTTGTAGTTGTAGGTGACAAAAACGGTCATGTAGGTGCTGGTCTTGGTAAGGCTACTGAGATTCCAGAGGCAATTCGTAAGGGCAAAGAAGATGCAATCAAGAGTTTGGTTAAGGTTCCGATTAATGATAACGGAAGCATTCCTCATGACTGGACAGGTAAGTTTGGAAGTGCATCTGTTCTTTTAAAGGCATCTCCAGAAGGTACCGGTATTATCGCAGGTGGTCCGGCACGTTCCGTACTTGAGTTGGCAGGATACAAGAATATCCGTACTAAGTCTTTAGGTTCAAATAATAAGCAAAACGTAGTATTAGCTACAATTAATGGACTTTCAAACTTAAAGACTCCTGAAGAGGTTGCAAAACTTCGCGGAAAATCTGTTGAAGAGATTCTAGGTTAAGGAGGATTTTAAAATGGCAGATAGAGTAAAAGTTACTTTAGTAAAGTCACCGATCGGAGCTATTCCAAAGCATAAAAGAACTTTGGAAGCATTAGGACTTAGAAAGCTTAATAAAACAGTTGAGCTTCCTAATAATGCAGCTACAAAAGGAATGACAGATCAGGTTAGACATTTGGTAAAGGTAGAAGAGATTTAATTATATTTCAGATAAGGAGGTGCACATAAATGAATTTATCTACATTAAAGCCGGCAGATGGTTCTAAGCACAGTGATAATTTCAGAAAAGGTCGTGGTCACGGTTCAGGAAATGGTAAGACCGCAGGTAAAGGTCATAAAGGCCAAAAGGCTCGTTCAGGAGCTACCAGACCTGGTTTTGAAGGTGGTCAGATGCCATTATATAGAAGACTTCCAAAGAGAGGATTTAAGTGTCGGAACTCAAAGGAAATCGTTGCTATTAATGTATCTGCTCTTAATGCATTTGAAGAGGGTTCAGAGGTTTCTGTGGACACACTGATTGGTGCAGGCATCGTCAGTAATCCTAAAGATGGCGTTAAGATTTTAGGAAATGGGGAATTAACAAAGAAGCTTACTGTTAAGGCAAATGCATTCAGTGCTTCTGCTGTAGAAAAAATCGAGGCTCTTGGTGGAAAAGCAGAGGTGATGTAGTATGTTCAAAACCTTAGTAAATGCGTTTAAAATCGAGCAGTTAAGAAAGAGAATATTTTATACATTTTGGATTGTGCTTATTGTACGTCTGGGCTGTCAGTTACCGATTCCGGGTATTGATGTAGCCCAGGTACAGCAGTATCTGCAAAGTGTTGTAGGAAGTTCTTATAGCTTTATTGACTCGTTCACAGGTGGATCGTTTTTATCCATGTCGGTATTTGCATTAAGTGTTACACCATACATTACAGCTTCTATTATTATGCAGCTTTTGACGATTGCAATTCCTGCTTTAGAGGAAATGCATCGTGACGGCGAAGACGGCAAAAAGAAAATGAACAAGATTACCAGATATGTATCGGTTGGTCTTGCCATTATTGAAAGTGCGGGTCTTGCCATTGGATTTTCAAGACAGGGAGCATTAGGTGAAAGTAACTTCTTTACTGTTTTAACTGTTGTCGTAACATTGACCGCAGGCAGTTGTATCATCATGTGGTTAGGTGAAAGAATTTCTGATAAAGGCTTAGGGAACGGTATTTCCATTATCCTTTTAATTAATATCGTATCGCGTATGCCAAATGATTTCTCTAACCTTTACATTATGTTTGTAAAGGGCAAAGATATTGTCCAGGCGGTCATAGCTGTATGCATTGTTGTAGCGGTTGTTATTGGAACCACTATTTTTGTTATTATTTTACAGGATGCAGAGAGAAGAATTCCCGTACAGTATTCTAAAAAGGTTCAGGGAAGGAAACTGGCAGGTTCGCAGGCAAGCTATATTCCGCTTAAGGTAAATACAGCAGGTGTTATTCCTATTATCTTTGCTTCGTCCCTTTTGTCTGTTCCGTCCATTGTTATTAACTTGTTTAATGTGACACCGGGAACAACATGGCAGAAGATTTTGCAGGGAATGAATCAGAATTATTGGTTTAATCCGGAGTATCCATGGGCATCTGTTGGACTTATAATATATATTCTCCTGAATGTTATATTTGCATATTTTTACACTTCCATTACTTTTAACCCAATGGAGGTTGCGAATAATATGAAGAAGAGCGGTGGATTTATTCCAGGTATCAGACCTGGTAAGCCGACTCAGGACTATTTAAATAAGATTCTTAACTATATTGTTTTAATCGGTGTAATCGGTTTGCTTATAGTTGCAGTGATTCCTATTTTCTTTAACGGTATGTTTAAAGCAGATGTATCCTTTGGTGGAACATCCTTAATCATTATCGTAGGTGTAATTCTGGAAACAATGAAACAGTTAGAATCACAGATGTTAGTCCGAAATTATTCGGGATTTTTAAATGATTAATAGAAGATCGCACAAAACCGTAGGAAAACAGTACCCTGTATCCCTGCGGTTTCAGTGGTTTACAATGCGTGTATTTTCGCACTAAATGCGCAGTCAAGCTGCTTATTAAGTGCCAAAGTAAGGAAACACTATGTCCACTAAGCTCGAAGAACAATCTCGCTAAGTGGTCAAGTGTATTTTCGCACTAAATGCGCAGTCAAGCTGCTTATTAAGTGCCGAAGTAAGGAAACACTATGTCCACTAAGCTCGAAGAACAATCTCGCTAAGTGGTCAAGTGTATTTTCGCACTAAATGCGCAGTCAAGCTGCTTATTAAGTGCTCAATATAAGGAGGACGAGGTTATGAAGATTATTATGTTAGGTGCGCCTGGCGCAGGTAAAGGAACACAGGCTAAAATGATTGCGGCAAAGTATGGTATTCCGCATATTTCAACAGGAGATATTTTCCGTGCGAACATTAAGAATGGTACAGAGCTTGGAGCAAAGGCAAAAGAGTATATGGATAAAGGTCTGCTTGTACCGGATGAATTGGTTGTAGATCTTGTAATTGACCGTTTTAAAGAGCCGGATTGTGAAAAGGGATATGTATTAGACGGATTCCCAAGAACGATTCCTCAGGCGGAGGCACTGGATAAGGCCTTAACTGCAATTGGCGAGAGCGTTGATTATGCAATTAATGTGGAAGTGCCGGATGAGAATATTATTAACAGAATGGGTGGAAGACGTGCATGTGTAGGATGTGGTGCGACATATCATGTAGTATACAGTCCGACTAAGGTTGAAGGAAAATGTGATACCTGTGGTGCGGATTTGATCATTCGTGATGATGATAAGCCGGAAACTGTTAAAAACAGATTATCTGTTTATCATGAGCAGACACAGCCGTTAATTGATTATTATACCAATAAAGGTATTGCCCGTGATGTGGATGGAACGGTTGATATGAAGGATGTATTTGATGCAATTGTTGCAATTTTAGGTGAATAAGAATGGCAGTTTCAATTAAATCAAAAGCAGAAATTGAACTCATGCGTGAGGCGGGAAGAATTCTCGCCATCACTCATGAGGAACTGGCAAAACAGGTGAAACCAGGTATGTCTACATTTGATGTGGACCGTATAGGTGAGGAAATTATTAGAAGCTATGGATGTATCCCTTCTTTCCTTAATTACAATGGATATCCGGCATCAATTTGTGTATCGATTAATGAAGAGGTTGTACATGGTATTCCTGATAAGCACCGAATCATCCAGGATGACGATATTGTAAGTCTGGATGCAGGAGTTATTTATAAAGGATATCATTCAGATGCAGCGAGAACTTTGGTTATGCCGGCTGTATCAGACGAGGTAAAAAAATTAGTAGAGGTCACGAAGCAGAGTTTCTTTGAGGGAATTAAGCAGGCAGTAGCAGGCAATCATGTGATTGATATATCAAGAGCAGTTCAGGAGTATGTAGAGTCCCGTGGTTATTCTGTTGTGAGAGATCTTGTAGGTCATGGAGTTGGTTCCAAATTACATGAGGAACCCGAAGTTCCTAATTTTGTTGGAATGAGACGTGGAGCAAAGCTTCGTCCGGGCATGACGATTGCGGTAGAACCAATGATTAACATGGGTGAATATGATGTATACTGGGAAGATGATGACTGGACAGTTGTAACTGAGGATGGTATGCCGTCTGCCCATTATGAGAATACAATTCTGATTACAGAGGGAGAGCCGGAGATTCTTTCACGTGCAGAAGGAATCGCATTATAATAACATATGCAAAACAGTAGAGCAGAGAGGAATTATAAAACAGGAGGATTTTATATATGTCTAAAGCAGATGTGATTGAAATTGAAGGAACAGTAGTAGAAAAATTACCAAATGCAATGTTTAAGGTGGAATTAGAGAATGGACATGAGGTGTTAGCTCATATCAGTGGAAAATTAAGAATGAATTATATTAAAATTCTGCCAGGGGATAAAGTTACATTGGAATTGTCTCCATACGATCTGACAAAAGGAAGAATAAAATGGAGAGAAAAATAATTGCAAAAGAATTTGTAAAATATAGAAAATTTTGCTTGCAATGAAGAAATATAAATGATAGAATAATTATTCGTAGCGGACTTTTTACAGAGAAATTTCGAAAGGAGAGATTTTAATGAAGGTTAGAGCATCCGTAAAACCAATTTGCGATAAGTGCAAAATCATTAAAAGAAAAGGTAGTATCAGAGTAATCTGTGAGAACCCTAAGCACAAACAGAGACAAGGTTAGATGATAGCCCATCTTTAAGCCTCTCGGAGTTTGTAAACCAAAGTAGCACTGTATTCCCAGTGTGAAGTTCCTTCTATATTATCATTATTAATATGGAAGATGATTTAGAAAGCGGCTGTAGTATAGGTTGTCATTAGCCTATGCAACATAACAATAGAATGAATTTAGGAGAGAGGCGTATGCATTTCACCCGTTTGTACGAATACATACGGATACGTTGATACTTCTGAATTCGGGACAATTAAGAAAAAAGTATTAATTTATGGAGGTGCACAGTCACAATGGCTCGTATTTCAGGTGTAGATTTACCAAGAGAAAAACGTATTGAGATCGGTCTTACTTATATTTATGGTATTGGACTTCCTTCATCTCAGCGTATCCTTAAAGAAGCAAATGTTAATCCTGATACCCGTGTTCGCGATTTGACCGATGAAGAGGTTAAGAAAATCAGCGAGATCATCAATGAGACACAGGTGGTAGAAGGTGATTTACGTAGAGAAATTGCTTTGAATATCAAACGTTTACAGGAAATTGGATGTTATCGTGGAATCCGTCATAGAAAGGGATTACCGGTTCGTGGTCAAAAGACCAAGACAAATGCAAGAACTCGTAAGGGTCCTAAGAGAACCGTAGCAAATAAGAAGAAATAAGATTCATTTATATTTAACAGGAGGTTAAGTTTAATGGCTAAAGTTACAAAAAAAGTGACGAAAAAGCGTGTGAAGAAGAATGTAGAACACGGACAGGCTCATATTCAGTCATCTTTTAATAATACAATTGTTACATTAACCGATAATGAAGGTAACGCTCTTTCATGGGCCAGTGCTGGAGAATTGGGATTTAAAGGCTCTAAAAAGTCTACTCCTTATGCAGCACAGATGGCAGCAGAGACTGCAACAAAGGCAGCTCTTATTCATGGTCTGAAGAAAGTTGACGTTATGGTAAAAGGACCGGGTTCCGGTCGTGAAGCAGCAATTCGTGCACTTCAGGCAGCAGGTCTTGAAGTACTTAGTATTCGTGACGTAACACCAGTTCCACATAATGGTTGTCGTCCACCAAAACGTAGAAGAGTGTAATAGGAGGTACAGTTAGATGGCAATAGATAGAACACCAGTTCTTAAGAGATGCAGATCCTTAGGCATGGAGCCAATGTATCTCGGAATTGACAAAAAATCAAACAGACAGTTAATCAGATCAAATAGAAAAATGAGTGAATATGGCTTACAGCTGCGTGAAAAGCAGAAAGCAAAATTCATTTATGGCGTACTAGAAAAGCCTTTCCGTAATCTTTATGCAACAGCAGAAAGAATGAAAGGATTGACCGGTCCTAACTTAATGATTTTATTAGAATTAAGATTAGATAATGTTGTTTTCCGTTTAGGTTTAGCGAGAACTCGTAAGGAGGCAAGACAGATTGTTGACCATAAGCATGTGTTGGTAAATGGCAAATGCATTAATATTCCTTCATACAGAGTAAAAGCCGGTGATAAGATTGAAATCAGAGAGAAGAGCAAGTCTTCTCAGAGATATAAGGACATTTTAGAAGCAACAAGCGGAAGATTGGTTCCCGCTTGGTTAGAGGCAGATCAGGAGAATCTTTGCGGTACAGTTACTGAGTTACCTTTAAGAGAGCAGATAGATGTACCTGTAAATGAGACACTTATCGTCGAGTTATATTCTAAGTAATATTCGTTAACTATTTAGAACTGCATATAATTTTCAAAACAGATTATGCAAGCTTGCTTGCACGTAATCTGTTTTGGGGAATTATATATAGGGCGCTTAGCCCGAGTGAGATGCAGCGTCAGCGGAATCGAGCTTGCAGTTCAATGACAGTTTTCGAAGTATTACGAAACCTAGAAGGAGGTTCCTAGCGTGTTTGAATTCGAAAAACCAAGAATTGAAATCGCAGAGATTTCAGAAGACAACAGATACGGTAAATTTGTAGTAGAACCTTTAGAGAGAGGCTATGGTACAACACTTGGTAATTCTTTGAGAAGAATTATGTTATCATCATTACCAGGTTCGGCCGTAAGCTATGTAAAAATCAAAGGCGTTTTACATGAGTTTAGTTCTATACCAGGTGTAAAAGAAGATGTGACTGAAATTATCATGAACATCAAAGAATTAGCGATTAAGAATAACAGTGCTTCATATGAGCCAAAGCAGGCTTATATTGAGTATGTAGGCGAAGGTGTTGTTACCGCAGCAGATATTCATGTAGATAGCGATATCGAGATTTTGAATCCGGATTTAGTAATTGCTACTTTAAGTGGTTCAGAAGCAAGATTTGATATGGAGCTTACTATCACAAAGGGTAGAGGTTATGTGGGTTCTGACAAGAATAAAAAAGAAGATACTTCAATTGATGTGATTGCAGTAGATTCTATTTATACACCAGTAGAACGTGTTAATCTTACAGTAGAGAACACACGTGTTGGTCAGATTACTGATTATGATAAGCTTACATTAGATGTGTATACCAATGGCACATTGGCACCGGATGAGGCGGTAAGCTTAGCAGCAAAGGTATTAAGCGAACATTTGAGTTTATTCATTGATCTATCAGAAAATGCAAAAGCAGCAGAAGTTATGGTAGAGAAAGAGGATAACGAAAAAGAAAAAGTATTAGAGATGAACATTGATGAATTGGAATTATCCGTTCGTTCATTTAACTGCTTAAAGAGAGCAGGTATTAATACAGTAGAAGAGTTGACAAGTAAAACTCCAGAGGATATGATGAAAGTTCGGAATTTGGGACGTAAGTCATTGGAAGAAGTTTTGAACAAGTTAAAAGAATTAGGATTATCCCTTAACAATGGAGATGATTAATTAAAAAGAGCACTTAAGCCGAATAATAGTAAGCAAAGTGAAGGAGGAAATACATCATGGCAATGTATAGAAAGCTTGGAAAGAAACAGGCAGCAAGAAAAGCATTACTGCGTAATCAGGTTACACAGTTATTATATAATGGTAAGATTAAAACAACTGAGGCAAGAGCCAAAGAGATTCGTAAGATTGCAGAACATTTAATCACATTAGCAGTAAGAGAAAAAGATAACTTTGATGAAGTGACAGTAACTGCTAAGGTTGCCAAGAAAGATAAAGACGGCAAAAGAATCAAAGAAGTTGTAGATGGTAAGAAAGTTACAGTTTATGATGAAGTAGAAAAGACTGTAAAGAAGGATCAGCCATCAAGACTGCATGCAAGAAGACAGATGTTAAAGGTTCTTTATCCGGTTGTTGAAGTTCCAACAGAAGCTGCCGGCAAAAAGAGAGGAACAAAGAAGGTTGATTTAACTGAAAAGTTATTTAACGAGTATGGTCCTAAGTATGCAGGTCGTAATGGTGGTTATACAAGAATTATCAAGATTGGACCACGTAAAGGTGATGCAGCAATGGAGGTTATCATCGAGTTAGTTTAAGATTTTTTTGTTTATGTGAATGGGGGACTGTGATACAGTCTCCTGTTTTGTTATATGGTAATTATTTTTGATGAGATTTTTGATTTGATTATTTAAACACAGAGCAATGTATGTTAAAATAAATGAGTAAAATAGATTTTTATATGTAAATTAATGATAAGGAGAGATTACAGTATGAAAGCATACAAGGATTTGAGCCGGGATGAACTCGTAACATTAAAAGCCGGTTTAGAGGAAGAATATAAAACAGCAGAGGGCAAAGGTCTTTCTCTGAATATGGCAAGAGGTAAGCCTGGGGCATCTCAGTTAGCGATATCTATGCCAATGCTGGATGTTATTAACAGTGAGTCAGATATGAGGACTGAATTGGGAAATGATACCAGAAATTATGGAGATTGGGATGGTATTGGTGAATGCAGGCGTTTAATGGCTGATATGATGGAAGCTAAAAAGGACAATGTAATTATATGCGGTAATTCCAGTTTGAATATCATGTATGATACAGTGTGCCGTTCCATGCTTATGGGCGTGAATGGTTCTACACCATGGTGTAAATTGGATAAAGTTAAATTTTTGTGTCCGGTGCCAGGATATGATAGGCATTTTAAGATTACTGAATTATTTGGAATTGAAATGATAAATATTCCTATGAATGAGGATGGACCAGATATGGATATGGTAGAGGAGTATGTGAATAATGATGATTCTGTAAAAGGAATCTGGTGTGTACCAAAGTATTCCAATCCGACTGGTATATCATATTCTGATAAAGTAGTAAAACGTTTTGCAAACCTGAAGCCTGCGGCAGGAGATTTTCGTATTTTCTGGGATAATGCATATTGTGTTCATCATATATATGAGGATATTCAGGATGAAATCCTGAATATTTTGGAGGAGTGTGAAAAAGCTGGTAATCCGAACATGGTTTATATGTTTGGTTCAACCTCGAAAGTGACTTTTTCTGGTTCCGGTGTATCCGCAATTGCTACTTCCCATGAGAATATTGAGTATCTGAAACAATTTATGACAACACAGATTATTGGGCATGACAAGATTAATCAGTTACGCCATGCAAGGTTCTTTAAAGATATAGATGGCTTAAAGACTCATATGAAGAAGCACGCAGAGCTTATTCGTCCTAAGTTCGAAGCTGTACTTAATACTTTAGATTCTGAACTTATGGGACTGGAAATTGGAAGCTGGGTTAAGCCAAGAGGAGGATATTTTATTTCCTTTGATGCCATGCCGGGATGTGCAAAATCCATTGTTGCAAAATGCAAGGCATTGGGTGTGGTTCTTACAGATGCAGGTGCAACCTATCCTTATGGAAATGATCCGGAGGATTCCAATATCCGTATTGCACCCACTTTCCCGACACCGGAAGAAATGGAAGAGGCAACGAAGATTTTTGTTCTTTGTGTGAAGCTTGCTGCGATAGAAAAGCTATTAGGTGAGTAAATAGATGTAAGCTGTAAGATGAACCCAGGGAAACGGATATGTTCGTTTCCCTGGGTTGTTGTGATACCCTTTAATATGTAATAGTTATCAATACTTTAAAGGGTTTAAATTGTGACTTGCAGGAGGATGATGATATGAATTTAAAAGATTTTAAATGGATACGTGAACCAGAGAGTTACAAAATACATGATGATAAAATTGAGATTATTACAAAACCGTATACAGATTTGTGGCAAAGAACATATTATCATTTTCAAAACGATAATGCTCCTGTTTTACAGATAGAAACAGAAGAGAAGTATTTTAGTTTTGTTGTGAAAACAGAATTTAATGAAAGTCATCACAGATTTGATCAATGTGGTATCGTTATGTATTTAGATAGTGAGAATTGGTTAAAGGGTTCGGTTGAATATGAAAATGATAAATTTCAACATTTAGGAAGTGTTGTAACAAATCATGGATATTCTGATTGGGCTACTACAGCTATAGATGCATCTGTTAAATCAATGTGGTATCGTTTCAGCAGGCGGGAAGATGATTATTGTATAGAATGTTCCTTTGATGGAATTACTTTTAGCCAAATGAGAATATGTCATATGTTTAACGGCGGTGAAAAAATTACTTTTGGTATATATGCTTGTTCTCCAGAGGATTCTTCATTTAAAGCTGTGTTTAGTGAAATGGAGATTTTAGAATGTCAGTGGAAAGTACATGATGGTCAACAACCTGATGAAGGTTAACAGATTTCGGTTTGTCTGACTATACTATTGGAGCAAGATAAATTGATATATAAGACAAAGCAGTTAATTATATATAGAAGGATAATATAGATGAAACTAATAGATATCAAAAATCTTACATTTGAATATTTCAGACGGGATGCTGAAGGCAATGTGGAAGAAATGGTAGAGGCATTGCAGGATGTATCGTTAGATGTTCATCCCGGAGAATTTATTGCCATATTGGGCTGTAATGGATCCGGAAAATCTACACTGGCTAAACATATCAATGCCCTATTGCTGCCGGGTGAGGGGCAGGTGATCGTAGACGGTATGAATACTCTGGATGAGGCGGCAAGACTACAGATTCGTCAGACAGCGGGAATGGTGTTTCAGAATCCTGATAATCAGATTGTGGGGAATCTGGTGGAGGAGGATATTGCATTCGGACCGGAAAATCTGGGAATGACTACTGAGAATATCTGGAATCAGGTGAATGATGCATTGGATGTAACGGGTATGGAAGAGTATCGGAATCAGTCGCCAAATTGTTTATCAGGTGGACAAAAGCAGCGGGTGGCGATTGCCGGAGTTTTGGCGATGGAACCGAAATGTATTATTTTTGATGAAGCTACGGCGATGCTGGATCCTAAGGGACGAAAGCAGATCATACAGGCAGCAAAATATTTGCAAAAGGAAAAAGGGATAACGATTATTCTGATTACCCATCATATGGATGAAGTTTTATCGGCGGATAAAGTGTTTGTGATGGAAGATGGAAAAGTAGCAGGTCAAGGTACACCAGGGCAGATTTTCGAGAAAAAAGAACTGCTGGAAGAGTGGGGACTGTGTCTTCCGCCGCTTTATCAATACTTATACTTTTTAGTAGGACAGGAAATAATCTCAAAAGAAGAATGTATAGGGATTGACAGTGCTAAAGCGTTGAGCCGCCTGTTGTGTGGCAAATATGGGAAAGGTGGTGAATTTTCCCAGTCGTTTAATGAAGCAGAATTTAATACAAGGAATTTAAATAAGGCAGAACCGTCAGGAAGTATGGGAGAGAAGGCAGATAGGAAGAAATTTACAGAGGGGATTCTTTTAAATCATGTTACGCTTCTATATAGTGCAGGTTTTGCAAATGAGAAGGTTGCCCTGGATAATGTGGACCTGAAGGTAGATAAGGGTGAGTTTGTTGCAATAATCGGGCATACCGGTTCCGGTAAGTCTACTTTAATCCAGCACTTAAATGGGCTTCTTTTGCCGACGGAAGGTAATGTTTATTTTAACGGACAGGATATTAGAGATAAAGATTTTTCTATGAAGCAGCTGAGACAAAAGGTAGGGCTGGTGTTCCAATTTCCGGAATATCAGTTGTTTGCGGAAACTGTGGAAAAAGATGTCTGTTTTGGTCCTGAAAATATGAATATTCCCAAGATAGAGGCGCAAAAGCGGGCTTATGAAGCGATAAAGGCAGTGGGACTACCGGATACGATTTATGACAGTTCACCTCTGCAATTATCGGGAGGACAGAAAAGGCGTGTGGCAATTGCCGGTGTTCTGGCCATGCAGCCGGAATATTTGGTATTGGATGAACCTACTGCGGGTCTGGATCCGTTATCTGCAAAAGCATTGCTTGATATGCTTAAGGACTTGCAGGAGCAACAGGGTATGAGTATAATCATTGTTTCCCATTCCATGGAGGATGTGGCAGAGTATGCGGACCGGATCGTTGTGATGGAACATGGGAAAATATGTATGAACGGTGCAGCATGGGAAATATTTGCACAGGCAGAAGATTTAGAAAGAATGAGTCTTTCTGTTCCCATAGGTGTTACACTTTTGAATGATTTGAAAAATGTGGGGGTTGGCGTAGATATAACAAAGCATAAACAATTTGATATTTATGGTGAGCTGTTGAATTTAAAGGATGTATAATGTAAGACTAGAAGATATACCGGAAGCAAAAGAAGATAGTGCATAATATAAGCTGGTATAAAGTACAGATTGTATGGGAGAATACAGAATAGGTAAAAGATATGGTTAGGGATATGACGATTGGACAATTTTATAATACAGATTCCGTCATCCATCGCATGGATCCACGGGTAAAAATAGTATTTGCCTTGATTTATGTGATGACTTTGTTTTTTGACAGGAATCCGTTTCTATATTTATCGGCTTTTTTAGCATTGGCGGGATATATTAAGTTATCAAAAGTACCCCTTAAATTTATCGTAAAAGGCTTGAGGGCACTTGGAATGATTATTCTGTTTACGGTAATCATAAATTTATTTACGGTTAAGGGAATAAAAGTTTTATTTGAATGGAAGTTTATCCGAATCACGCAAACAGGTCTTCATTCTGCTGTTTATCTGGGGCTTCGGCTGGTATTTATGATTATCGGGTCCAGTATGATGACTTATACGACTACTCCTAATGCGTTAACGGATGGTTTGGAGAAAATGCTGGGCTGGTTGAAAAAGCTGAATGTGCCGGTTCATGAATTTGCAATGATCATGTCGATTGCTCTTCGTTTTGTGCCGATTCTGGTAGAAGAACTGGATAAGATTATGAGAGCACAGCTGGCAAGAGGTATGGATTTTAAAGAAGGAAATCTTTTTGTACGGTTAAAAAAGCTGATGCCGATTATCATACCATTATTTGTATCTGCGGTAAGAAGGAGTCACGAGCTTGCACTGGCAATGGATGCAAGGTGTTATCATGGAGGAGAGGGTAGAACCAGAATGAAACCGTTGGTTTATCAGCGAAGGGATTATATTGGTTATGTTTTTGTGGTGTTTTATATGCTGGTAATGATTGTTTTGGCGGTAATGTTTTAAAAACGGGAGGCACAGGTGGTAATAACATTTGAATTTTCGAAATGCAAAAGATGTTCGAGTTGGTGAAGGGATGATAATCTATGCTGTATGATAAGGATATTAGAGAGCCTCTTTTTGACTTTTTAGAAGAGAAATATGGAAAGATTCGAATTATAGAAGAAAAGCAGATGGGGAGATCCAGGGCCGATGTGGTGATGGTAATGCCAGAGGCAGTATGCGGTATAGAGATTAAGAGTGATGCGGATACTTATGCCCGCTTGGAACGGCAGGTTAAGGATTATGACCGATATTTTGACTACAACTATATTGTGGCAGGGACAAGTCATGCAATACATGTAGAAGAGCATGTGCCAGATTGGTGGGGAATCATTACGGTAGAACTGGAAAATGGCAGGGTGGATTTTTATGTATTGCGGGAAGCAAAAGAAAATCCTAAGGTGGACTGGAAAAAGAAGTTAAGTATATTGTGGAGACCGGAACTTTCCCATATACAGGAATTAAATCAGATGCCCAAATACAGGCAAAAAAGCAAGGATTTTGTGATAGATAAGATACTGCTTAAAGTACCGCAGGAAGATTTGTGCCGGCAAGTCAGTGAGGAGTTATTTGAGCGGGATTATAATGAAATTGAGACGTTAATACGGGCTTATCAGGGAAAGAAGAAGAGATTACAAAGGAAGAGATAGGCGCACAAGTGGTTAATTTGTGTGAATAACGAACTAGGTGTGGATGTTTGTACATATTTTTGGTGGCTGTTGCAGTATACGAAGTGTTGTGAAGCATAATTGCTTACAGATAGGAAGAATGGTTCATGATAAAAAGGTTAAACTAGTCTAATAAGTAATCCGCAGTTTGACTTATATGATCATCAGTGAGACAAGAAGCTGTGGTTAAAATAAAGTTAAGGAGAACCATTATGTGTACAGCTGCAACTTACAAAACAAAAGATTTTTATTTTGGACGTACATTAGACTATGAATTTTCTTATGGAGAAGGAGTAACGGTAACGCCTAGAAATTATCCCTTTCATTTTATTGAGAAGGATGATATCAAGGTTCATTATGCCATGATTGGCATGGCCTATGTTACGGAAAACTATCCACTGTATTATGATGCTGTCAATGAAAAAGGTCTGGGTATGGCAGGGCTGAATTTTGTGGGAAATGCAGTATATCGGGATAAAGCAGAAGGAAAAGATAACATTACTCAGTTTGAATTTATTCCATGGATTCTTAGTCAGTGTGCTACAGTAAAAGAGGCATGTAATCTGTTGGGGAAAATAAATCTGCTAAATATACCGTTTAGCGAAAAACTGCCTCTTGCTGAGCTGCATTGGATGATTTCTGACCACGAGGAATCCATAACGGTAGAATCTTTGAAAGAGGGTATTCGGATATATGACAATCCTGTAGGTATATTAGCGAATAATCCGCCTTTTGACCAGCAGATGTTTGGCTTAAATCATTATATGTCGTTGTCCGCAAAAATGCCGGATAATACATTTGCACCAGGTCTGGAATTGAAACGATACAGCAGGGGGATGGGGGGAATTGGTCTTCCGGGGGATTTGTCATCTCCGTCCAGATTTGTACGGGCTGCGTTTGTTAAAATGAATTCCGTTTCCGGGCAGGGAGAAGAAGAAAGTATTAGTCAGTTTTTTCATATTCTGAATTCCGTTGACCAGCAAAGAGGATGTTGTGATTTGGGGGATGGTAAATATGAGGTGACTATCTATACTTCATGCTGCAATGCCAGTAAGGGGATTTATTATTATACTGCTTATGATAACCACCAGATAACAGCAGTTAATATGTATAACGAAAATCTGGATGGTGATGGGTTGATACAGTATTCTTTGATAAAAGAAGAGCAGATCAGGATGCAGAATTAGTGGTTGAAGATAGGAATATAAAATAAAACAAAAGGATAAATAAGTTATGAAACGAATTAAGCTTACTGTCGCATACGACGGAACCAATTATTGCGGCTGGCAGATACAGAAAAATGGAATTACTGTGGAGGAAGTGCTGAACAGGACGTTAAGTAAATTCTTCCATGATGATATTACGGTCATTGGTGCCAGCCGGACGGATTCCGGTGTACATGCCAAGGGAAATGTTGCGGTATTTGATGCAGAGGTAACCATGCCGCCGGAAAAAATCAGTTATGCCTTAAATAATCTGCTGCCGGATGATATCAGAATCCAGAAATCAGAAGAGGCGAGTCCGGATTTTCATCCAAGATATTGTGATACGAGAAAAACATACGAATATCGTATTTATAATGCACAGTTTCCAGACCCCATGGTGCGGTTGTATTCTCATTTTGTCTATTATCATTTAGATGAGGAGAAAATGCAAAGGGCAGCAGACTATCTGGTGGGAGAGCATGATTTTAAAAGTTTTTGTACCCCGAAGGAAGAGGTGGAAAATACAGTCCGGACGATATACTATATTAGAGTAGTCAGGGAGGGAAATATGGTCTGTATCAGGCTGAATGGAAATGGCTTCCTATATAATATGGTAAGAATTATTGTGGGCTCGCTGATGAAGGTAGGAATGGGAATGATTCCGCCGGAACAGGTGAAGGAAATATTAGAGGCAAAAGACCGGACAAAAGCCGGGCATAAGGCGGCAGCCTGTGGTCTTACATTATTGGAAGTAGAGTATTTATAGAAAAAGAGGTAGGTTGGAATGGATAAGAAGGAAATCTTGCCAAAAGATACAGAGGATAAGAAAAATTATCTGGAATGCGAAAAATGGTGGATTTTTGCATTACTGATGCTGGTGGGTGGTTTTTACGGGGCATATACATATTCTATCCGGGGAGGAGTATTTTGTAATGCACAGACAGCTAATTTTGTTCTGTTTGCAATGGCAGTGGGAAATGGAAAGTGGCACAATGCAATCTATTATCTGATACCTATGAGCGCATATTTATTAGGTACAATCGTTTCGGAGGCAGTGCCAAGACCGATTAAAAAAAGGCATCTGATCCGCTGGGATACGTTGTTGGTTTTGATTGAAATAATAACGGTGGTTATTTTAGGGTTCTTACCGGAAAGTATGCCGTTTCAGGTTTCCCAGGTGGCAATTAATTTTATCTGTTCCATGCAGTATAATACATTCCGTCAGGCAGAAGGGATTCCAATGGCGACTACATTTTGTACCAATCATCTAAGACAGACAGGAGTGGCGATTGTAAAGGCAGTCAGGAAAAATGGGGACAGGGATCAGGTAAGCAGGATTGGCAATCATTTTCTAATGCTGTCGGTATTTGTGGCGGGTGGTATTGTTTCTACATTATTATGCGGCTATTTTAAGGGGAAAGCAATATGGGGGGCACTGGTTCCGTTGTTGATTGTATTTATAGACCTGATGTATGCGGATTTAAAAAAAGAACGTGATTATATTGAGGCTACCCCGCATGGACATTGATAATTACTGGATGTACACAGAGCAGGTGGATTGCTGCTGTTGTAAATTTCTATAAAAGAATTTTTAAATTAGAAAGCGTATTTTTATTAGTTTTTCGTCAGAAAAACATAATTGCAACTGCCAGTTGACACATTTCCATATCTGGGTGGTGGCTATGCAACTGATGATATTGTTACGATTCAGCTATCAAAAGAAAGGAGTGCTGGCAATGAATATGGCAGACAGAATTCAATATTTAAGAAAAGCAAAAGGAATATCTCAAGAGGAACTTGCAGATAAAGTGGGTGTTTCAAGGCAGGCTGTTTCTAAATGGGAAAGTGAACAAAGTACACCAGACTTAGAAAAAGTGATTATAATGAGCGATTTTTTTGGAGTGACAACAGACTACATTCTAAAGGGGATTGAACCTGTAGAGGATAAAGAGCAAAAAAGTAAAGAACTTACAGGCAAGGTGCTTTATATAGCTTCAACAGCCTTTGTTTTCATTGGATTATTTTGTGCTTTTGGCGGTTGGTATGAAAAACAGACGATGGAAGTTGTGTGGGGGTCAATGATTATTCAGGCAGTCGGAGTTGCCGGCTATTTTATTGGTCGATTGCAATCTGAAGAAAAGGCTTCATTTTATGTTAATTGGCTCAATATAGCTGGTATTGCTTTTATGCCTATTTCTATAATGACTGGATATATTTCAATACTTATTTTTAAGCAAGGATGGATTGCACCTTATCCCGCTGGAATATTTCATACTATAGTTTTTGGCATAGTATTCGTTACAGTTATGGCTGTGAGCTTTATTCTTATGAGAATGGAAAATCGAAAAAAATGAATACATGCTACACATCAGTAAAGTAACGGTTTGTATAAATCAAAAATAATATTGTTCTTAGGTGGATTTTATATAAAAATTCGTTGACATGAATATCCATTTATAATATAATGTTTAACTGTGACGGTGGATGAATGTATAAAAAGGTCATAGCCCCGATCGGTTTATTATTTCACAAATTGCTTGATTTTTGGACGTTTAACCCACTTCGTTCGAAATGAGAGTGATAATAATACGTCAATGAATAGAGAGTTGTTTTGTTACAAGGAAGCCTACGGACAGGGTGGAGCGGTAATAACACAACGGAAATTAATTGGATTATTTTTAAGGAGGAACACCATGAAGAGTTATATGGCAAGCCCATCAACAATTAACAGAGAGTGGTATGTAGTTGACGCTACAGGACATACATTAGGACGTTTAGCATCAGAAATCGCAAGTGTTTTAAGAGGAAAGAATAAGCCAACCTTTACACCTCATATTGACACAGGTGATTATGTAGTTGTAGTGAATGCAGATAAGATTAAAGTAACTGGTAAGAAGTTAGACCAGAAAATATATTATAATTATTCAGGCTACGTTGGTGGCATGAAGGAGACAACATTAAAAGAACTTTTAGCTAAGAAGCCGGAAGAAGTAATCCGTAAAGCAGTTAAGGGTATGCTTCCAAAGGGACCTTTAGGACGCGAGATGATTACCAAGCTTCATGTATATGCTGGTCCAGAACACAAGCATCAGGCACAGCAGCCGAAAGAGTTAGAGATTAAGTATTAATGAAGGAGGACAAAGCAGTGGCTAAAACAACAAAATTTTACGGAACTGGTAGAAGAAAAAGTAGTGTTGCAAGAGTATATTTGACACCTGGTACAGGTAAGGTTACGATTAATAAAAGAGATATGGATGATTATTTTGGCTTGGATACATTAAAGCTGATCGTTAATCAGCCATTTGTTGTAACAAATTCAGTTGGTAAGTATGATGTACTTGTTAATGTTCGTGGTGGTGGATTTACAGGTCAGGCAGGTGCCATCCGTCATGGTATTTCCAGAGCATTATTAGAGGCAGATGCAGATAACCGTCCTGCATTAAAGAAGGCAGGATACCTTACTCGTGATTCAAGAATGAAGGAAAGAAAGAAGTACGGCTTGAAAGCAGCTCGTCGTGCTCCACAGTTTTCCAAGAGATAAAGATTACTGCAAGTGCAGTATATGGAAGGAGTTCCCGAAATTGTTCGAGGAACTCTTTTTTATATACTTTTTTGTTCACGGAAACAAAAGATATGAAGCTATTTCCCGTCGTTTACAGGGAATGTTAAAAATAGTATAATGCAGGGAAGATATCAATATATCTTCAATGAAGGAAGTTGGTTGAATAGCAGAGGGAGGTAAAAGCCATTGAAATGTAAAATCAGAGAATGGAATCTATCAGATGCTGAAGATTTGGCAAAGATCATCAATAATAAGAATATTTTAAGTAATTTACGCGATGGACTGCCGTATCCATATATGGTAAAGGATGCGGAAGAATTTATTATGGCAATGCTTTCTTCAGACAAAACGAAAACATTTGCTTTTGCAATAACAGTAGATGACAGGGTTATTGGAAGTATTGGAGTTTTCAGATGTGAGAATATTCATTTTAGGACGGCAGAAATGGGCTATTATATCGGGGAACCGTATTGGGGAAAAGGACTGGGTACAAGTGCGGTAGAACAAGTATGCAGTTATATATTCCGGCATACGGATATTATCAGGATATTTGCGGAGCCGTTTGCTTATAATACTGCTTCCTGCCGTGTGCTTGAAAAAGCAGGCTTTCAGTTGGAGGGAGTCCTGCGAAACAATGCGGTGAAGAACGGACAGATACTGGATATGAAAATGTATTCCAAAATCGTTGTATAGCAAAGAAAGGAGTACTGATGGAGGATTCATATGTATTGCAGTTGACGGAATCCAAGTTCCGGGATTTGTATCTGTGTTTTTGCGGAATGGCAGAATGTAAACCTGATCATAGTTATGGCCCTGCTGTACGTCCCAATTATATTATTCATTATATTTTGTCGGGAAAAGGGAGTTATCAGGTGGGAGAACAATATTATGAATTGCAAAAAGGACAGGGATTTTTAATCGAGCCGGAAACAGTGACTTTTTACAAGGCAGATAAGGAGCATCCATGGACATATTGCTGGATTGGTTTTGCAGGGGAAATGGCACCAGCATATATTCGGGATGTGGGGCTTAACAGTCAGCAGCTGATATTTCAAAATAATCAGGGAGAGGAATTGAAAAAGATTGTCTTAAGGATGTTAAAATGCAGTAAAGCCTCTGTTACCAACCAGTATCTGCTGCAAAGTCTTCTATATGAGTTTTTTGCTATTCTGACAAAAGATATACAATTGGAAAACGTTAAACAGGAATCAAAAGAAAGTATTTATATAAGAAATGCAATTAATTTTATCAGAAACAATTATGCCAGTGGCATTACGGTTTCGGATATTGCCAGAGAAGTGTGCGTGAACCGGAGCTATCTGTATAAGTTGTTTACGGAAAGTTTGCAGATGTCCCCAAAGGAGTTCATAACGCAGTTTCGTATTTCCAGATCAAAGGAACTGCTTACCGTAACTGAATTGTCGGTTGAGGAGGTGGCAAATTCCTGTGGATATCCGGATTCTCTGGTGTTTTCAAAAGCGTTTAAAAAGATTATAGGAATGCCTCCGAGTGTGTATCGCAAAACACATCGGAAAGAGGTGAAGGACAGGCTTTTATCAGAGGAAAGGACGATTGATGCGATGATGGAAGCAGAGGAGTTAAGCGAAATGAAACAGAGAAGGAATGAGGATTAAATCTGTTTAAATGATGTTTTGTTGTTGAAAAATGAAACATTTTGACTGGTTTTATAAACAAAAGTTTCTAACAGAATAATGAGGACTGCACTTATAATAAATATATCTTAAGGAGATGTATGTGCACAGCATTTTCAAAGAGGAAGTACGAAATATGTTATCAATACTGGAGGGATAATTATGGGTATACAAGATGAAAATGCTGCAAGAGTGCAGTATAAACAGGTATCTGCCAAAGAAAAGTACTGTTTCGGTATCGGTGCCATTGGGAAAGATGCCATTTGTAATATGGTAGGAGCATTTTTAATGCTGTACTTTACGGATACGCTTTTTCTGGCACCGGCATTTGTGGGGGTTCTTTTCTTTGTAGCCAGAATATGGGATGCAGTAAATGATCCGGTTATGGGTATGATTGTAGACAATACCCGTACAAAATATGGTAAGTTCAGAATATGGCTGATTATAGGAACTTTGATTAATTCGGTTGTGTTTGTGTTATTATTTTACAGCTTTCATTTGCAGGGAACCTCGTTATATGTATATGTATCGATTATGTATATTTTGTACGGTATGACATATACGATTATGGATGTTCCTTACTGGTCATGGCTCCCCAATCTGACCAATGATCCAAGAGAGAGGGAAAAGATTTCGGTAATACCAAGATTTTTTGCAAGTCTTGCCGGATTTTCTGTATCTACTTTCGGATTATATATTATCACTGGATTAAATAAAGTGGTGGGAGAAACAAATAAATATGCTGAAAGGGGATATACGTTATTTGCCTTGATCATTGCTGTAGTGTTTATCGTAATGATTGGAATTACGGTATGTAATGTAAAAGAAGAGTCAACCTTGAATGCTAAGAGCAGTAAAACCAGCTTAAAACAGGCAATCCGTGTTATCTACCAAAATGACCAGCTAATTGCTTTTATCGGCCTGTTGCTTACTTATAATTTATGCACGCAGATTGCTAAGGGATTTGCAGTATATTATTTTAAAAATGTGTGTGGCAATGAGTATTTATATTCAATATTTGGATTTTCCATTATAGCAGAAATGGCAGGCTTGTTATGTTTCCCTAAGATTGCGGAAAAAATCAGCAGGGAGAAGGTATATGCCATTGCCTGTACTCTTCCTGTGGTCGGTTTGTTGTTGCTGGGAGCAGCGGGATATATCGCACCTTCCAATGCAGTGCTGGTAGTGATCTGCTGTGCGGTTTTATTCTTTGGTTCAGGACTTTCCTTGGGGGTAACTACCTGCTGCATGGCTGATGTAATTGATTATGGAGAAGTGAAGTTTGGAACGAGAAATGAAAGCGTGACCTGTTCTGCTCAGACCTTTTTAATGAAAGCAGCAATGGCAGCAGCAGGTGGATTAACTGGTGTAGGTCTTCAGATTGTAGGATATAATGCAAAGGCATCTGTACAGTCGGCTGGGACAATTTTTGGAATTCGTGTACTGATGATTTTGATTCCTATAATTCTGGCTATACTCAGTTTTATCATTTATAAGAAATTCTATACCTTAAAAGGGAAGAAGATGGAAGAAATAATCAATAAATTGCAGGACTTACATGCGAATAAGGGGGGCTGACACATATGAATATTATTTTTCACGAGAAAACGAAGACGTTTCATCTTTATAATGACCATATCAGCTATATAATGACTGTGTTAAAAAATGGGCAGCTTGGGCAGTTGTATTTTGGAAAATATGTACATGACAGGGAGGATTTCTCCCATTTGCTGGAATTGGCACCAAGACCGATGTCTTCTTGTATTTTTGAGGGAGATAAAACCTTTTCCATGGAACACATTAAGCAGGAGTTTCCTGTTTACGGCACGGGAGATTACCGTAGTCCGGTGGTGGAGATTCTTCAGAATAATGGGAGTAGAATTTCAGATTTTCAGTATAAGTCTTATCACGTGCAGGGTGGGAAGCCAGAACTTCCAGGGCTTCCTGCAACCTATGTGGAAAAAGAGGATGAGGCAAAAACGCTGATTATTGAATTGTTGGATGAGGTTACGGGAGTAAGGGTCCAACTGCTATATACGATATTTAAAGAGGGTGGAATCCTGACAAAAAGTATCCGGTATATCAATGAAGGGAAAGAGAGTGTTTATCTGAGCCGTGCCATGAGTCTTTGTCTGGATTTGCCGGATTGTGATTATCACTGGTTACAGCTTTCCGGGGCATGGTCAAAGGAGCGCCATATCAAGGAACGGAAACTGGAAATGGGAATACAGTCAGTGGGCAGTATTCGCGGTAATTCTTCCCATGAACATAATCCGTTTATTGTATTAAAACGACCGTCTGCTACGGAGCATCAGGGTGAAGTGATTGGATTCAGTCTGGTATATAGCGGGAACTTTTTAATGCAGGCTGAGGTGGATGCACATGATAATACCAGAATTCTGGCAGGGATTCATCCGGATACTTTTGAATGGAAGCTGGGAGTGCAGGAAGCTTTTCAGACACCGGAAGCCGTTATGGTGTATTCCGATCATGGGATGAATGCCATGAGCCAGACCTTTCATCGATTATACAGACACCGTCTTGCAAGAGGGTACTGGAGGGACCGCGTTCGTCCGATTCTGATCAATAACTGGGAGGCAACTTATTTTGATTTTACAGAGGATAAGCTGGTTGCAATTGCACAAAAGGCAAAGGAATGTGGTGTAGAACTCTTTGTATTGGATGACGGATGGTTTGGTGCACGCAGTAATGATTTTGTCGGTCTGGGTGACTGGACTGCCAATAGGGAAAGACTGAAAAATGGGATAACAGGTCTGGCAGAGAAGATTGAACAGCTGGGAATGAAATTTGGGTTATGGTTTGAACCGGAGATGGTAAATATGGATTCCGATTTATATAGAAAGCATCCAGATTGGATTTTGGAAACCCCGGACCGCCCCAAATCCCATGGCAGGAATCAGTATGTTTTGGATTTTTCAAGAAATGAAGTAGTTGAGTGTATTTATGAAATGATGGCAAAAATCCTGCGGGAGGCGAAGGTATCCTATATTAAGTGGGATATGAACCGGAGTATAACGCAGTGTTATAGTGCAGTATTGCCGGCCGACCGTCAGGGCGAGGTGTTTCACCGGTATATTTTAGGAATGTATTCGTTATATGAAAAGCTGACTTCGGAATTTCCGGAAGTATTATTTGAGTCCTGTGCCAGCGGTGGGGGGAGGTTTGATCCGGGAATGCTCTACTATGCACCACAGGCATGGACCAGCGATGATACGGATGCTGTGGAACGGTTAAAGATACAGTACGGTACATCACTGTGCTATCCATTAAGCAGTATGGGTGCACATGTGTCGGTGGTTCCCAACCATCAGCTGTACCGAATGACACCGCTTCATACAAGAGCTAATGTGGCATGTTTTGGAACCTTTGGTTATGAGCTGGACTTAAACCAGTTGTCTGAAGAGGAGATTGCAGAGGTGAAGGAGCAGATTGCCTTTATGAAGGAATATCGGGAACTGCTTCAATTTGGGACTTTCTATCGTTTGAAGAGTCCGTTTGAAGGAAATGAAACTGTCTGGATGGTGGTTAGTGAGGATCAAAAGACTGCCATTGTGGGTTGGTATCGCATACTAAATGTGGTAAACGGATGTTTTACCAGAGTTGCGTTGAAAGGGTTGAATCCGGATTATTGTTATCGGAACAGCTTGGCGGGAACAACACATTTCGGAGATGAACTGATGCATATTGGCATGGTGACTTCAGATGCAACTGCCGGAGAGGTGCAAAAAGATGAAATACCATGTACGGATTATGAGTCGAGGATATATATATTAAAAGCTGTAGAATAGGAGTCATTATGAAAATACAAAGAAAAAGAGTATTTTATATGTTGCTGGGGATTTTTCTTATCGGGGTCTGTGTGGCTGCTTATCGTATGTCTGGTTTTGGTGTAGATCCCTTTACCTGCATGAATCTAGGTATCAGTGGATTTTTAAATATGAGTTTTGGAAACTGGCAGCTGATCATGAATATCCTGATACTGGTGATTGTATTTTTTACGGTGCGTCACTGTATCGGTCCGGGAACGGTAGTCAACATGATATTTGTGGGGTATATTGCAGATTTCCTTTGCTGGATTTTTCAGGATCAGCTCCATATTCCGCTGGGAATGCCTCTTCGGATTGTCATGCTGGGAATCGGGATGCTGTTTGCCTCGTTAGGGGCAGCGTTATATATGACAGCAGATATGGGTATTGCACCTTATGACAGTGTAGCATTTATTATCATGAAGCTGACAAAAGATAAAGTATCCTTTAAAGCCGGGCGGGTCAGCTCGGATATTACGGTCATGATTGTCGGTGTGGTATTTTGTCTGCTGGCGGGTAATTCTGTATGGACAGTGGTGGGGCTGGGAACCGTGATGAATTCTCTTTGTAACGGACCGCTTATTCAGCTTTTTCGTAATCGACTAGAAAAGAGCCTTTGACTTGCGGTTTGTTAATTTGGCAGCCCCTGATTTTGTCCGTTATGTGCGACAGGGAGTGTAGTACGGGAATACTTGTGAAGCTTTGTCGAGCTTAGTAGGAAGGTATGTCTTGTACTCGTATCCTATGGTGATTTCTTTATATTGTACAATGAACAATAACGAAAACAGTGTTTCACAAATATTTATTTGCAGGAAGCACGGAAGGGAATCAGGCTGATTTCGAAGCCGAATTTCTCGTCCTTTAGTTTGTACTGTTCCTGTAATTGTGGTCCACAGCTGTTAGACCCGATGCCGTTTTGGGCATAATCCAGGCAAAGGACACTGCTGCCGCAGGGCTCTAATTCATAGTTATGGCTTTTGCGTGTCAATTCCTCCTGTGTATATACGGAAGCGTTAAAGGAAAATGTGTTTTTTCCTGTGGCAGCAAAGCCATAGTCCTTGCTTTTCGTGACTACATAATCACAGTCGCAGTGGCTTCCGTTTTCCTGGGGACGAATATAATCTTCGTGCAGGTCACAGATATGGTCTGTATATTTTCCGTGGCTTCCGGCATGGCATTTGTCAATGTAACTTTCGTAAGGTCCTATACCGGAATATGTGACTGTATCAAATGTCCGATTAAGAAACAGTCTGATGCCAAAGCGTGGGAGCTCCGGAAATCCTTCTGATTTTGTCACTGACATGGAAATATTGATTTTCCCGTCTTTTTGAATTGTCCATATCGTATCCATTTTCAGGATGTTTTGTATGGAAGATGCACATAAGGCAGAGGTACAGTATATTTTAATGCCATCTTCGGTCATTTCATGTGTTGTTTGATAAGCCCGTTCTACGGTTCGGTCATAATGGGCACGCATCCATTTGAGTTTGAGGGTCCGGTCATTATCTGCCGGGGCACGCCAGATATTGATGCCCATGGGATGATCCAAAATTTCCAAGCCATCAAACTGCATCTTTTCAAAGACACCAGTCTTTTTATTAAACACATATCGGAAACAGTCTCCTTTCAGGGTAAGGAAACAGTCATTTTCGGAAAGTTCAATAGGAGCGTGATTGTTGGCTGTGTATTCCAGCATTTTAACACAGTTCTGATTCCGGTTGTCTTTATTGGATAGTGGGATTTCATCAAAGCCCAGCAGACGATATAGTGCAAGCTCCGGAAAATCCTTCCATATCGCCAGATTTTTGTTCTTTTGATAATAGTATATTTTTAGATAGGTCTTTCCTTTTTCAGGAATGGCAGGGGCTAAGGATACACTGCCTGTTTCATGTGGAGCGACAGAGATATTTTCAATTTTTCCTTTCTGTGTAACCATTCCGTCACAGCAGACTTCGTAAGTTATGTTTACAAAGTCCTGCAGGTTAGTAAAATCCATATAATTGTGAAGGAGAAGCTCTTTTTTATTCTGGTCATATGAAATCACTCTGGCAGGTCTGTGGACATTTTTGTACTCAAGTAATCCGGTATGGGGAGTTCTGTCCGGATATACCAGACCGTCCATACAGAAATTGCCGTCATGGGGGTGTTCTCCATGATCTCCGCCATAGTAATAAATAGGTTTTTCGTTTTTGGCAGTTCCTTTGTAAATTCCATGATCACACCATTCCCATACAAAACCACCGCAGATTTCGTCAAACTGCTGGAAAATGTTAAAATAATCTTCAAAATCTCCGGGACCGTTACCCATGGAATGGCAGTATTCACATAGAATGTAAGGCTTGTCTGGTTCATTTTCCATATAATCATATATCTCATTAAGAGAAGGATACATCCGGCTGTATAAATCAATATTGGAAAAATCATATTTTCTCTGATGATTTGTGTAAAGAGCACTTTCGTAATGGGTTAAGCGTGAAGGGTCAAATTTCTTTGTCCAGCGGAGCGCCTCTTCAAATGCACAGCCGAATGCACTTTCATTTCCCATGGACCAGATAACGACACAGGGACGGTTTTTGTCCCGGTGTACGCATTTTCGTACCCTGTCTATTATGGGTTCTGTAAATACAGGATTATCAGCAATCGGTTCATTCCAGTGCCTGCTCTTATTTTCCCAGCTGTTGTCTTCGAAGTAAAGCTCGGAGGGACCGTGGGCTTCTATATCTGCCTCATCAATTACATAAAAACCATATGCATCGCATAACTGGTAAAAGACTGGTGCATTTGGGTAATGGCTGGTACGGACCGCATTAAAATTATGCTGCTTCATCATGGAAAGATCCTTTATAATCTGGTCAGTGCTTATTGTAAATCCGGTTATGGGATCGGAATCATGGCGGTTGACGCCCCTGAATTTAATGGCAGTTCCGTTTACATGGACTATGTTGTCTATGATTCGGATATCCCGGATGCCGACATGGTCTGTTATGGTCTCATTTTCTGTCTGGATGATCAGGGTATAGAGATATGGCAGTTCCGGATTCCACAGTACAGGGTTTTTAATTGTAAGCTTTACGGAAATCTGATAGCCGCCATCTGCATTGGTATATGCTGTTTCTTTATTGTTTCCTGAAATGGCTGCATTTGCAACGGTTATTCCTTTAACATCACAGATGGTTAGTTCAGTTGGTATGATCTCCTGAAAATATTTAAGACGGATTATAACCTGTGCATTGTTGTCTGCCTTCATATCCGGTGTTTTAGTTGTGACAAAATAATCATATACACCATTTGCTGGTCTTTTCAGAAGATATACATCTCTGAAGATTCCACTCATCCGGAACTTGTCCTGATCCTCCAGATAACTGCCATCGCACCATTTGAGAACCAGCACTGCTAATTTATTATTCCCTTCCCGGATATATTGGGAAACGTCAAATTCACTGGTGGAATGGGATACCTGACTGTAACCGATGTAGATGCCATTTAACCAGACATAGAAACAGGAATCTACACCTTCAAAATTGAGATAAGTATTTGGTGCGGTTTCTTCTTTTTTGAAATGGAAGTTTACGCAGTAAGCACCACAGGGATTATCCTGCGGTACATAAGGAGGATCAAATGGAAAAGGATATCGCACATTTGTATACTGATGGCGGTCATATCCATGGTTCTGCCATACGCTTGGAACAGGAATGGTATCAAAGGAGGCAATATCATAGTCTTCTTCATAAAAATTTTCCTCTAAATCATAAATGCTGTCATAATACTTAAATTTCCAATCTCCATTTAATAACTGGAAACGGTCGGAACCTTCCCTGTTGTGTGCAAGTGTGTCCATTTTCACAGAAGCAGGAATGTAGTAAGCCCTGTCGGGCATGGTATTTTCATGTAAAATGTGTAAATCTTCATAATATTTTGGTATCAGCATAGTCACCACTCCTTCTTATCGTTTTTTATATTATAAAAATAAACGTATTCAAAATCCATGGCATATATTAGACATAATATGCACAAAATGATACAATAATATTTCAGGAGATTAAGAAGGGAACTGAAGACAGTATTGGGAGATTTATCATGTATACAAATTCGGCTTATTTGCATCATTCACGAGTGGATTTTAAAGATAAGAGCAGACCGCTTATCGTGGGAAGCTGCGGAACATATCGGCTGTATAGCAGATCGGAGCTTTCTACTTACAGACCCCGGGGAAGAATTGACTATCAGCTGATTTATGTCGCATCGGGGAAAGCTTATTTTTATTTTGAAGATAGAGAGGAAATTGTTACTGCCGGGCATATGGTACTATACCGGCCAAAGGAGGTTCAGAAATATGTATATTATGGTACGGACCAGACAGAGGTATACTGGGTACATTTTACTGGAAGTGATGTGAAAAATATTTTAAGACAGTATGGGATATCTGATAATATGCATGTTTTCTACTGTGGGGCACTGCTGGAATATCAGAGCCTGTTTCGACTGATGATACAGGAATTGCAGATGTGCCGCGAAGATTATCAGGAGCTATTAGCAATGGTGCTCCGGCATATCCTTATTCTGATACATAGGCAGATGAACAATGTAAAGAAGACAGATAGTGGATTTATGACAGAGGAAATCGATCTGGCAGTTACCTATTTTAATGAACATTATAATACAGATATCTGCATTGAAGAGTATGCAGCTTCCAGGCATATGAGTACCAGCTGGTTTATCCGGAATTTCAGGAAATATACGGGCTTTACCCCGATGCAGTATATATTGGAAATCAGGATATCCAACGCAGAGAGCTTACTGGAAGCAACAGAGTATAATATAACGGAGATCAACCGTATTATAGGCTATGATAATCCGCTGTATTTTAGCAGGCTGTTTAAAAAATCAAAAGGATTATCACCTTCAGAGTATAGGAAAAGGATCAAGACAGTGCCTTCTTAAAGCTTATCGGGCGTAAGATCAGCTGTTTATACCGGCTTTTTTGACTAAAATTATTTGTAAGGGAAGTTATTAATATGCTAATAAGAAAAATGTTGATCAATGATTATGAAAATATATATGAATTATGGGTGTCTTGTACAGGATTGGGGTTAAACAACCTTGATGATTCCAAGGAAGGCATTAGACGGTTTTTAGAGAGAAATCCGGATAGCTGCTTTGTCGCAGAAGATGAAGAACATGGTAAAATAATCGGAAATATTCTTGCAGGAAATGATGGACGAAGGGGCTATATTTACCATACCGCTGTAAATCCAATGTACAGAAAACAAGGAATTGCGGCAGCACTGGTCAATACGGCTTTAGAAGCTTTAAGAAGTATTGGTATCCATAAAATAGCATTGGTAGTATTTGAAAAGAACGAAACCGGAAATGAATTTTGGGGAAAAATGGGGTTTATTGAGCGAAAGGATATTGTCTATCGGAATAAAGCACTTGTTGAAATGGAAAGAATAGATACATAGATTATGTATATACTGCCAAAAGGATTTTGTACTGTAAGTTAACACGGAATCTTCTTGTTTTTTCGTTTATTATGGTTCATAATGAATAGATAATCGTATAGAATTGTACCAAAGGAGTAATATATGAATTGGTGGAATCATTTAAAGACAATCAATCATCATAAATGGCTGGTCATGAAGTCCTGTTTCCGGCTTGGAATGATTAAACAGGGATTGCTTCATGATTTATCAAAATATAGTCCGGTGGAGTTCGTGGTAGGGGTCAAATACTATCAGGGAAACCGCAGTCCCAATAATGCAGAAAGAGAAGATAAAGGATATACTTCTGCATGGCTGCATCATAAGGGACGGAATAAGCATCATTTGGAATACTGGCTGGACTATGATTTGAAAAACGGAGGCATTGCCGGAATGAAGATGCCGGTGAAATATGTGGTAGAGATGTTTTGCGACAGAGTTGCGGCAAGCAAGAATTATAACAGGGATACCTATAATGATGCTATGCCGTTAGCGTATTATGAGAAGGGAAAAGCCAAGGATTTGCTCCATCCTGATTCTGCCGGATTGCTGGAGAAGCTGCTTAGAATGCTGGCAAAAGAGGGTGAGGAAAAGACCTTTAATTATATCAAAAAAGAAATTTTAACAAAGGAAGTCCGGCGGGAGAAGGTTTAGATGGAGGAATAATATGGGATTTACACATTTGCACGTACATACAGAATATAGTTTATTAGACGGTGCATCCAAGATAAAAGAGCTGGTACATCATACAAAAGAATTGGGAATGGACAGTATTGCCATTACCGATCATGGTGTTATGTATGGTGTGATTGATTTTTATAAAGCGGCAAAGGCAGAGGGAATCAAACCGATTATCGGCTGTGAGGTTTATGTGGCACCGGGCTCCCGTTTTGACAGAGAGGTCGGGAAAGGAGACAACCGTTATTACCATCTTGTTTTGCTGGCCCAAAATGATCAGGGCTACCATAATCTGATGAAAATTGTATCCCGGGGATTTACGGAAGGTTACTATTATAAGCCCAGGATAGACAGGGAGATTTTACAGGAATTCCATGAGGGAATTATTGCACTTTCGGCATGTCTGGCTGGGGAAGTGGCAACTAAACTACGGCAGGGATTTTATGAAGAAGCAAAGCAGGCAGCTTTGGAGCATCAGGCGATTTTTGGGGAAGATAACTATTTTCTGGAGATGCAGGATCACGGAATAGATGACCAGAAGATGGTAAATCAGGGATTAATGAGGATGTCCCAGGAGACAGGGATTGGACTGGTTGCTACCAATGATATTCATTATGTAAAGGAAAGTGATGCAGAGGCGCATGATATTTTACTTTGTATCCAGACTGCGAAGAAGGTGGCGGATGAAGACCGTATGCGATATGACGGTGGACAGTACTATCTGAAATCTCCTGAAGAGATGGAAGAACTTTTTCCGTATGCGAAGCAGGCGTTAGAAAATACGGGTAAGATAGCTGCAAGGTGCAATGTAGAGATAATTTTTGGAGAACAAAAGGTGCCAAAATACGAGGTGCCGGAGGGATTTACCTCGTATAGTTATTTACAGGCACTATGTGAAGAAGGATTGCAACGGCGTTATGACCCGGTGACAGATGAACTTCAGGAGAGGCTGGATTATGAACTGTCAACCATTCAGAAAATGGGATATGTGGACTATTTTCTGATTGTATGGGATTTTATTAAATATGGTAAGGACAACGGAATTGCAGTTGGTCCGGGACGTGGCTCTGCCGCAGGCTCTATTGTCAGTTATTGCCTGGGGATTACGGATATTGACCCCATCCGGTATAATCTGCTGTTTGAGCGTTTTCTGAATCCCGAGCGAATATCCATGCCGGATATAGATGTGGATTTCTGCTATGAGAGAAGGCAGGAGGTTATTGATTATGTAGTCCGTAAGTATGGGAAAGAGAAAGTTGTGCAGATTGTTACTTTTGGTACAATGGCAGCCAGAATGGTAATCCGTGATGTAGGACGTGCTCTGGACATGCCGTATGCAGCAGTAGACAGGGTGGCAAAGATGATTCCCATGGGGGCGAACGGTCATAATATTACCATTAATGAGGCTATTGATATTTCTTCTGATCTTAAGAAAGCTTATGAGGAGGAAGAGGATGTCAGATATCTGATTGATATGTCCAAAAGGTTAGAGGGACTGCCGAGACATGCGTCTATGCATGCAGCGGGAGTAGTGATTGGTCAGAAGCCAATTGATGAATTTGTACCGTTATCCAGAGGTTCAGAAGATGCTATCACAACACAGTTTACCATGACTACCATTGAAGAATTGGGTCTTCTAAAAATGGATTTCCTTGGACTTAGGACACTCACGGTCATACAGGATGCAGTGAGAAATATTAAACAGAGCAAAGGAATTGATATTGATATAGACCACTTGAACATGGAAGATAAAGAAGTGTATGATCTTCTCTGTACGGGGCAGACGGATGGTATTTTTCAGTTGGAAAGTAATGGTATGAAAAGCTTTATGAAGGAGTTAAAGCCCAGAAATATTGAGGATGTAATTGCAGGTATTTCTTTGTACCGACCGGGACCAATGGACTTTATTCCGTTGTATATAAAAGGCAAGGATCATCCGGAAACGATTACCTATGATTGTCCGCAGCTTGAGAAAATACTGGCACCTACCTATGGATGTATCGTGTATCAGGAACAGGTTATGCAGATTGTTATGGAACTTGCAGGATATACGCTAGGCAGAAGTGATCTGGTGCGCCGTGCGATGTCCAAGAAAAAAGGGGATGTGATGCAGCGGGAGCGTCAGAATTTTGTATATGGAAATAAAGAAGAAAATGTTCCGGGCTGTATCAACCGGGGAATTGATGAGAAGACAGCAAATAAGATATTTGATGAAATGATAGATTTTGCAAAGTATGCTTTTAACAAGTCCCATGCGGCAGCCTATGCAGTGGTTGCATATCAGACTGCATATCTAAAGTGCCATTATCCGGAGGAATTTATGGCAGCATTGATAACCTCAGTGTTAGACCGTACAGATAAGGTATCGGAATATATTGCCCATTGCCGGAAACTTGGAATTCAGATTCTGCCCCCGGATATCAATGAAGGCTACAGCCATTTCTCAGTAGCGGATAATGCAATCCGATATGGTTTATCAGCGCTAAAGAGCGTGGGAAGACCTGTCATTGATGCAATTGTGGAGGAGCGTGAAAAAAACGGAGGATATAAGGATTTAAAAGATTTTATCAGTCGTCTTTCCAATAAAGAAGTGAATAAACGGACGATTGAAAGCTTTATCAAATCAGGGGCATTGGACAGCTTTGATGCGAACAGAAGACAGATGATGATGGTTTATGTGCAGGTCATTGATATGGTGAATCAGGAAAAGAAGAGTGCCATGACCGGACAGATGTCTTTACTGGATTTTCTTGGAGAAGAGGAAAAAAAGGATTTTGATATATCTTATCCAAAAGTGAGTGAATATGAAAAAGAAGAGAAGCTTGCTTATGAAAAGGAGGTTTTGGGCATTTATGTCAGTGGGCATCCGTTAGAAGATTATCAGGAATTGATGAACCGGAATATTGATGCGACCACCCATGATTTTATCCCAGATCCGGAAAATGGTCAGACAGTGGCAAAAGACCAGATTTATTATACACTTGGGGGAATGGTTTCTGCTAAGACAGTGAAAATGACAAAAAATAATCAGAATATGGCGTTTATCACTCTGGAGGACTTATTGGGCACTATTGAGGTAGTGGTATTTCCTAAAAAATATGAACAATACAGGCAGTATTTAGACCAGGATGCAAAAATATTTGTATATGGCAGGGCTTCTATCAGCGAAGATGAAGGAAAGGTTTTACTGGAAAAGGTGATTCCTTTTACGGAAGTACCGCGTCAGCTTTATCTACAGTGTGATAATAAAGACGACTATCAAAAGAAGGAAGAAGCTATTTACAGAATTATTGACAAGTATCCCGGAAGCAGTAATGTTATTATTGTGTTGAAGGAAGAAAAGCTGATGAAACCGTTGGGGAATCAGTTTAATGCTGCGGTTTCTGAGATGTTGTTAAAGGAAATGAAGGATTTGCTTGGAGAAGGAAGAGTTCTGACGAAAGAGGCAAAACTGTCTATGAGAGAACGCTCCGGATACTGATATGCACGGGATATAGGGGGAAATATGATAACCAGTACATCAAACAATAAAATTAAAAATTTATCAAAATGCATGAAAAATTCCAAAGAGCGTAAAAAGCAGGATGTATTTTTGGTAGAAGGAATCAGGATGTTTTCGGAAATACCAGACAGGCTGCATATGGAGACATTTGTAACGGAAGATTTTTATGAGAGAAACAAAGAGCTGTTTTTTGACATACCATTTGAAATAGTGTCGGAACATATTATGGAATCTGTTTCCGATACAAAAACACCACAGGGTGTTATCAGTATTGTTAAAAGGCAGCATTACACAGTAGAGGAGGTGTGTAAAGGGAAAACACCGCTTATTATGGCATTGGAAAATATACAGGATCCGGGAAATCTTGGTACAATCCTGCGGACTGCGGAAGGGGCAGGGGTTACAGGTGTATTGATGAGCGGGGATACGGTAGATATATATAATCCTAAGGTGGTTCGTGCTACGATGGGTTCTATTTTCAGGGTTCCGTTTACCGTTGTCGAAAATCTGACAGAATGTATCAGAGAATTGAATCATAAGAATTTCAGAACATACAGTGCACATTTACAGGGAAAATGCTTTTACGACTTTGATTACCGGAATCCGACAATTTTCTGCGTCGGAAATGAAGGGAATGGTCTTTCAAAGGAATTATCAGAGATAACGAATCATAAAATTGTGATTCCGATGATGGGAAAAGTGGAGTCTCTAAACGTCGCAACTGCGTCAACAATATTAATGTATGAGGTCATGCGACAAAGAACTACAAAATAACGACAAAAGTAGTCTTTTTTAGAAGAAAAATCCCCGTTCTACAAATCGACTTTCTGTACTAAGATATAGTACATGATAAATGTTTTTCAAATAAATAGATACAACATTTAGTGTTTGTAAATACACTTGGCTGTAAAAGTGGATTAGAAAGCACTACTGAGTGAGCAAAGCTCATGAGGGAGAGTTTGGCATTTATTATGCAAATAAAAACTTTTAATGTACATGGAAGGAGAAAGAAAATGACAGAAAAAGCATTAAGTAACAACCAGGCAGTAGTAGCAGGAGAGATTATTTCGGAGTTTACCTTTAGTCATGAGATTTTTGGAGAGGGATTTTATATGGTAGATCTGTTAGTGAGCAGATTAAGTGATGCTACCGATGTGATTCCTTTGATGGTTTCAGACCGTCTGATTGATGTAAATGAATCTCATATGGGAGAGCGGATTGAAGCAAAGGGACAGTTCCGTTCTTATAACAAGCATGAGGAAGCAAAAAACAGATTGATTTTATCGTTATTTGTAAGGGAATTAAATGTTTTAAATGAGGATGATGAAATGCAGCATCCTAATCAGATATATTTAGATGGATATATATGTAAGGCACCTATTTACCGGATGACGCCTCTTGGAAGGGAAATTGCGGACGTGCTTCTTGCAGTTAACCGTGCGTATGGTAAATCGGATTATATTCCGTGTATCTGCTGGGGACGAAATGCAAGATTTGCCGGAAAACTGGATGTGGGCGAACATGTGGCTGTCTGGGGCAGAATACAGAGCCGGGAGTATCAGAAGAAACTGGAAAATGATGAAGTGATCAACCGTGTGGCATATGAAGTTTCTGTCAGCAAAATGGAGTGTCTCGAATAAGAAACTTGAAAAAGATTGCATTTTAAATGAGTTTATGCTAGGATATATCGTATTCTTAGGATTTGCAGTAGAAGACATATTCTGTAGATGATGGTGAGTTTGAGGATAAGACCATAAAGTGAAGCAAATTACACTCAATGTGTGTATTTTCTGCATATAGACAGAAAAGCGGCACAACATGAATATGAGGTGGAAGGATATGGAGAATGTACATATTATTTACGGTGCCGGTTATGGAAAAACGGCAGCGGCTATGGGACTGGCAGTAAAAGCGGCAGGTGCAGGAGAGACTGTGACGATTGTGCAGTTTTTGAAAGGCACAGATGCAGATTACAGTATTTTGAGCCAGTTTGATGAGATTAATTTCTTTACATTTGAAAATAGTGAGAAACCGTATGGACAGCTGACCTTTGAAGAGAGGGAAGAACAGCGTGCGAAGGCTAAAAACAGCTTTCATTATGCAAAGAAGGTAATAGACACAGGAAGTGCAGATGTGGTAATCCTGGATGAAGTGCTTGGTCTGCTGGATTATAATATTCTTTTTGAGGAAGAGATTGCAGAATTGCTGAGAACAAACAGCAAGGTAAATTTGATATTAACAGGACGGAATTGTCCTGATGCGCTGAAGAAGAAAGCATCTATGCTGTCTCGTATAGAGGCAAGTTAGTGCGTGCTATATTGATGGTTTGTCAACTTGTTTTGGCGAATATTGATGTGCTGCTATACGTGTGACAGGGTGGCTTTTATATACAATGATATTTACAGACATGGAAATGATTTTATTATTTCCATGTCTTTTTTATGTAAACAATTTTTAACAATTTTTAATAAATATATTTTAAATTCTGTATAAAAAGAAATAAATTTAAAAATTATGTAACATAAATCTAAGGAAATCATAAGTTTTGCAAGGTGGAAAATGTGGTATAACATTAGATGTTAATATATTCTGTACATACAAAGATAGAGCAGTTAAATAGATATCATACATAGGAGAAAAGAAATGGTTTTTAGTTCTGCTATTTTTTTATTTGCATTTTTGCCGGTTATATTTTGTTTATATTATATTCTTCCATCGTCTAATTCCGTAAAAAATGGATTATTGATAATAGCGAGTCTTTTATTTTATGCTTTTGGCGAACCAGTCTATGTTTTTTTGATGATAGGTTCCACTGTTGTTAATTATATATTTGGAAGAATGCTGGGAGCAGGAAATCTGACTGGTGGAAAAAACGGTTTTATCCGGAAAATGATACTTGTTCTGGCTGTTATCCTTAATATTGTGATATTAGGCGTGTTTAAATATGCAGGATTTATCGTAGACATCATGAATCAAATTTTTCATACAGGGATTTCGGTTCCTGCAATTGCACTGCCAGTAGGGATTTCCTTTTTTACATTTCAGGCACTTTCATATGTGATAGATGTCTATCGGGATGAGGGGGCAGAGCAGAAAAGTTTTTTTAAACTTTTATTGTATATTTCCTTTTTTCCACAGCTCATTGCCGGTCCTATCATCCGCTATCATGATATCAGTGGACAGATAGAGAACCGTGTGGCAGATATAGAAAAGATTGTATCCGGAATGCAGCGTTTTACAAAAGGGCTTTTCAAAAAGTTAATTTTGGCAAATGGTCTGGGATGTATTGCGGATGAAGTTTTTTTGTTAGAGATTGCAGACTGTAATTTATTAGTGGCATGGCTGGGGGCTGTCAGTTATACCTTACAGATTTATTATGATTTCAGCGGATATTCAGATATGGCAATCGGTCTGGCTTCCATGTTTGGGTTTCAATTTCAGGAAAACTTTGAACATCCTTATGGTGCATGCAGCATAAAAGAATTTTGGAGAAGATGGCATATTTCACTGTCTACATGGTTTAAAGAATATATATACATACCAATGGGAGGCAACCGCAGGGGAAAGTGGAACACAGAGTGCAATAAAATGGTGGTTTTTATACTGACAGGAATCTGGCATGGTGCCAGTTGGACTTTTATAATATGGGGACTTGTCCATGGGATTGCCAATGTGTTAGAGGATACGGTTCTTCCAGTGCAAAAATGCAGGTCGAAGGTTGTCTGTAATGTATACACATGGCTGGTTGTGACAACTGCATTTGTGATGTTCCGGTCAGAGACTGTTATGGCAGGTCTTTCCATGCTGAAGGCAATGTTTACAAATTTTGCAATGGATGTATCTTCTGCCAGTTTTTTGAGGGAATCTCTGAATTCATATAATATTTGTATTTTGGGAACTGCATTTCTGTTTTCCTATCCGGTCGGCAGGCGGGTGGGGGAAAAGCTTGGGCATATGGGAAAAGGATATCATTTTGTGCTATCAGCAGGAAGCTTAATCCTGCTGCTGCTATGTATACTGAATTTGGCTTCGACATCGTATAATCCATTTATTTATTTCAGGTTTTAAAATGGAAGCTATTATGCGAAAGGAGAAAAGATGTGAATAAAAAGATATATTTGATAGTATTTTTGGCAATGATAAGCCTGCCGTTTGTTGGAATGCTGTGGTATCGTACGGACATGACCATAGAGAAGCGTTATGCAAGGGCATTTCCATCGGTAATAAAGGAAGAGAAATGGAATATGCAATTTTTTTCAGAACTTACGGATTATTTTTCGGACTATTTTGCGTACCGGCAGGAGCTTGCTACAGTAGATGCCGTGATAAAAAGCAGGGTATTTCAGGTTTCCAATAATGATAAAGTGATTGTAGGGAAGGATAAATGGCTGTTTTTTGAGGAGACAAAGGATGATTATCTGGGAAGGAATGTATTGAGCGGCAGGGGAGTCCATAATTGTGCAAAAGTATTGGCATTGCTTCAGGAGGGGGCTGGGAGGCAGGGATGTAAGTTTTTATTTGTGCCTGCCCCTAATAAGAATTCCCTGTATCCGGAATATATGCCGGACAGGTATGTAAAAGAGAGTACAGAGAATAGTTACAGCTTGTTAAAAAAAGAGATGGAGAAGCAGCAGGTTGATTTTGTGGATTTAAAAGAGGCATTTGGGAAACAGAATACTGTAATGTATCATAAGCTGGATACGCACTGGAATAATGAGGGAGCGGCCTTTGCTGGTGGGCAGATTTTGGAACATATAGGAAAAGAATATGTGGATTACAGTAATGAGGCTTATCAGGTACTGAATTGCTTTTCAGGGGATTTATGGGGAATGTTATATCCGAAGTGGAACAGACTGGATGAAAATGTTATTTATGACAGACAACATATCTATGAATATTGTAATGATGCAGATACAACGGAGGATATGTTTATTGAGACAAGCTGTCAGGGAAAAGACGGTGCGCTGGTAATGTTTCGTGATTCTTTTGGCAATGCACTTCTTCCTTTTTTGGCAGATGAGTATGGGGCAGCTTTTTTTACAAAAGCGGTTCCGTATGACTGGAGCCTGATCAGGCAGTATGAGGCTGATACTGTGATTTTAGAGCTTACGGAACGGCATATCGCTTCTTTGCAGCAGGAGATTCCCATTATGCAGGGACCAGAACGAGATATAGAGGGAAAAGTGACTAAGATTTTGCAGTCAGATACTTCTGTCAATATTGCCGAGCAGGGAGAATATTATGTAGTTTACGGAGTCCTGGATTCCCGTTATGTGGAGAAAAATGCTGATATCCTTATAAGTGTGGAGAGAAATGGAAAAAAAAGAATATTTGAGGCATTTCCTGCCGCATATGGATTAAACGGAGGGGCAGGATATGAAGATTACCAGTATGGAATTTATCTGGATAAAAATGTGATAGGAACAAAAGACTGTGGACTGGAAGTCATTGCCGGAAGGGATGGGGAATATTACAGTTTACAGGAAATTTCAATATACAATGGAGAAAAAGGAGAATGAGGAAATGAGAAAAAAAGTGTATTGCGTAATGATGATGGGACTTCTGGCAGGATTACTGGCAGGGTGTGGTGACGGAAAAACAGATGCTGCCTATGCAAAAAAAACGGTGGCGGAATCTGACACAACAGAGGAAAAAGGAACAACGGGTGAGGTCACGGTGGCAGAAAAGATGATAACGACAGAGGACGTTAAAAGAACAGAGCAAACAGATACTGATAAGAAAGAAACGGAGACAACAGAATCGGATAATTCTGTGAAAAATACTAAACAGGAAACGACTCAGACCAGGGAGACAACTGAGAAAGAAACGAAAACTACTGAAAAAAAGAAACCGAAGAAAGGAAAGGATAAGAAAACAACCAAAAAGACAACAGAGGAAAAAACTACAGAAACCACTACAGAAGCAGTACAGTCAAATAAGGAGATTGCAAAAGGATATGTGGGGAAGACACTGGATAGTCTGATAGCGGCAATCGGATCATATAGCAGTTTTAGCAAAGCAGAGAGCTGTTATTATGAAGGAGAATATGATGGCATTGCACAGTTTGACGGTTTTACGGTTTACTGCCATTCGCAGGGACAGACAACCTGGTATATTGATTCCGTGGAATAGTAATTTATTACCTGTATTTACAATAAGATTAAAGAGAGGACTTGTATGATGAGAGAAAAGACGGAAAAAAGAATCATTTTATTTAGGAATTTAATGTATTGTCTGGTCTTGTTTGTGTGTGTGATCTGTCTGTCCTGCCAGGTGCAGGCTGCGGGAAAGAAAGGCTGGCAGGAGAAAAAAGGGTATCGGTATTATTATAATGAGAAAGGCGAAAAGGCATCCGGATTAACGGTAATAGAATCAAAAACATATTATTTTAATAAAAAGGGTGTTATGCAGACAGGCTGGCAGAAACTGAAAGGGGAGTACTGCTATTTTGACAGGGAGAAGGGGAATCAGAAAAAGAACTGTAAAATAGATGGTATTAAGATAAAAAAGGACGGAACGGTAAAGAAGACAAAATATAACAAGCAAAAAATTGATACCATGATGACAGCCCGTAAACTTATGGGTCAGATTACAAAAGCAACGGATAGTAAAAAAACGAAGATGGAAAAATGCTTCCGCTGGGTTTTTCAGTTTCCATATAAACGCTATCGTTTTCTGGATTCCATATATAAAGAAAAGGGTTGGGAAATGACTTTTGCGAATGATATATTTAAGAAAAAGCAGGGAGATTGCGTATCAGGGGCTGCTGCGGTTGCTTTTTTATTCCATGAATGCGGTTGCAAAACCGTGTATGTCTGTCATGATACGGAACATGCATGGGTAGAATATAATGGGGGTGTATATGACCCATTGTTTGCCAGAGTGAAAAACTTTAACAAATATTATAATGGTTCATATAAAAATGTCGGTTTATGGGTGACGGATAAAAGGAAAATATGATTGTGATATTGATGTATTTCGGGAGACGGCAGGCTTGAAAAAGAGGAATGGAGGATGATTGGGAGAAAAAGTGGGAAGAGAAAGAATGATGCCGGAATGAGTTGACACTCATATTATATAGTGTTATGATAGATAAAATTATGTTTACAGGACGTTTTCGTCGATGTGTAGAGGTGCATGTGTCAAGAGTATCAGTTTGGACAGATAAGGCTGGAAGAAGAATTGTGAAAGGGGCTCATGCCGAAGAGAGATATCTCCTTAGTGGGTATCTTATCTGGATGTATAGTTAATAGCTATATGTCTGTCACCGGAATTATGAGAAGGCTTTAGTACAGAGGATATGTATGAATGCCGGATTTTAGGTGGAGTGCTACGGTAATGAAGAGGATTTTGGATGACGCTTCGTTGGCACGCTGCTGACGAAGCGTTTTGTGCGTAATCAATATGAATTAGGAAAAGGAGAAAAAGTATGGCGATTTTTACAGGTTCAGCAGTAGCATTAGTAACGCCTTTCAAGGAAGATGGGGCAGTAGATTACGAGCAGTTAAAGTCTTTGGTGGAATATCACGCTGCTAATAAAACGGATGCTATTGTTATTTGCGGTACAACAGGTGAGGCTTCTACTATGACAGAGGAAGAGCACATGGAGGTGATCCGTAAGTGTGTAGAGTATGTGAATAAAAGAATGCCGGTGATTGCGGGTACAGGTTCTAATTGCACCGAAACGGCAGTTAAGCTTTCCAAAGAAGCTGAGGAAGCAGGGGCAGATGCATTGTTAGTTGTAACACCTTATTATAATAAGGCAACACAGAACGGACTGATTAAGCATTATAAAATGATTGCAGAAGCTGTGAACATTCCAATCGTTATGTATAATGTGCCGGGAAGAACCAGTTGCAATATTTTGCCGGCAACAGCTGTAAAGCTTGCAAGAGAAGTTGAAAATATCGTAGCGATCAAGGAAGCTTCCGGAAATATTTCACAGGTAGCAAAACTGGCACAGTTGGCAGATGGATGTATTGATATTTATTCGGGTAATGATGACCAGGTAGTTCCTTTATTATCACTTGGCGGCAAGGGTGTGATTTCTGTAACAGCAAATATCATTCCTGAGGATACCCATGATATGGTTGCAAAATATTTAGAAGGCGATGTTACAGGTTCACTGGCATTGCAGCTAAAGGCAATCGATTTATGTGATGCAATGTTTTGCGAGGTGAATCCGATTCCTGTTAAAAAGGCAGTTGAACTTGCAGGTCTTTGTGGTGGATATGTAAGGATGCCAATGACGGAGGCAGAACCTGCAAGTGTGGAAAAAATTAAGAAGGCAATGACAACATACGGTATTAAATTAGTGTAAATTCTTGTTTATCATACTAGGGGAGACGCTTCCATGGCGAGTTGGTGACGGAC